>DATAOR010000092.1:0-16224 GCA_036265635.1 Gemmatimonadales bacterium
CCCGATCATTCTGGGCGCTGACCTCAATGTGGGGCGCGGGCGCCGCGAGCGGGCCTGGCACCTCCTCACGGCCGCCGGGTTCACCGCAGGACTGCCGGCCACGGTGCCGGCCTGGCGGCACACCTTTCACGCGCTCCCGCGGCTGACCCTCGACTATCTGCTGGTCCGCGACGGGCACGGCCGAATCACCGGGGCGCAGGTGGAGCGGGTCGACGAGCATCCACGGGACCGCGGAGCGACCGTGTACGGCTCCGATCACCACCCTCTGCTCGCGCGGGTGGCGTTGCAGCGCCCGCCGGAGGCGGCATGACCGAGCTGTTCGATGCGGGACTGCCCTGGTGGGCGTGGGGCCTCATGATCGTCGGAGCCGTGGCCCTGGTCGCGGTGGCGGGCGCGTTGTTCCTGCCCGACTGGAAGGAGCCGACCTTCGCCTTGGGCGAGGCCCCCGAGCCGGGGAGCGAGGGGTTTCTCACCCTGGCGGCGGGGTTCCTCAACTGTCCGGTCTACCGCGGTGGCCGGATCGAGCTGCTGCAGAACGGCGACCGGTTCTATCCCGCCATGCTCCAGGCCCTCCGCCAGGCGCAGGACACGATCAATTTCGAAGTCTACATCTTCGAGCCCGACGCCATCGGCCGCCAATTCCTCGATGTCTTCATCGAGCGGGCCCAGGCGGGCGTGGAGGTCCGGGTCCTGGTAGACGGCTTCGGCTCGCTCAAGCTCAAGCGGGCGCATCGGCGCGAGCTGCACGACGCCGGCGTCAGGGTCGAGCGGTTCCGCCCGTTCGGGATCAACAACCTGGTGCGGATCTATCGCCGCACCCACCGCCGCGCCATCGTGGTGGACGGAAGGGTGGCGTTCACCGGCGGCGCGGCCATCTCCAAGAAGTGGGCCGGCGATGTCCGCACCAATCACGAATGGCGCGACAGCATGGTGCACATCACCGGGCCGCTGGTGGCCGGCATCCAGTCGGCGTTTGCCGAGAACTGGGCCTACTGCAACGGCGAGATTCTCACGGGCGAGCGGTTCTTTCCCGCCATTCCACCCTCGGACGGCCCCTGCGGCCTGTCGGTGGTGAGCTCGCCCTCGGACGTGCAGCAGCAGGTTCGGCTGCTGTTCTGGCTGACGATGCGCAATGCCCGGAGGCGGCTGTGGATCTGCAACTCGTACTTCATTCCCGATCCCCGGATCCGGAACGCCGTGATCGAGCGGGCCCGGGCCGGCGTTGACGTGCGGATCCTGGTGCCCGGCAACCATACCGACGCCGTGCCGGTCCAGTTGGCGGGCCGGAGCTACTATCAGGACCTGCTGGAGGCGGGGGTGCGGATCTTCGAGTTCCAGCCGGCCATGATGCACGCCAAGACGATCGTGGCGGATGACAACTGGTCGGTGGTGGGCTCGGCCAACATGGACGAGCGGAGCATGGAGCTCAACGAGGAGAACATCGTCGGGATCGCCGACGAGGCCATGGCCCGCGCCATCGCCGACGGGCTGGAAGCCGACTTCGCCCGATCACGCGAGGTGAACCTGGCCGAGTGGCGGCGGCGGCCGGTCTGGCAGCGGGGACTCGAGGCGGTCGCCAAGACGCTGATCGAGCAGTATTAGCCCGGGCCGGCCTCCCCGCGGGCGGCTCAGCCGCCCGCGATGGCCGCCACCACGGTGATCTCGTCACCCTCCCGCACCGGCGCGGCGAATCCGCCCCGGAACCGGATGTCCTCGTCATTCAGATAGTAGGTCACGAATGGATAGGGGCCGCCGTCGGCATCCCTGAGCCGCGGCGCCAGCCGGGGGTAGCGCTCGGCGACCGCCGCCACCACCTCGCCCAGCGTCTCGCCGGTGGCGTCGATCGTGGCCCGGCCGTCGGCCAGACGGGCCAGCACGGTGGGCAGGCTAAAGGTCACGGGCATGAAGAACCTCCAGTTCGCGAAGCCGGGGCGCGATGATCGGGGCGTCGGGCAGCGCGCCCTCGAGCGCCTCGACGGTCTTGAGCCCGTTGCCGGTGATGCAGAGCACGACTTCGTCGTCGGGCCGGAGCCGACCGGTCCGGGCCAGGGCCAGCGCCCCGGCCACCGTCACCCCGCCCGCCGTCTCGGTAAACACGCCGGTGGTCTCGGCCAGCAGCTTGATGCCCTGGACCAGCGCGGCTTCGGACACGCCGGTCGCCCAGCCATCGCTCGCCCGGATCGCCCGGGCCGCGAACCGGCCGTCGGCTGGATTGCCGATCGCGATCGAGCGCGCGATGGTCTGCGGCACCACCGGCGTCAGCTGCTCCCCGCCCTGCTCCACCAGATGCACGATCGGCGCGCAGCCCGCCGCCTGGGCCCCGTACAGCCGCGGCCGGGCGCCGGAGACGAGCCCCGCCCCCGCGAACTCGCCAAACCCCTTGTCGAGCTTGGTCAACAGCGAGCCGCCCGCCATCGGCGCCACCACCGCCGTCGGCAGCCGCCAGCCGAGCTGTTCGGCGATCTCGAAGGCCATGGTCTTCGAGCCCTCCCCGTAGTAGCCCCGGAGATTGATGTTGACGAGTCCCCAGCCGAAACGGTCGGCGGCCTGCGTGCACAGCCGATTGACGTCGTCGTAGGTGCCCCGCACCCGGACCAGCCGGGGATTGAACACGGCCGTGTTGATCACCTTGCCGAGCTCGAGATCGTGGGGGATGAAGATCCAGGCCGGAAGGCCGGCCCGGGCCGCCTGGGCGGCCACCGCGTTGGCCAGGTTGCCGGTCGAGGCACAGCCGACGGTGTCGAGGCCAAGGCCGAGCGCGGCGTTGAGCGCGACCGCCACGACCCGGTCCTTGAAGCTGAGTGAGGGATGGCTCACCGCATCGTTCTTGACCCACAACCGGGCCACGCCGAGCCGGCGGGCCAGCGCCGGCGCCTCGAGCAGCGGGGTGAACCCGCTGTCGAGCGAGACCACGGGAGCCCCGTCGAAGGGAAGCCACTCGCGGTAGCGCCAGAGCGACGGCGCCCGGCCCGCGATGGTGGCCGCATCGGGCAGCGCGCGCCCCGTCTGGTAGACCGGCTCGAGCGGTCCGAGACACTCTTCGCAGGTGGCGCTGGCGGAAGCAGGATGAGGTGTACCGCAGAGGCAGCAGGCCAGCGGCCGCGGCGACGGCGCTCGCGGCACGGTGGTCGGCGGCGCGACCGGCAGATCAAGCAGTGTCGTCATTGCCAAGCTCCCCGCCCCGCCACCCCGACCGTCTGGCCCGGGCCCTAAAGAAACAAGCGCCCGGTGCCAAAAAGACACTCGGGACGCGAGGCTTTTTAGCATTTGTTTAACGTGGCTGCAATAGGCCGCAAATGACCACGACGTCGATTGTGTCGAACAGTGTACCTGCTGCGAGTGGACCGCGCAAGATGGCAGCATCCGCCTACCAGTCGGGGCCGTCGCTGCTCCCCTGGTTCGACCGCCGCCCCTCGTGGCTCTGGAGCTGCTCGCGCTGGACGGCCTCGAGCAGCTGACGGGCCTGGTCGGCGTCCAGCTCCTCGACCGACTCGCCCTCCCCGGCTCCGTACCCGCCGCCCGCCATCGCGCCCGAGGCCGCCTCGGGATTCCCCTCGTAGCCCGGTACGTTCATGTTGCCGCGGCCATAGTCCGCTGCCCGGCCGCGGCCCGACGACCCGCCGCTCATCCGGTCCTCGTCGAGCCGGCGCAGGGCGAGCTCCAGATTCCACTTGGCGTCGCGGTCGGAGGGATCGAGCCGGAGCGCCTCTTCGTAGGCGGCGATGGCGTCGAACAGCAGCTGGCCCCGCTCGGGCGCCTCCTCGGCGGCCCGAACCAGCGCGTTGCCCAGGTTGAAGACGCTCTGATGCCGCAGCTCGCGGCTGGTCGCCGCCAGACGATAGCGCACCGCGGCGTCCTCGTATCGCTTCAGCCGATAGTAGGCGTTGCCCCCGTTGTATGCCCGCACCGGGGTGCTGTCGGCCGCCAGGGCGCGGTCGAACGCCTTGGCCGCGGCGGAGAAGTCCCCGTCGGCGTACCGCTGCTGGCCCTCACGAGCGTCGAAGGTGCCCCGGGCGCAGCCGCCGCCGCCGATCAGAACCAGCGGCAGCAGGGCCGCCGCCACGGCCGGCACCCGCGACTTCGGCACGGCGCCGGCCCGCGGGCGGGACGACCGGCCGAGCCAGAGCTCGCCCAGCAGCGCCGCCACCGCCAGCGCCAGCGGCCACTGGTATCGGTCGGCTCGCTGCTTCTGGGTCGCGGTGGCGAGGGTCCGCGAGCGGACCTGGGCCAGGGCGGTGCGCAACCCGGTCCGGTCGGCGCTCCGGCTCCCCCGGGCATAGCTGCCGCCGGTGAGTCGGGCCACGGTCCGGAGCTGGCCCTCGTCCAACCGGGAGATCACGATCCGCCCGATGTGGTCGCGGTGCCACTTGTCGGGCGCCTCGGTGCTGTCGGCCGGGATCGTCCCTCCGCTGCTGGTGCCCACGCCGATGGCGAACACGGGAATGCCGGCGCCCCGGAGGCTGGTCGTGGCGGCCTCCAGATCGCCTTCGCCGCTCTCGCCGTCGCTCACCAGCAGCACGGCGCGGTGACCCTGGTCGCCCTCGTGCTCGAACACCTTGCCCGCGGCGGCCAGGGCGGTCCCCAGGTCGGTGGCCGGGTCGCCCAGGTCGTCCGGGCTGGCCGCGTCGAGAAACAGCTTGAAGGTGGCGTGGTCGGACGTCAGCGGCAGCTGGAGGAAGGCGCTACCGCCGAACACCATCAGGCCCAGCCGGTCGCCGGGCGAGGCGGAGACCGTCTCCCAGATGGCGTCCTTGGCCACGGCCAGCCGGCTGGGCCGGGCATCGCCGACGGTCATCGAGCGCGACAGGTCGAGCACGATCAGGAGATCGCGTCCGGTCTTCGCCATTTCGGCGTCGCGCTCCCCCAGCTGCGGTCGCGCGAGGGCCAGGGCGGCCAGGCCCAGGGCGGCCAGCCCCAGCCACAGCCGCCGACGATCGGTGCGCGGGTCTCCCAGCACCGAGCCCCGACCGAGCACGGCGGGGTCGCCGAACTCGCGCAGCGCCCGGCCGCGGCGCCGGTCGCCCCCGAGCACGACCCAGCCGATGAGCGGCACCAGCAGGGCCGCCGCCAGCAGTCCCAACGGCCAGGCGAAGCTCACGGCAGGCTCCGCAGCCGGGTCGCGCCGAGCAGCAGACCGACCGCCAGCAGCACGACCCCCGGTGCCAGCGGGTAGGCATACAGCTCCCGGTAGTCGCGCGTCTCGCTGATCTTGACCTCGCGCCGCTCGATCGGGTCGATGGCGCCGAGGATCTGCTTCAGGGTCTCCGGGTCGGTCGCCCGGAAGTACCGCCCGCCGCTGCGGTCGGAGATCCGCTTGAGGATTACTTCGTCGCCGCTGGTAAGCCGGTCCGGCGTGCGGCCGCCGGCTCGCCAGATGAACTGCTTGTCGGGCCCGGTCGTGTCCGCCGCGCTCACGCCGATGGTATGGATCCGGACGCCGATCGCCTTGGCCGCCTCGGCCGCGACCAGGGGCGACGGCTTGCCGGTGTTGTTGGCCCCGTCGGTGATCAGCACGATCACGCTGGCGGCGGCGGGCAGGTCCTTCACCTGATTGAGGCACATGGTCAGCGCGGTGCCGATGGCCGTCCCGTCGGGCAACATGCCGATGTCCACCTGTCCCAGCATTCGGTCCAGCAGGTCGGTGTCGGGCGTGAGCGGCGCCTGCAGGAACGCCCGGCCCGCGAAGATGACCAGGCCGAGCAGGTCGCCGCGGCGCTCCTTGGTGAAATCCGCCAGCACCTGCCGGGCGACCGTCAGCCGGTTCCCCGGCTTGAAGTCGCCTGCCTTCATGCTGCTGGAGATGTCGAGCGCGAGCATGATGTTGCGCGACTTGCTCCGGATCTGGCGGACCTCGTGGGGCAGCTGCGGCCGGGCCAGCGCCACGATCAACAGCACCAGGCCGAGCAGGCGAAGCGCCGGCGGCAGCCACGGCCAGCGGGCTCGCGGCGTGACCGGTGCACCGGCCAGGAAGACCAGTCCGGGAAAGGCGATCCGCTCGACCGGCGGGTCACGGCGTGCCCGCCAGGCCCACCACGCCCACCCGACCGGCACGAGCAGCAGCAGCAGGTACAGCGGATCAGCGAAGCGCATCGCCGACCTCCGACGACTCCTGGACGCCGAGCGCACCCGATGCCGGGCGGGCCGCCTGGCGCCAGCTCTTGAGGAGACTCCGGGCCTCGCCAAGGAAGGCGGTGGCGGTGCCGGGGTCCGGCCGCCGGCGGGCGAACTTGACCAGGTCGGCCGCGGTCAGCAGCCCGGCGCAGCCCTGCCGCAGCTCGGCGGCGGTCAGGTGGAGCGGCAACGCCGTCAGCAGCTCGCCGCTGGTTCGCTCCCGCGCGGGAATGCCCTCCGCTGCGGCGAGATAATCCCGCAACGCGTCGGTCACGGCGGTATAGTGTCGCTCGACCTCCGCGCCCCCCCAGCCTGCGGCTTCGATCTCGGCCAGCCGGTCCAGGGCGGCGGCAAAGGGGTCCGGCCGCGACGGCATTACTGGCGGCCGGCTCAGGAGCGGCTCGGGCAACGGTGCGCGGCGCTCCCGCCGCCGGAGGGCCCAGAGTGTGACCGCCACGCCCGTGGCCGCCAGCAGCACCATGCGCGGGTCCGGGCCGGCGACCTCGACGATCTCCTTGATGTCGCGCAGCGTCGGCCCGGCGCCGGCCATCAGCACGGGTGCAATCTCGATCGGCACCGGCTCGCTCTTCATGGTGCCGTGCAGAATCACCGCGCCGCGCCGGAAATCGATGGCGAATGAGGGAATGACTTGGCTGCCCGGTCGATAGAACGCCACCCGGGCCCGCGCCTCGAGCCGCCGGGTCGCCACCGGCCGCATCGAGTCCACCGACAGCAGCCGGACCCCGTCGGCCAGCGACCCCACCGGATGTGGGACCTGCTCCAGCAGGGCGTCTCCCTCGTACTGCCGGAGCACCAGCCGGAGGCTCACCGGATCGCCGACCGTAATCCGGCCGGTATCGGCGATCACTTCCAGCGTCTGCGCCCGAGCCGGGCCTGCCGCCGCCAGCATCAGGATCGCCGCCATCCGCGGTGCCGCGCTCATCGCCGAGCCTCGATCCGTTCGGCCTGTTGCGCCAGGGCGCTGGAGCGGTCCCAGGCCTGCAGCAGCGCGCGCGCTTCCTGGCCAAAGGCGTCCGCTTCGCCGGCGCCTGGCCGCCAGTGGGCAAACTTCACCAGGTCGGCGGCATTGAACACCGAGCCGAAGGCCCGCAGGGACTCGCCGGTGGCCAGCGCGGTCGGCAGCGCCCAGCGGAGCTCCGTGGTCGTCCGCTCCCGGGCCGGTATGCCGTGCGCCTCGAGGTAGTCGCGAAGCGCCTCGGTGATCTCGGCGTAGTGCCAGGCCACGTCGCTGGTGCTCCACTGGGCGGCCATGGCGGCGTCGAGCCGGCGGAGCGCCTCACTGTACGGGTCCGGCGGCGGCGGTCCCGCCGGCTCGGAGGGGGTGGCAACGGCCTTCGGCTGGGGGACGGGGAGCCGTCGCGCCCGCCAGGCCAGCCATCCCACGGCCAACAAGGCCGCCAGCCCGAAGATCAGGTCGGCCGGACCCGGCCCACGCGAAGCCGGTGTCTCCTTGATGTCGCGTAAGGTGCCGGAAGAGCCGGCGGTGAGGACGGGGACCACCTCGACGGTGGCGCTGTCGCTGGAGAAGGTCCCCCGCTCGAGTCCCTTGACCGAGCGCATGAAGGGGAGCTGAAAGATCGGCACCGGCTGCTTGCCTGGTCGGTAGAAGGCGAGCCGGGCGTGCCCGACAAAAATCCGGTCCGGCTGCCGCCGGAGCTTCTCTACCGAGATGATGCGGACCCAGTCCGGCGGCGTCACGGCCGGCTTGGGCACGGTGTCGAACAACAGGTCCCGCTCATCCAGCCGCACCCGGAAGGCCAGCGTCACCGTATCGCCTACCGTGGGTCGGCTGGTCTCCGGCGTGACGCTCCAGTGCTGCCCGTGCAATTGGGCTACGGCTGGATCGGCGGCCAGCAGGCTCGCGAGCAGCAATCCCGCAGCCGTTCCGATGCGGGCGAACATCACCGGCCAGGAGCGAGACAGCCGTGCACGGGGCGCTACCGGGCGGGCAGGCGCTGGCATTCCCGCTGGCCCATGCCGAGTCGCCCGGCAACGCTTGCACTGTGCGGGCCGCGGGGCACTGGAGCCCGGAAGGGGCCGGATGGTCAGCGCCACAGCATCCGCTCCCGCCGGCGGAAGAACGTCAGCAGCGGCTCGGCGTAGGGACGGCTGGTTTCGAGTCGAAGCAGGTCCGCGTTCCGCTCCCTGAGGCTGCGCTCGAGGGACCGGTCGAACGCCTCGGCCCGCTGGGCGAAGAACGCTCGTACCGCCGGATCGTCGGTATCGACCCGACGCCACCGATCGGTCTCCGGGTCCCACAACGTCACCAGCCCCGCCGCCGGCAGAGTCCGCTCCCGTGGATCGATCAGCTGCAGCGCCACCACGTCGTGGCGCCGGGCCAGCCGAGCCAGTACCGTCTCGTGACCGGCGGTCAGGAAATCGGACAGGATGAAGATGATGGCCCGCCGGCGAAGGGTGGACTCCAGCTCGTCGAGCGCGCCGGCCAGGTCGGTGCCGCTGCCGGCCGGCTGGAACGCCAGCAGGTCGCTGATCATCCGAAGGACGTGCCGGCGGCCCTTGGCCGGCAGCAGGTGATGCTCCACCCGGTCGGTGAAGAACATGGCCCCGACCCGGTCGTTGTTCCGTGCCGCCGCAAGCGCCAGGACGGCGGCCACCTCCGCGCCCAGGTCTCCCTTGGTCCGGACCAGGCTGCCGAACCCGCCGGAGGCGCTCAAGTCCACCACGAACAGGACCGACAGCTCCCGCTCCTCCAGATACCGCTTGACGTAGGCCGACCCGAGCCGGGCGGTCACGTTCCAGTCGATGGTCCGGATGTCGTCGCCCGGCTGATACTCCCGGACCTCGGCGAATTCGACCCCGCGGCCGCGAAAGGCGCTGGAGTATTCCCCGGCCACGATGTCGCGCACCAGGTGGCGGGTGGTGATCTCGATCCGCCGGACCTCGCGCGCCGCCTCCTCGGGCGTCATGGCACCGGCACCGCCTCCAGGATGCGGCGCAGCAGCGCGTCCGGGCCGACGCCTTCGGCATCCGCCCGGTAGGTCAGGATCACCCGGTGCCGCAGCACGTCGAGGCCGAGGGCCTTGATGTCGTCCGGGGTGACATAGGCCCGGCCGCGGATGAAGGCGTGCGCCTTGGCCGCACGGAGCAGGAAGATCGCTGCCCGGGGCGAGGCCCCGAACTCGATCAGCGGCGCCAGCTCGGCCAGGCCCGCGTCCGCCGGTCGCCGGGTCGCCCCTACCAGGTCGAGCACGTACTCCTTGATCCGGTCGTCGGTGTACACCTGCTGCACCACCCGCCGGGCCGCCAGGACCCGCTCGGGGTCCATCAGCCTGGTGGCCGCCGGCTCCTCGCTCGTGGTCATCCGGTCCAGCACCTGCCGCTCCTCGGCCCGTTCCGGGTAGGTCACCACCAGCTTGAACATGAACCGGTCCACCTGCGCCTCGGGCAACGGATAGGTGCCCTCGTGCTCGATCGGATTCTGGGTGGCCAGCACGAGGAACAGCTCAGGCAGCGGGTAGGTCTGGCCCCCGATGGTCACCTGCTTCTCCTGCATCGCCTCGAGCAGCGCGCTCTGGACCTTGGCGGGCGCCCGGTTGATCTCGTCGGCCAGCAGCAGGTTGGTGAAGATGGGGCCCTTCTGCACCGTGAAGTCGCCACTGCGCTGGTTGTAGATCAGGGTGCCGATCAGGTCGGCCGGCAGCAGGTCGGGCGTGAACTGGATCCGGTGAAACGCCGCCGCAATGGTGCCGGCCAGCGTCCGGATCGACAGCGTCTTGGCCAGCCCGGGCACGCCCTCGAGCAGCACGTGGCCGTCCGCCAGCAGACCGATCAGCAGCCGCTCCAGCATCGCCTGCTGTCCCACGATGACCCGGCCAAGCTCGGTCATCAGCTCCGCGACGAGCCGCGATTCGTGGGCGATCAGCGTGGCATCGGGCAATGCGGAGGCGGCGCGGGGGTCGGCCGCGAAACGCTCAGGCAGGGTTGTCATGCCGGAGAAATCTACTACGGCCAATCCTCGAGCGGAGCGGGCGCCGGCGGCAGCCGGGGCTCGTCGAACACCCCGGGCGGCACGAAGACGTCGGCTCGGTGCCGCCGCTCGACCACAGCCCCCCAGACGTAGCGGCCGTTCTCGAACCGTGCGCCCGAGAACCAGAAGGTGATCGCGTCCGCCGCGGGCTGGTACTCGAAGGTGGTGCGGTAGACGATGTCCTGCAGCGCCGGGACCACTCCCTTGGTCAGCACGGGGTGAGTCACGACGTCCCAGGCACGCCCGTCGGGGCTTTCAGCCAGGTACACCGCGGGCGTGGTGCAGCTCCCGGCCTCCTTGGCATTGTAGACCGCCCAGAATACCTGCCGGGTGGGGATCCACTGGACGTCGAGGTGCCAGGGCCAGAGCCCCGCCTGTCCCAGGGCCGTGGCGGAAGCCGGCCCCCAGTGAAGCCCGTCGGCCGACCGCCTGACCTCGACCGTGGTCGAGGCGGCGCTACATCCCACCGGGCCCGAGTTGACCGCGAACATCCACCAGTCGCCGGGCGCCCGGCGGACCACGCTGGGCGACACGATCTGATGATTCGGGGCCCGAACCACCTCCACGGGGGTGGACCACTGGCGCCCGTCGTGGCTTCGGGTCAGCCGGACGATGTTGTCACCCGTCACCTGCCGGTAGTAGAGCCACAGCTCGTCCTGCTCCGGCAGGTAGACCAGATCCGGGTCGGACAGATACCCCTGGTCGGGTACGACCACGGGGTTTGGGGTGCCCGGGGAGAGCGACCAGGCATCGGGGCGCGTCCCCTCGAACAGCGAAGGGTTCTCGTACCGGGCGTCGCCGAATGGATACGGTGTGATGGCAAGATGGAGCGGCGGGCCGGCCGCGCGCCCCGGCGTGGCGACGAAATCCGGGTGGACCACCTGGTGTGAGCCTTCGTACGTGGCGAAGTCAAGCCCTGTCGGCGTATCGAACGGCGGCGTCTCATCAGGGACCGCTTCGGCCAGCGCGGTGAACACCGCCGGCTCGATGCCGGGGACGGTCGCCTGCGCGCTCCGCGCCCCCGACACCGTGCCCAGCATCCAGATGGCGCGGGCCCGGCCGGTGGCGTCGGTGGTGGCGGCGAGCGGAGTCAGCCGGTCACCGCCCGACGCCCGCCAGTCGACCCGCACGCCCCGCAGCGGCTGCCCGCCGGCGTCGAGCACCGTCACCGCGAGCGGCTCGGGCAGCACGGCGCCGATCGGCGCGGTCTGTCCGTCGCCCGTGGCGACCCGCATCTGGGCCGGGAGCAGTGGCTCCGATTCGCCGCACCCGGCGACCGGCGCGAGCCAGACAAAGAGGGCTGCGACAGTAGCCGGGCGCATCGGAGCCAGGTCCTCGAGCGGGCGAGTGGACCGAGGGGCGTCGAGGCCCCCCGGCGGCACGGCGGCCAGGCCCCGCCGAAACGGGGGCTGACGCGGATGTTGTCTGGGGGAAGAGACCTCGGAGGCGCCGCATTCGTCACATGAGTTCACCCGCGGCCGATCTTCAAGCGGCAGGGGTTACGCTCGGGGGATGCGGAAGGAGCCTGGGCTAGGTGGGAAGGATCCGAAGGGCCATCTACGCTACAGAGCCATCTACGCTGTTCGGGTCGGCGGCCGTCGCTGCGGCCGCCGCTTCGTCTGGCTCAGGGGCGGTCGGCCAGGAGGGCCCGCCCCGCAACGCGGAGGCTTGGGCGTCAGCTCGGCCCGTTGAAGGCCGGGTCGCTCGCCCGGGTCCGCAGCGCGGTCTCGGCCCCCCGGTACCAGCCGCCCCGGAACTCGAAGTGCCGCTCGTCCAGGATCCGCGAGTTGAGCGCGTCGGTGCCCTGCTGCTGGACCTGCCACAGCAGGACCTTGGCGCCCATCTCCGCGGCCGTCTCCCACAGGTCGGGCACCAGCGGCGGATAGAGCTCGGCGAATTCGGGCTTCAGCCGGGCTTCCCGAGGGGTGAACTCCATTCCCAACCTCCCAAGCGTTCGTGGCGTCCCGGCCCGAGCCCGGGTCGGTGAGAGCTAGGATAATGCAGGCCGGGTGACCGAGCCACCAGGGGTGCAGCCGGTCGCACGCGCCCCTCCCGCCGCCCCCCGGATGGCGCCACTATTCGGTCGCCTCCACCGAGACGACGCCGGATGCGCATTGTGGTGACCTTTGACACCCCGTACGACGGGTGGGACCACCCCGATCACGAGCGCCAGATGGCGACGGAGGTCGCGGCGTGGAAGCACGATGAGCCCGAGATGGAGTACCAGATCGCCGACGCGCTCCGGGTCAAGGGTCACGAGGTGGTCCTGGTGGGCGTCCGCAACGACCTGCAGTACCTGGTCCGCTGCCTGGACGAGATCCGGCCCGACCTGGTCTTCAACGCGGTCGAGGCGTTCCACGGCAATCCCGGGCTGGAGTACATGGTAGCCGGCATGCTCGAGGCCGAGGGGTACCGCTACACCGGCTCGCCCCCGCTCGCGCTCCTGGTCTCCCGCAACAAGGCCATGAGCAAGAAGGTGTTGGCCTACCATGGCATCCGGGTGCCCGGGTTCGTGACCTGCCGGCCGGGCGAGGCCCTGACGGTGCCGCCTGCGCTCCGCTTCCCCCTCATCGTCAAGCCGCTCCAGAGCGATGCCTCGGCCGGGATCGCCCAGGCTTCGGTGGTGCAGGACGCCGCCGCCCTGGCCGACCGGGTGGCCATGATCCATGGCCGGTTCGACCAGCCGGCCATCGCGGAGGAGTTCGTGGACGGCCGCGAGCTCTACGTCAGCCTGATCGGCAACGGCCAGCGACTCGATATCCTGCCGCTGACCGAGCTGGTGTTCGACAAGCGCCGCACCCGGCCCGAGGAGCGGATTGCCACCCAGAGCGCCAAGTGGGACGAGGAGTACCGGGCCCGAAAGGGCATCCGGAATGTCTTCGCCCGCCCGCTCTCGCGCGCCGCGGCCGCCCGGATCGAGGAGATCTGCCGTACCGCCTTCCGGGCGCTCTGGCTGCGCGACTACGCCCGGCTCGATGTCCGGCTCGCCCCCGACGGGGAGCTCTGGGTGCTCGAGGCCAACGCCAACCCCTTCATCAGCTACGGGCACGACATGGCCAATGCGGCGGACAAGGCCGGCATGGACTACTACCAGTTCATCCAGCGGCTGGTCGACGAGGCGATGGACCGGCATGAGCGGCCGTAAGCGCCGGCGCCGCCCCGCCCCGCACGTGGAGTACCGCTGCGTCTGCGGCCACCAGCTCAAGAAGTACTGGGCCTTCTGCCCCAACTGCGGCCGGGGCCAGCAGTGGCGCGACGGCGAGCAGGTCACCGGCGCCGAGTGCTTCCGCTGCGGCTGGGTGGTGAGTGACCGGTACTCGTTCTGCCCCTGGTGTGACGCCGATATCTACGAGGAAGGCTACTCCAGCGAGGAGCCGCTCAACGCGCCTCGCGGCTTCAGGATGGACGCCCGGTGCGACTGGGGCTGCGGCGGTGGGGTCCAGTACCCCATGCCCTACTGTCCCTGGTGCGGCCGGCCCCAGAGCTGGAACGAAGAGGACCTGTTCGAGGGCGAGTGCCCCCACTGCCATCGCGGGGTGGACGACTGGATGAACGTCTGTCCCTGGTGCGGCCTCGACGCCACCGGCCGCGATCTGATCCCCCGCGCGCTCACCCGGGTCCGCCGGCTCCTGCTGGTGTCGCGGATTCGGGACTGGGGCTACCGGGTGCTGCTTCGGCCGGGTATCTCGGGGGTGGACCCGCGCTACCCCAAGGCGGTCGAGATCGAGCAACGCTACGTGATCGGCACCAAGCGGCGGGACGAGATCCCCTGGACCATGCTGGTGGGCCTGATCACCCACGAGCTGGGCCACAGCTTACTGTACCATCACTGGGACTGGGCCCGGAGCCGGCCGTTCCGCCGCGCCTTCGGCGAGGTGGACAAGGCCTATCGCGGGATGGACAACACCTGGGTCTACTTCCAGCGCCGGCGGATCGCCATTGCCCCGCGCGACTTCGTCAGCACCTACGCCGCCAAGCACCCCCAGGAAGACTTCGCCGAGGTGTTCCGATTCTACGTCACCCGCCGGGGCCGCCTGCGGGACCTCTTCGCCGAGTTCGGGCAGAAGCGGAAGGGCGTCATCCTCTACGAGAAGTTCCTGGTGCTGCACGACTTCGTCCGCGCCCTCCGGGGATGGACCTGAGCCCGTCGCGGCCGCTCAGTCCCGCCCCAGCACCGCCATCGCCGCATTTCGGCCGTTGATCCCGATGACGCTGCCCCCGGGGTGCGTCCCGGCCCCGCAGAGATAGACGCCCGGCATCGGCGTTCGCGCGGCCAGTCGTCGGTCCCACATGTACTCCGGCAGGATCTCGCCCTGGAAGATGTGGCCCCCGGTCAGCCCCACCCGGCGCTCGATGTCCGGCGGCCCCAGCACTTCCATCGCGGTGATGGCGCCGGGCAGGTTGCGGCAGAACCGCGCGATCGAATTCACCACCACCAGGCCCGCCTCCTCGCGCCGGGTCTCCCAGCTGCCCTCGCGGAACCGGCTCGGCACGTACTGGGCGAACACGCTCAGCGTGTGGACCCCGGGCGGCGCCACGCTGGGATCGAACACCGTCTGGAGATAGAGCTCGCACCAGGCGCGAGGCGGCAGCATCCCGTCATTCGCCATCCGGTGGCAGAAGCGCCACTCCCGCTTGGTCAGCGGAATGTTGACCTGGCCGGTATGGTGCGGCTCGCGGGTGCCCGGCCGGGCGGTGAAATCGGGCAGCTCGGTCAGCGTCATGTTGACCTTGACCGTGACGCCGTCGCAGGGGATCGCCCGCACCCGCTCCGCCCAAGCCGGGTCGGCCTCGCCGCCGAGGAGCCTGAGCGTCGCTCGGGGATCGGCGTTGGCCACCACGGCGTTCGCCCGGATCCGTTCACCCGACTCGAGCTCGACCCCTTCGCCCGGCACGATCCGCCCGACCGGCACGCCGGCGGCGATCACCGCCCCAGCTTCCCGGGCGATGTCGCACAGCAGGAACGACACCATCCCCATGCCACCCTCGACGTACCCCCAGGTCCCCTGATGGCCTTCCATCCGGCCGGAGGCGTGGTGGAACAGCACGCTCGCCGTGCCGGGGTCGAACGGACTGGCGTTGGTCCCGATGACGCCCTGTCCCAGGTACGCCAGATGGAGCCGCTCGTCCTCGAGATATCGCTCGACCAGCTCCACCATGGACCACTCGAACAGCAGACCGCGGGCCTCGGCGTCGTCCCCGATCCGAGCCTCGAGCTCGGCCCGCGTGGGCGACGGTCCGATCCAGACGTCCCGCCCGTCGTCGGGCCGGAGCCGCTCGCGCAGCCGGTCCTTGACCGCCTTCATCGCCCGCCAGCCGGCCACGTCGCCCGGGGCGAAGCGGCGGATCTCCTCTTCGCACCTGGCGTCGTCTTCCCACAGCTGGACGCTGCTCCCGTCCTCGAACGGCACGAACAGCCCGCCGACCGCCGGGGTCCACCGGAACCCGTGGCCCGGCAGGTCCAGCTCCCGGATGACCAGCGGATGCAGCAGGCCGGCCACGTACGCGCAGGGCGACATCCGGACCCCCGGCCACGGCTCATCCAGGGTGCAGGCACCGCCAACCTGTTCTCGCGACTCCAGCACCAGGACCCGCTTCCCGGCCCGCGCCAGGTAGGCCGCGCAGGTCAGACCGTTGTGTCCCGCTCCGACCACCACCACATCCCAGGCGCGCCCCGCCAGCGCCCGAACCGGCTCCGGCAGGCCCACCCGTCCCAGGACGGCGGCGGTCGGACTTTCCTGGGGTTGACGGCGCATGGTCGCTCCTCGAGCCGGGGGAACAGAAGGAGCTTCGAATGTACCCGCCCCATTCCGCTGCGCGAGCCGGAGGCAGCGGAGACGGTCCGCCGGAACGCCCCCGCCGGGCCGCGGCCGGCGCGATTACACTCCAGGCGTGACCACCCGACTCTATTACACCGACGCGTATCTGGCCGAGTTCGATGCGGACATCGTGGACCGAGCCGACGATGGCCGCCGAATCTACCTCGACCGCACTGCCTTCTATCCCCCCTCCGGGGGGCAGCCGTTCGATACCGGCCGGCTGGCGGGCGCCGCCGTGGTGGACGTCGTGGACGAGGGCGAGCGGATCGCCCACCTGCTCGCCCA
>DATAOR010000093.1:0-18208 GCA_036265635.1 Gemmatimonadales bacterium
GCCGAGATCACGCTCGAGCGGGAGCGGGGCCATACCAGGGCCGACATGGGGGCGGAATTCGATCACGAGGAGAGTGTCCGGGACTACGTGGCGCCCGAGGCGATCGACCGGCGGGGCAAGCCGAGAGCCTGACGCGGCGCCGCACCGATCGGGCGGAGAGCCGACAGCAAGGGGGCATGCCTCGCGGCATGCCCCCTTCTTTTGGCCGGTGCGACTGCTTGGCGGTCCGACTATCTGGCCGGTGCGACTACCTGCCGGGTGCGACTACTTCGACCGCAGTTCCGCGTTGAGCCGTCGGATCATGGCCCGAAGGCTGTCGGACGGCAGGTCGCCGGTAATCGCCAGCATCCGGTCGCCTACCTGCATGGCCATGGCGTGGCCGCCATCGGGCAGGAGCCGGCCCGAGCCGTCGGCGCTCATCGCCGAATCGACCTCGCCCAGTCCGTGGCGTGAGAGGATCTGGGACACGTCGGTGGCAGGGCCCTCGATGGTCCGGATGACCTGGCCCGAGGCGAGCTGCTGGGCCACGACGGTCACCGCGCTGGCGCTCTGGTCCCCGCTCTGGACCTGGACCTGGACCACGGGCAGGCCATCAATGTGTGGCACCTCGCCGGCGGCCGTCTTGGTCCCATCCCACGGCATGGTCCGCCACATCCCCTCCAGGTCCTCCTGCCGGCCGGACCGGTCGAGGTTCGTGAGCTCGAGCGTGGGCGTAGGCGACAGGACCCGGAGCGTGGCTTCACGAACGGCCCGGGCGGAGTCGCTGGCCGCCGCAGCCATCGCCTGGGGCGATCGGGCAGTCGGGTGCCCGGCCGAAGAGGACCGCGAAGACCGGGCGGCCAGGGCGGGGGTTGAGGTGGACGACCGGACGGCGTTGCCGGGTCGCTCCGGGTCGGTCGCGCGTGCACGGGCGGACTGCCCTGCTTGGGCCATGGCCGCCGGCGGAGCCGGAGTGGTCGGAAGTCCAGAGGGGGTGGCGCTCCCGGCCTCGGCCGGGCCGGAGACCCGGGCCACCGCCCGCGCCGCACCCCGGGCGGCGCTGTCCCGGGTGAACGAGCTGGCGCTCCAGCCCAGGCCGACCGCTACCACCAGACTGGCGGCCCAGGCCAGCAAGTGAAGCCGCCGGCGGCGCTGCGTGGCGACCTCCGCGGCCACCCGGCTGAGGCGTTCGTAGGGCGGCAACGGGCGAGCCGGCGGGGCGAGCTTGGCCAGCAGGGCGGTGGTGCGGTCCCGCAGCGCGGCGATGCCGTCGCGCATGCCCCGACACGAGGGGCATTCCGCCAGGTGACTCTCGATCTCCACGCACTGAGTCCGGCTCAGTGCCTGATCGAGGTAAGCGTGAAGCTCGTCCTCAGGAATGTGCCGCATCGGTCCCCGTTCGCGAGTGCTGCCGGTCGTGGGCATCCACCAGCCTCCGGCGCGCCCGAGCCAGCGTCGTGCCGACCGCTCCCACCGCCAAACCCGTCTGAGCGGCGATCTCGGGATAACTCAGTCCGGCGTCCCACAGGAGCAGGATCTCACGGTCGCGCGGCGTCAACGTGTTGAGCGCCTCGTGGACCGAGGCCATCTGCTCGTCGCGCTCCACGCTGTCATCGGCGGCCGGCGACAAGGCCGGCTGGGCGATGGGATCGCCCTTGAGCAGCGTGAGGTGGCGTTTCCGCCTCATGGCGGCCCGGGCCTCGTCGCGCGCCAGGTTGGCGGCCACCGCGAAGACCCAGGCGCGGGGCTTCTCGGGCCGGTGCGACAGTGCCCGGACGAATACCTCCTGGGCCAGATCCTCGGCCCGCTCCGCGTCCCATACCTTGCGGTAGAGGAAGCGGACCACGGCAGTGTACGTGCTCTGGTACAGCTGTTCCAGGTCGTCAGTCACCGACCCTCCAGAAGTGTTCGCTGGGAGCACGGCTGCCCCGGGTCTGCCGGCGGCCGGACCGCTGATGTTGACGGCCAACTCCCCGCTCCTTGCACACTTGCGCCGCGGTCATGTCCGCCGCCGACGTTTCGGGCCGAACACACAGCCCGGATGAAGGCCCCGGTCCTTGGGCGGCCACTCGAAGCACAGGTCAGGCTTGGCGGTGCGCCCGTCTGCCCGATGCCGGCCGTGCAGGCTGCACCCTACCCCATCATCGTCGAGGTAGCCGCAAGCCGAGATCATCTCGACCTCGAGCGAAAAGTCACCGGCCCGCTCGATCTTGCAGAGGTACGGCGACCGGCGCGAGCGCACCAGCGCCTCCAGTCGGGCCTGGCTCCGGGTGCACATGATCTCGACCTGCAGGTCGCGGCAGCAGGCCGCCTTGCGGGTGTGATCGGAGGTGCGGCACGGGGCGGTGGCGCAGGGGTTCTCGACCGCGGGCGCGCCGGCCAGGACCGGCAGGGCCCGTGGCGGCGGCAGGTGCCGCACGGTATTGCGACAGTCGTCCACGATGACGAACCGATCGCGGCCCAGCTGGAGCGGCTGTGGCATCCGGCGGATGCCGTGTGGGGCCGGGCCGGCATAGCCGTGCGCCCGGCACTCGGCCCGGCGGCCGTCCTGATGGAGGTAGCGGCAGGGCACGTGCAGGACGGCCTCGACGTAGAGGTCGCCCTCTCCCGCCCAGAGCTCGAGGAAGTCGATCGCCTGGGTGTGGCCCTGCAGCCAGGTGGCCTCATGATCGAGCGAGTTGCGGCCTTCTTCGAGCTCGCCGACCCGGAGCGTGACCCGCAGGCTCTTGCACTGAGAGCCCAGGCTCCGGCAAGGCGGAACCGCACGGGCAGCCGACCGGGAGGTCGGAGGGGCGACGGCGGTGGAGGTCATGATGGCCTAACCTTAAGGCGCTGGTGTCCCGCCCGCTGCGGCACTTCCATTCGGGGCGGACCAAGATATACTTGGGTTCTTGTGAAAGGGTTCACAAGGTCGGTAATTTCCCGTTTTTCGGAGGCGAGAGCGGCGATGCGTGTGACATCCATGGTGGCGGGCCTGGCTATCGTCCTGGCTGCATGTGGCGGCGAGAAGAAGGCTGACGATCAGTCCACGATGACTCCGGCGACGCCTGATTCATCGGCGGCCGCTCCGGCCGCGGCCCCGGCTCCCGGCGGCGAGGCCGCCGCGGGCGGCGGCAATCACGATGTGAACATGGTCCTGGACGGCAGCAACTACAAGTTCGATCCGGCGGAGCTCACCATCAAGCCGGGCGACGTGGTGACCTTCCATAACAAGAGCGGCGGTCCGCACAACGTCTCGTTCTGGGCCGACAGCATCCCGGCCGGCGGAGCGGACAAGCTCAAGGCGGCGATGCCGGACCAGATGGCTCCGCTCGAGGGCCCGCTGCTCACCGAACAGGATGGGACCTACAAGGTCAGCTTTGCCGGCGCTCCCACGGGCGACTACAAGTACTACTGCCTGCCGCACCTGGCCCTGGGAATGAAGGCCAAGATCACGGTCAAGTAAGGCTGGCCGTTTCGGTCGAATGTCGAGAGGGGCTCCGCGGAGCCCCTCTTTTCATTAGACCCGGCCGCTCCCGTCCGGCATCCGCTGGGCCAGCCGCAGGCGGCCCACCCCCAGCGCCACCAGACCGCCCACCGCCAGGCCGGCCAGGGCATCCACTCCATAGTGCATCTGACAGTACACCACGCCGACCATGAGCAGGAGAGTGGGGGCGAGCAGCAGCAGGCCCAGCCGTCGCGACCCCAGGGCGGCCATGACCGCGGCGGCCACCGTCGCCGCTACGTGCGAGCTCGGAAACGCCGCTCCGTAGGAGCTCCCCTCGGCCAGGGTGTCGTAGACCAGGCGGGCGGCCGGGTTGTCGATGAACCAGGCGGCGGGGCGGGGAAAGACGTAGTACGGTCCGGCCACCGGAAAGAAGAGGAAGGCGAGGTAGCAGAGCACGAACGTGGTCATGACCGCCAGGACGAAGCGCCGCACGCTGGCTAGATCGCCGCGCCAGAGGAAGAAGGCGGCCGGCACGGTGATGATGAAGTAGTACGAGAAATAGGCGGCGTGCAGCACGGTGGACCAGAACCGGCTGGGTGCGTCCTGCCACCAGGTGCGGCTGACCTGGCGTCCGAACAGCGCCAGCTCCCACTGCTGGACCAAGGCGTCGTGCGGCCGGACCACGCCGCGATTGAGCACGTCGAGCTGCCCGTACAGCCCCACCAGCAGCAGCAGAGGGTAGATCTCCCGCAGGGCGCGCCCCGCCCGCCCGAGCCCGGCCTGGCTCATGAGGACGATCAGCATGGCGGCCAACCCATTGGCCAGCACCAGCCACCAGCAACCGGGCTGGATCGATGCCCGGTGGACCGCCACCGCCGTGACCACGCCCAGATAGCCGAGCAGGACGATGTCCACCGGCAGCAAGCCGGTCCCCGACGCGGCAGGGGCAGGGAGCGGCTGACTGGGTTGGACGGCTACAGCCATCCGGCCTCCCGGTACCACCGGTAAGTCTCGTCCAGCCCGGTTCGCAGGTCGCGCCGAGCCTGCCAGCCGGTGTCACGAGTCAATGGCGAGGGGTCGGCCGTCCAGGCCGGCTGATAGAACTCGTTGGCCTTGTCCGCGGTCAGGATGGTAGCCTGCCCGGTGAGGCGCGCCGCCGCGCCGGTCAGCCGCAGCATCCCTCGACCGATCGACGACGGCACCCGGACGAGCGCGACGGTGCGCCCCATGGCCCGGCCCACCGCGCGGGACAGCTCGGCGCCGGTGAACACCTCGGGGTGGCAGGCGTAGTACATCCGTCCGACGGCGACGTCGTGCGTCCCCGCCGCCACCAGCGCCTCGGCCAGGTCCGCGGCGTGCACGGCCGAGAGCTCCTGTCCCCCGTCGCCCAGCACGGGAGCCAGCCCCAGCCGCGCCAGCCGGAATACCTTCAGCACCTCGTGATCGCGCGGACCATACACCATTGGTGGCCGGACGATGGTCCAGTCGAGGCCGGTGGCGGTGACCGCCTGCTCGCCGGCCAGCTTGCTCCGGCCGTAGGCGGTGACCGGTCTGGGCGCCTCGTCGCCCCGGAGCGGACGGCCCTTGATGGTCGGTCCGGCCGCGGCCATGGAGGAGACGAGGACGAACCGGCGCACGCCCGCGAGGGCGGCCGCTTCGGCCAGGTCCCGGCTGCCGTCACGGTTGGCCGCGAGGAACTCGGCCTCGGATCGCGCCGCCACCAGGCCGGCCACGTGGTACACCACATCCTGATCCCTGAGGCCCTCGGCCACGGCCGCACGATCGGCCAGGTCGCCGGCCACGACCCGGACCCCAAGCGGCGCCAGCGCCGCCGCCTTGCTCGCCGATCGAGCCAGGATGGTGACCTCGTCGCCGCGCCGGCGGAGCGCCTCGGTCAGATGGCTGCCGACGAAGCCGGTCGCCCCAGTCACCAGGGCCTTCATAGCGGGCGGTCGTACAGCCGGTAGGTCTTGTAGACCCGGAAGGTCATCTTCTCGAGGCCGGCGTTCATGGCGGGATTGTCCTCCAGGATCCAGCCGGCCTCGCCCCAGTAGATCCCCCGCTCGCCCGAGCGGGTCCAGATCCAATGGTACAGCATGGCATCCACGCCCTTGCCGCGGTACTCGGGCACGATGCCGAGCAGGAGAATCCGGGCCCGGCGGATCCGCTTCATCTTGAGGGCCCAGAGCACCTTCACGATGGCGGGAAAGATCCGGCCCTGCCGGTTGGCCTGGAAGATCACATTCAGATCGGGCAGGGCGATGCCGAAGCCGATGATCTGGCCGTCCTTCTCCGCGATCGGCACCAGCTCGGGGATGACCACCGGCTTGAACTGCTCCGCCAGGTGGTCGATCTCATGCTCCGTCATCGGGACGAAGCCCCAGTTCTTCTCCCAGGCGGCGTTGTAGATCTCCTTGATCCGCTCGACCTCGCGGTCGAACCGCTTCATGTCGAGCGGCCGGATGGTGATGCCCATCCGCTGGCGGATCAGCTCGGTTCCCCGGGCCAGCCGCTCGGGGACGGGCACGTAGTGCGCCATGCTGCCGCCCTGGTAGACCCAGAGGTCCTTGGCCTTGGCGAAGCCGGCCCGCTCGAGCAGCTGGACGTAGTAGCGGGGGTTGTGCGGCATCATCAGGGTGGGCGGGGTGTCGAACCCGTCCACCAGGAGGCCGCACTCGTCGTTCACGCTGAACGAGGCCGGCCCGCGGAGCAGGTCGTGGCCCTTGCCCCGGCACCAGTCGCCCGCGGCCCGGAACAGCGCGTCGGCCACGGCCTGGTCGTCGGCGCACTCGAAGAAGCCGAAGAAGCTGACCCGGTCGCCGTGGGTCTGGTTGTGCAGCCGGTTGCTGATGGCGGCAATGCGGCCCACCACCTGTCCGTCCCGCTCGGCCAGGAAGTACTCGGCTTCGGCGTGCTCGAAGAAGGGGTTCTTGTCGCGGGCGAGCAGGAGCGTGACGTCCCGACGCAACGGCGGGACCCAGAGCGGGTCCCGCGCATGCAGCCGGTAGGGCAGGTCGATGAAGCGCTGGACGTCGGCCCGCTCGCGCGCCGCGCGGACGCGGAGCGGTTCGGTCAGATGACCCCCAGGTCCCGTCCGATCCGGCCGAACTCCTCGAGCGCGAAATCGATCTGCTCGAAGGTGTGGGTGGCCATGAGACTGGTTCGGAGCCGGCACTGGGTCGAGGGCACGGCGGGCGGCGCGACGGGGTTGGTGAACACCCCGGCATCGAACAGCCGGCGCCACATCAGAAAGGTCTTCTCCAGCGGGCCGATCAGGACCGGGACGATCGGCGTCTCGGTCGGGCCGATATCGAAGCCCAGTCGGCGGAAGCCTTCATGCAGCCGCCGGGTGTTGGCCCACAGCCGGTCGCGCCGCGCCGGCTCGTCCTGCAGGACCTGGAGCGCGGCCAGGACGCCGGCGGTGTTGGCCGGCGGCAGCGAGGCGGTGAAGATCAGCGGCCGGCTGTGGTGCTTGAGGTAGTGAATGACGTTTTCCGACGCCGCCACGAAGCCGCCGATCGACGCCAGCGACTTGGAGAAGGTGCCGGCAATGATGTCCACCTCGTCGGTCAGCCCGAAGTGGGCGGCGGTGCCGTCGCCGTTGGGGCCGAGCACGCCGAGCGCGTGGGCATCGTCGAGGGCCAGCGCCGCACCGTACTTGCGCGCCAGCCGGACCAGGCCCGGCACGTCGGCAATGTTCCCCTCCATGGAATACACCCCGTCCACCACGATCATCGAGCCCTTGCTCGAGCCGTTCCGCTCCATCCGGCGCTCGAGGTTGCCCAGGTCGCCGTGGTTGAACCGCTCGGTCTCGCCGTAGGACATCTTGGCGCCGTCGACGATCGAGGCGTGATCGAGCTTGTCGAGGTAGACCACTTCGCCCCGCCCGACCAGCCCCGAGATCAGGCCCAGGTTGGCGGTGTAGCCGGTCGAGAATACCAGGCAGGATTCCTTGCCCAGGAAATCGGCCAGGGCCCGCTCGAGCTGCTCGTGCAGGTCCAGGGTGCCGTTGAGGAAGCGGCTGCCGGTGCAGCCCGAGCCGTAGCGGCTCAAGGCCCGGCTGGCCGCCTCGAGCACCTTGGGATGATGGGTCAGGCCGAGGTAATTGTTCGAGCCCAGCATGATCCGCTTCTGGCCGTCGATGACGACGACGGTGTCCTCCGATTCGCTGATCGGATTGAAATACGGATACAGGCCCAGCGCCTGCAATTCGCGGGCTTTGGTGAACTCGCGGCACTTGTCGAACAGCGCGACCTGTTGAAGCTCTTGGGTATCCACGGCGCCTCGACCGGAATTGGAGGTGAGGAGGGGGCCTCACATCGCTTTGTAACAGAATGGCTTAAACTAAGCGACGCCGGTTGGTGACACAAGTTGCAGAGGCCCGGCCCCGGCGGCGTTCGACCGGGATCCGGCCGATGGCGCAAGCGCCGGGCCCAAGGCGATGCCTGTGCTTGACTTCGCCCGGAGGGCATCCGACCTTTCGGCCATGCCATCCCGTCGCTCGTTCCTGGCTCGCTGTGCGGTGGTCGGTGCCGGCCTGATCGGCGGCGACCTGCTGGGCCGGAGCGGCCGGCTGCTGGCCGCGGCGCCTTCCCTGGCCGACCCCGGCGACCCGGAGGTCCCCAACGAGCAGGTGGCCAAGCTGCTCAAGGACCTCTTCGGCGACCGGCCCATCCGGAAGGGTCATCTGTCGCTCGACATGCCGGTGGTGGCGGAGGACGGCCGGATCGTGCCGGTGATCATCGAGAGCGACCTGCCGATGACCGCCGACCGTTACGTCAAGGCGGTCCACCTGATCGTGGATCACAATCCCGATCCCCACCTGGCGGCCTATCACCTCACGCCGGCGATCGGCTCGGTGGCCATTCAGACCCGGATCAAGATGAAGCGGACCACCTGGGTTCGGGCCATCATCGACACGTCGGCGGGCGACGTCTGGGCCGCCTACGCCCACGTCAACGTCTCGCTCAACGGGTGCGGCTGATGACCATCGGCGAGGCCCGCATCAGGCTGCCGGACCGGATCGCCAAGGGCGATCTGATCACGGTCAACGCCATCGTCTCGCACCCGATGGACACCGGCTTCTTCCGGACCGCCGATGGCCAGCCGATCCCCGCCTACTTCATCCGTGACGTGGTCGTCAGCTACGCCGGCGAGCAGGTGGCCCGGTTCGAATGGACGTCCGGCGTCAGCCGGGATCCGATCGTGAGCTTCACGCTCCGGGCGGACAAGGAGGGACCGCTCACCATGGTCTGGACCGACAACAAGGGCGGCGTGTACCGGCAGACGGCTACCGTGGCCTTCACCGCCGCCTGACCCGGCCGGCCGCCCGGTGACGGGCGCGGCTCCGACGTGACCCTTCCCGCTCTCGCCCTTGCCATCACCATCCTGCTCCACCCGGCCGCCGGCGCACCGGCGGACACCGCGCGCGCCCAGGCGGACACCGTGCGTTCCCCGGCCTACGTCGCGCGGCGCCTGGCCGACGGCGTGTACGCCGTGCTGGGCGATACCGGCCGCGGAAGTGAGGGCCGCCCCAACGCCGGGTTCATCGTCACCACCGACGGGGTGGTCGTGGTGGATGCGCTGGCCAGTCCCCGCCAGGGTGAGGCCCTGCTGCAGGTCATTCGCCGGGTCACCTGCCAGCCGGTGCGCTGGCTGGTGCTGACCCACCATCACCCCGACCATACCTTCGGGGCCATCGTGTTCACCCGGGCCGGGGCCAAGGTGATGGCCCATCCCGACCGGCGGACCCTGGCCCGCGAAGGCGGCGACGACGCGCTGGTGGCCGATTGGGTCCGGGTGATGGGCCTCGAGGCCATGCGGGGATTTGCCTTCGCCGACACCCCCGACCGCCCGGTCACCACGGCCGATACGCTGCGCCTGGGCGGACGCTCCATCGTGGTGTCCCATCCGGCAGCGGGCCACACACCCGGCGATCTCCTGGTATGGCTGCCCCGGGAGCGGGTGCTCTTCGCCGGCGACCTGCTGATCGAGGACGGCGTCACCATGGTCGTGGACGGCAGCGCCCGCGCCCTCCGTCAGGCGCTCGATTCGATCGGTCGGCTGGCTCCCAGGGTCGTCGTGCCCGGTCACGGGGCGATCCCGGCCGCGCCCGCCGCCCTGGTGGCCCGGACCCGAGCCTATATCACCGGTCTCGCCGCCGAGCTGCGGCGCGCGGTGGAGCGCGGGGTGCCGATGAACCGGGCCATGGCCGCACTGCCCCCGGCCGATGCCGACCGACCGGTGTCGTACAACTCTAGACGTCGCCGCAACGCCGCCCGGGTGTACGTCGAGGAAGAGCACGCCTACCTGGGACTCGAGGATTCGCTCCCTTGAGGGGATGGCTAGGGCGGTGCTCGACAATCGCGCTCGCCGCTGCCGCGTGTGCCCGGGCCACCCCGTCGGCGCCCGCCCCCGCGGCGGCCTCGGCGCCGCGGCTCATCTCGACCGATACGCTGGCCCGATGGCAGGCGGCCGGCCCGGTGCTGCTGCTGGACGTCCGCACCGACGTCTTTATCTACCTGAAGGGCCATCTGCCCGGCGCCGAGTACCTCAACACCGAGACGATTCGCGCCAGCGAAGGCGGGGTTCCCACCCGGCTGCTGTCGGCCGATGCCTATCGCGCCCTGTTCGGGCGGCTGGGGATCGCCTTCGATCGGCCGGTGGTGATCTACAGCGCGGGCGAGACCCGCAACATCGACGCGACCTTTGCGGCCTGGCTGCTGGCGGGGTTCGGCCACCCGCAGGTCTACCTGCTGGACGGCGGCTTCTCCAAGTGGCAGCTCGAGCAGCGGCCGATCGTGCAGCCGTATCCCCGGGTGCCGCCCACGACCTTCCCCGACCGGCCGTTTCGGCCCGAGACCGCGTCACTGGCGGACGTGCAGGCGCTGCGCCGGTCCGGCGGCGTCCTGGTCGATGCCCGCCCGCCGGATCAGTATGCCGGCCAGGCGGGCTCACAGATGCGGCACGGGCACATTCCGGGCGCGATCAATCACTACTGGCAGGACGATCTGACCCAGGAAGGCTTCGGCCATGTCTGGAAATCCCCGGCAGCGCTCCGCCAGGCCTACGCGGCGCAGGGGATCCTGCCTGAGCGGGACATCATCGCCTACTGCAACAGCGCCACCGAGGCGAGCCACGTCCTCTTCTCCCTGCGCTACCTGCTGGGGTACCCCCGGGTGAGGGTCTATGTCGGGTCGTGGACCGAGTGGGCGGAAAACACCGAGCTCCCGGTGGCTACCGGGAGCTCGCCCTGAGGTGTCGCCGGCCGGGTGGCGCTGTCCCCGTCAGCGCATGGCGATGCCGCTGCGGAGCTGACCCGGCCGCCAGATCCGGCCTCCTCGCATGACCCACTCGATGGCGTCCAGGTTGCTGATCTGCTCCAGCGGGTTCCTGCCCACCAGGACCAGATCGGCATAGTGTCCCGCCTCGATGGTGCCCAGCTGCCGTCCCGGATCCCCCCCGATGGCGCGGGCCGCGTCCCGGGTGGCCGTCAGGAGGGCCGCCGTGGGTGACAGGCCGATCGAATCCACGTACAGCCGGAGCTCGTCGAGCAGCGAGGCGCGGTCGCCCACCGGGCCGTAGGCCACGTGGTCGGTCCCGGCGCTGATGGCGACGCCGCGCTTGACCGCCTCGCGGGTCACTTCCATCCCGAACGCGGCCGCCGCGCGGACGTAGTCCTCCTGGAGCGAGGGCACGTGGCGGACGTGGGCATCGTAGGCCGCCACGCTGTGGCGGGTGGCGTCGAGCGTGGGCTCGAAGGCGACGCCGTCGGCCGCCATCGAGTCGAGCGCCGCCAGGATCCTGGGATCACGGGCCGAGACCGCGGTGGCGACCCTGGCCGTGGCCACCTGCAGCGCGCCATCGTTGACCAGGGTGTCGCGTTCCTCCGGGGTGAACAGCTCCCCCGCCAGGCCGGCCGCGTGAACGACGCCGTCCATGCCGGCCCGAGCCTGCTCGGCCACGCTGGCGGGCTGGGGCCAGGCGTGCCCCCAGACGGTGAGGCCGGCCCGGTGCGCCGCGGCAGTCAGCCGGCGGATGCTGTTGCTGTCGAGCTGGGCGTAGAGCTTGAGGCCCATGGCGCCGGCCTGGCGCGCGGCGGCCACCACGGCCTCCGGGTCGTCGCTGGGGTTGAACTGGATGGGCGTCCAACCCAGCCACTGCATGGTGAGGGCGGGCGCCTGGCGATACTGGACGCCGCGCTCACTCTGGCTCAGCCGCATGGCGGGGAAGAAGAACCGGCGGCCCGCCACCAGCTGCATGGCGTACACCCGCGGCGCGGCCTCGAAGCCCGGGATCCGGGACAGCAGCGCCCCCGGGTTGCTCCCCATGTCCCGCACGGTGGTGATGCCCTGGGCCAGGAGATCACGGAGGTCCAGCCCGAGCGCTTCGCCCGCGCTCCCGTTCTGCAGAAAGAGCAGATGGACGTGGCTGTCGATCAGCCCGGGGATGAGATATTGCCCCCGCGCGTCGATCACCTTCGCCCCGCGCGGGACCGGGCACTCGCCCGCCACGCCGGCGCAGAGGATCCGCTCCCCCCGGACCACGGTCACGGCGTGCGGCACCGGGGCCCGGCCGGTGCCGTCCCACAGGGTGGCGCCGACGATGGCGGTCGCAGGATTGATGGGCGGGGGCGGAGCCAGCCGGCTGGCGGGGCCGCCGCAGGCGGTGAGGACGAGGCCGATCGCGGCCAGGGAGAACGGATCCGTGGGCTTCATGGGCAACCAGCTCCATCTTGCCTCGAGCACCCGGACCGCCTCCCGGCGCCGCAAACTGCTCGATGGTGTCCAAGATGCGATGGCGTGGCTTGCAACGCGGTGACCCGGCCGGCGGAGAAACCCGTGACCCGGGCCACTAAGCCCGGAGCAGGCAAACGTCGTGCCGATCGGCGCGGCGGCCCTCGGTCCGGTTGCGGCGCCGTCCCCGGCTCCCTAGTCTTACCCGCGTGACCACCTTCCAGATCCATCGTCCGAGGCGCCGGCGGCGGACCGAGGCCCTCCGTGGGCTGGTCCGCGAGCATCAGTTGGACCCCGCCGACTTCATCCATCCGCTGTTCGTCGTCCACGGCGCCCAGCTCGACCGGGAGATCGGGTCGATGCCGGGCGTCCGCCATCTCTCGGTGGACGAGGCGCTCGACCGCGAGGTCGACGCCGTGCGGGCGCTCGGCATCAGGGCCGTCCTGCTGTTCGGCCTGCCGGCGGCCAAGGACGAGATCGGCTCCGAGAACTTCGCCCCGGAGGGCATCGTCCCGCAGGCGCTGCAGCGCCTGCGGGCTCGTCACCCCGACCTGCTGCTGTTCACCGATGTCTGCTGCTGCGAGTACACCAGCCACGGCCACTGCGGCATCCTCCGCGACGGCACGGTCGACAACGACGCGACGCTCGAGATCCTGGGCCGGGTGGCCGTGACCCACGCCGAAGCCGGCGCCGACATCGTGGCGCCGAGCGGCATGATGGACGGGATGGTCCGGGCCATCCGAACCGCGCTCGACGGGGCCGGCTACAGCGACCGCGGCATCCTGAGCTACGCGGTCAAGTACGCCAGTGCCTACTACGGTCCCTTCCGCGAGGCCGCCGACAGCGCGCCCGCCTTCGGCGACCGGCGGCAGTATCAGATGGATCCGGCCAACGTCCGGGAGGCCCTCCAGGAGGCCGCGCTGGACGAGGCCGAGGGGGCCGACATGCTGATGGTGAAGCCCGCGCTGGCCTATCTCGACGTGGTCCGGGCCGTCCGGGAGCGGACCTCGCTGCCGCTGGTGGCGTACAACGTGAGCGGGGAATACTCGATGGTGAAGGCGGCCGCGCGGCTGGGCTGGATCGACGAGCGCCGGGTCGTGCTGGAAACGATGCTGAGCATGCGCCGGGCCGGGGCCGATGCCATCATCTCGTATCACGCGGCCGACGTAGCCCGCTGGCTGGCCGAGGAGGCGCGGGGATGACCGACCTGCGGACCCCGCCCCGGACGACGCGGGCCTCGGAGCGGTTGTTTGCGGCCGCGCAACAGGTGCTGCCGGGAGGGGTCAACAGCCCGGTCCGGGCCTTCCGGAGCGTCGGCGGGACGCCGCGGTTCATCGCCCGGGGCGAGGGGGCCTGGCTGGTGGATGCCGACGGCAACCGGTACGTCGACTTGGTGCTGTCCTGGGGCCCGCTCATCCTGGGCCACGCCCATCCCGAGGTGCTGGCCGCGGTGGTGGAGGCGGCTGGCCGGGGCACCACCTACGGCGCGCCGACCGAGCTCGAGGTGCGCCTGGCCGAGCGGGTGGTGGCGACCTTTCCGTCGCTCGAGATGGTCCGGTTCGTCAGCAGCGGGACCGAGGCGGCGATGAGCGCCGTGCGGCTCGCCCGGGCAGCCACCGGCCGGCGGGCCATCGTGAAGTTCGACGGCTGCTACCACGGCCACGCCGATGCCCTGCTGGCAGCGGCCGGCTCGGGGGTCGCCACGCTGGGTCTGCCGGACTCCCCGGGTGTCACCCCGGCGACCGTGGCCGACACCCTGATCGCCCCGTACAATGACCTGGCCGCGATCGAGCGGCTGTTCGACGCCCGGGGGACCGACATCGCCGCCGTCCTGGTCGAGCCGGTGGCGGGCAACATGGGGGTCGTGCCGCCGCTCCCTGGCTTCCTCGAGGGCCTCCGGGCGGTCACCCGCCGCTTCGGCTCGCTGCTGGTCTTCGACGAGGTGATGACCGGGTGGCGGGTCCATCGGGCCGGCGCCCAGGTGCGGTACGGGGTCACGCCGGACCTGACGATTCTCGGCAAGGTCGTCGGGGGCGGTCTGCCCGCGGCGGCCTATGGCGGTCCGCGGGCACTGATGGAGCAGATCGCGCCGGCTGGGCCGGTGTATCAGGCCGGGACGCTGTCGGGCAACCCGCTGGCCATGGCCGCGGGGCTGGCAACACTCGACGTGCTGTCGGGGCCGGGGGTGTGGGAGCGGGCCGAGCAGTGGGCGGCCGGTGCGGCCGGGGCGATGAGCTCGGCGGCGGCCGCGGCGGGTGTTCCGCTTCGGGTGCAGCGGGTGGGAACCATGCTCACGCCGTTCTTCACCACCGAGCCGGTGGTGGACTACGCCACGGCGAAGCGGTGCGACCGGGCGGCGTACACCGCCTTCTTCCACGCCATGCTCGACGCCGGCGTCTACCTGGCCCCCTCGGCGTTCGAAGCCGCCTTTACCTCCACGGTGCACGGCGAGGCCGAGCTCGCCGTGCTGGAGCACGCTCTGGGCTCGGCATGGGCGCGATAGCGGTCGTCGGCGCCGGCGTGGCCGGACTCACCGCGGCCTACCGTCTGAAGCAGCAGGGCGCCCGGGTGGTGCTGTACGAGGCGGCCGACCGGTGCGGCGGGGTGGTCCGGACCGAGCGGCGCGACGGCTATCTGGCCGAGCTCGGCCCCAATTCGCTCAACGCGCCATCGCCTCGAGTCCGCGCCCTGCTCGCCGAGCTGGGGCTCGAGGGCAGCCTCCTGCCCGCGTCACCCGTGGCCAAGAACCGGTACGTGGTCAAGAAGAAGAAGCTGCTCCCGCTGCCGATGTCCCCCCAGGACTTCCTCACCTCGAGGCTGCTGTCGAACGGTGCCAAGCTGGCCGTGTTCGGCGAAGCGCTGGTCGAGCCGGGCGACGGCGCGATGGACGAGAGCATCGGATCGTTCATCCGCCGGCGGTTCAACCAGGAGATCCTGGACTACATCGCCAATCCGTTCGTGGGCGGGATCTACGCGGGCGACCCGGAACAGTTGTCGCTCCGGCACGCCATGCCCAAGCTGTACGGGTTGGAGCGAAGCCACGGCTCGGTGATGAAGGCGTTCGCCGGCATGATGCGGGCGCGCAAGAAGGAGGAGCCCGCCGAAGGAGCCGACCCGGCCGGCAGCCTGATGTCGTTCCGCGCCGGGCTGCAGGAAGTGCCCGACGCGCTGGCCAAGCTGCTCGGCCCGATGGTGCGTCTCCGGGCGCCGGTGACCCAGATCCGGGCCGGCCCCAAGGGCTGGACGGTCGCCGCGGCCTTCCAGCCCACCGAGCTGTATGACGGGATCGTATACGCCGCGCCGGCGCATTGCCTGGACGACGTGGACCTGGCCTTTCCCGGCGGCGACCGGCTCAAGACCCTGTCGAGCATGGTGTATCCGCCGGTGGCCGTCGTCGCCCTCGGCTTCCGGCGGGAGGAGGTGGCCCATCCGCTCGACGGTTTCGGCTTCCTGGTGCCCGAGGTCGAGCGGCGGAACGTGCTGGGCGTGATCTTCTCGTCCACCCTGTTTGCCGGGCGGGCACCCGAGGGGCACGTCCTGCTGACCGCGTTCGTGGGCGGGGTTCGGAACCCGGACCTCGCCAATGCCGACGTCCCGACGATCACGGCCAGGGTGCAGGACGACCTCCGCAGCCTGCTCGGCGTGTCCGGCGAGCCCAGCTTCCGGGCCTTTCAGTTGTGGCCCAAGGCGATTCCGCAGTACGACCTCACCTACGGCCGATACAAGGAGATCATGGACGAGGCCGAGCGGCGCAATCCCGGGCTGGCCCTGGCCGGTTCCTACCGCGAAGGCGTGGCGGTCGCCGAGGCCATCGGCTCGGGGGAGGCGGCGGCCGCCCGGGTGGCCGCCGCGCCGGCCGGGGCCGGTCCCGACCGCGGGTGAGCCCGCCACTCAGGATCGGGACTCGAGGCAGCGCGCTCGCGCTGTGGCAGACCGAGCACGTGCGCGCCGGGCTGGCCGCCGCCGGCGTGGCCACCGAACGGCTCGAGATCCGCACCACCGGGGACATCGTCCAGCATGTGCCGCTCGCCCAGATCGGGGGCCGGGCGCTGTTTACCCGGCAGATCGACGATGCCATGCTGGCGGGCCGGATCGATCTGGCCGTTCACTCGCTCAAGGACCTGCCGACCGCCCTGCCCGAGGGGATCGCACTGGTAGCGGTGGGGGAGCGGGAAGATCCCCGGGACGCGCTGGTCGGCCGAGAGGCCGTGTCGTGGTCGGCGCTGCCCGATGGCGCCGTGCTGGCCACCAGCAGCCTCCGGCGGCGGGCGCAGGCGCTCCATCTTCGCCCCGACCTCCAGATCCACGACATCCGCGGCAACGTCGATACCCGTCTGGCCAAGCTCGACGCCTCCCGCGAGTGGACCGCGATTCTCCTGGCCACCGCCGGGCTGGTACGGCTGGGCTTCGGCGACCGGATCGGCCAGCGCCTGCCGCCCGAGATCATGCTGCCGGCACCGGGACAGGGCGCGCTGGCCGTGACGGCCCGGACCGGGGATGCCGCGGCAGCGGCGGCGGCCCGGGCGGTACACCACGAGCCGACCGCGCTGGCCGTGACGGCGGAACGGTCGTTTCTCCGGACCCTCGAGGGCGGCTGCCAGGTGCCGGTGGCGGCGTACGCGACGTTTGAGCGCGGCAACCTGCGGCTGCACGGACGGGTGGTCTCGCTCCGAGGGGAACGCGGGGTGGAGGGGCAGGAGCTCGCCGAGGCCGCTGATCAGCTCGAGGCGGACCGACTCGGGGTACGCCTGGCCGAGCGACTGCTTAAGGACGGAGCGGGGGAGATCCTGGCGCAGGTGCGCGGAGCGACTGCGCCGGTCGTGCCGGAGCCGTGAGCTCTCTCACGGTGATTCTCACCGCTTCGGCGGGCTCCTTTCCCGGCCTGGTCGCGGCGCTGCAGGCGATCCCTGTCGCCGTGGAGGAATTTCCCCTGCTGACCTTCGCGCCGCCGCTCGACTGGGCCCCGGTGGACGCAGCCATCCGGACGCTGCCCCGCTATGGCGCGGTGGCCTTCACCTCACCGCGGTCGGCCCGCGCGTTCGGCGAGCGACTGGCGAGCCTGACTGGGGCGCCGGACCTCGCCGCGCCGGTCTGGGTCGCCGGCGGCGGGACGGCCCAGGCGCTCCGCGACGCCGTGGGCCAGTCGCTCGAGGTGCGGCAACCCGATCCGGCCGCGGTCGGCGCGGGTGGCGCGGCGTCGGCGCTCGCGGCGGCGCTGGCGGAGTCCGGGGTTGCGGGGCCGGTGCTGTTCCCTTGCGGCGATATCCGTCGCGACGAGCTGCCGGCCCGATTGCGGGACGATGGTCTCCAGGTGGACGAGGTCGTCTGCTACCGCTCCGTCCTGGCGGGCGAGTCCGAGGCCCGGCGGGTCGCCGGGCGTGGTCGGATCATCGTGGTCACCAGCCCAAGCGTGGCCGACCTGCTGGCCCGGGCCTGTCCGCCGGGTGTCCGACCGGCGCTGGTCGCCGTCGGGCCGACCACCGCAGCCGCGGCGCGGGCGGCGGGCTGGCCACCCGATGCGGTCTCGCCCCGGCCGGCCGCCGGTGAGCTGGCGGGCGCGGTGCGCACGCTGGTGGCCGCCGCCGATCGTGGACCGTGATGTTGGGAGCCCGATGAACGATCTCTTCCTCCGCGCCTGCCGGCGGGAGGCCGTGCCGCGGCCGCCGGTGTGGATGATGCGCCAGGCGGGCCGGTACCTCCCCGAATACCGCGCCGTCCGGGCCAGGGCCGACTTCCTCACCATGGTCGGGACCCCCGAGCTGGCCGTGGAGGTCACCCTCCAGCCGGTGGACATCCTCGGCGTGGATGCGGCCATCATCTTCAGCGACATTCTGGTCATCCCGCAGGCCATGGGGCTCACCCTGTCGGTCGAAGACGGCGTGGGCCCGCGCTTTCACCAGCCGCTCCGGGCCCCGGCCGACTTCGAGCGACTGCACGACACGGTGCCCGAGGACGATCTCGGCTACGTTCTCGAGGCCATCCGGCTGGCGCGCCGGGAGCTGGAGGGCCGAGTGCCGTTGATCGGCTTCGCCGGCGCGCCGTGGACCCTGATGAGCTATATGGTCGA
>DATAOR010000094.1:0-8223 GCA_036265635.1 Gemmatimonadales bacterium
GTCGGGGGCAGCCGTCAGGGCCTGCTGGTAGGCCTCGGCCGCTTGGGCCCGGTTGCCGCGCGCTTCCAGCAGCGCCCCCCGGCTGAATGCCAGCAACGCGTCGGTGGGCAACGCCCGGCGTTGGGCCGCCACCGCCTCGGGGAACGACGGCAAGCCCGCCGCGGTCACGATCCGCTCGGCCACCAGCTGGAGAATGGGGGCCAGCTGGGCCCGATCCTGCAGCTTGGGATCGTCGTTCGAGACGACCTTGAGGATCTGCCCCGTTTCGGCATCGACCACCCGGGCGTTGATCCGGAACTTGCCGTAGAAGTCCGCGAAGCTGCCCGCGATGGCATAGCGGGCACCCACCGCCTTGGCGATCGCGGCCGCCATCCCGGCATCGACCCGGCGGCCCGCGCCGAGGTGCTGGTCGGCCGCCGCGGTGGCAATCCGGCCGCGGTCCGGCACCCGAATGCCGGGGTGCTTCGCCAGCGTGGTCGCCAGGATCTCGGGAAGACCCGCCGCCAGCGCCTCGAATGCCTCGCGATCCTGGCCGTAGGACCCGCTGTTCTCGAACGGCAGGACAGCGATCACCGCGCCTTGGGCCCCGACGGTGACCGGGCCTGCCAGCGCGACGGCCGCCGCGGCGAGCCAGGCCCGAGGGGCGGATCGGGTGGTGCGTCGGGTCGGTCGCATGCTCGCTCCGGTCACAGGGTGAACCCCTCCCCTTCGACGGCCGCCTCCACGGTCAGCTTCGGCGCCACCTCGCGGGCGTAGCCGCGGGCATCGGCCAGCAGCCGGTCCACCATGTCGTCGTCGTGCTCCGGCTCGTGATGGAACAGGATCAGCCGGGCACAGCCGGCCTCGCCCGCAAGATCGACCGCCTGCCGCGGGGTCGAGTGGCCCCAGCCGGCCCGCACCTTGATGAACTCGTCCGAGTACATGGCATCGTGGATCAGGGTGTCGGTGCCGGACAGGAAGTCCACCAGGCGCGCCCGCCAATCCGGTGTCACCGGATAGACCCCCCCGCTGCCGAGCTCGTTGTCGGTCAGGTAGGCGATCTCGCGGCCACCGTCCACTGGTCCGATCCGATAGCCCAGCGTGGTGCCCGGGTGCCTGAGCCGGAAGGCGCGGACCCGGAAATCGACCAGGGGGAGCTCGCCCTCCTCGATGTCGTGGACCTCGATCTTAGCCGACATGGCCGACAGGGGGATGGGAAACACCATCGACTCCATCTGGCGCCGGAGGATCTCCTCCAGATTGACCCCGTCCTGGGCCGCGCCGAACACGCAGAACCGATTGCCGCCGCCGCTCAGCGGCTTGAAGAAGGGAAGTCCCTGGATGTGGTCCCAGTGGGTGTGGGACAGCAGGATATCGGCCGAGATGGTGCCGGCGCGCCGGGCCATCAGCTCGAGGCCGAGGCTGCGGAGCCCGCTCCCGGCGTCGAGGATGACCATGCGGTGCCCGGCCCCGTCGAGACTGAGGCAGGCCGTGTTGCCGCCGTAACGGATCGTGTGTGCGCCGGGGGTCGGGATCGACCCCCGAGTGCCCCAGAACGTGAGGCGATAAGGCATGGTGAAAGGTCACGGGGGCAGGGCCGGGGAAGCGGCGTTCCCGGTCACGCCCCTGCCGTGACTGCGTTCACGCCCGCCGCGCGGCCAGCATCAGCGAGCGGCGATCGCGGAGGGTGATCTCCTTGCGGGTGACCTGGATGATGCCACGCTCCACCAGGTTGCGCATGGTCCGCGAGACTGTCTCCCGGCTGGACCCGATCATCTGGGCTATCGTGTGATGGGTCAGCTTCCGGGTGATCCGGTCGCCACCCTCGTCATCGGCCATGCGAAGCAGCAGGTGGGCCACCCGCCCATTGACGTCGAGCAGGACCAGGCTCCCGATCTTCTCGTCGGCCCGGCGGAGCCGGCGGGAGATCTCCCGCAGCAGCGAAATCGCCACCTCGGGCGAGCTCCGGAGCCGGGCATAGAAGTCCTCCCGCCGGAGCACCAGCAGGCTGGAGTCCTCCATGGCGATCACGTGGGCCGAGCGCGGCTCCTCATCGATCACCGCCATCTCGCCGAAGAAGCTGCCCTCTCCGAGCACCGACAGGATGACCTCCCGCCCATCCTCCGCAATGATCACCACCTTGACCTGTCCCGCGGCCACCAGGTAGAGCGCGTCGCCCGGGTCGTCCTCGAATACGATGACGCTGCCCTTGGGGTAACTGCGCTCTCGGGTGAGGTCGGCGAAGGCGGCCAGGTCGCTCTCCCCCAGACCGGCGAAGAGGGGCACCTTGCGCAGAACTTCGATGGGTGACAGGGCCACACGGCCTCCGGAAAGCGGAAGTATTTGGCGGTACCATACTTGCGGCCGGTAACAGTGTCAATCGCGCCCCCTGCCGCCGGGGTCGGGAACGGCGGGCGACCCTGGCCGGTTCAGAGGGCCGGCGGGGCAATGCATCGGCCGGGGGCCCGACTGGCCCGCGCTTACGCGGCGCCTGGGCACCCTTCCATTAACATCGCTCCCCCAATAAATTTACCGGCTACGCTTCAACTTTGAGGAAATGGACAGTGAAGCCCGATCTGCACCCGAGCTACCAGAAGATCACGGCCGTCTGCGCCTGTGGGAACTCGTTCGAGACCCGCTCGACGGCGGCTTCCATTCACGTGGAAGTCTGCGCCCAGTGCCATCCCTACTTCACCGGCAAGCAGCGGATGATCGACACCGCCGGCCGGGTGGATCGGTTCCGCCGGAAGTATCAGACCGAGACGGCCGCCGCTCCCAAGGCGTAGGGCATGGAGGCACGACTCCGCCAGGCACTGGAGCGGGCGGAGGAGGTCGAGCGGCTCCTCGCCGACCCGGTGGTCGCCAGGGACCCCGCCCAACTGCAGTCGCTGGGACGCGAGCACGCCCGCCTGGTGCCGGTGGTGCGGCTGGCGGATCGAGTGAAGCGGCTGCAGGGTGAGCTGGACCAGGCTCGGGACCTCGCCGACGAGGCGGATCCCGAGCTTGTCGCGTTGGCCCGATCCGAGCTCGAGCGCATCCCTCCCGAGCTGAGCACCCTGACGGCCGAGCTTCAGGAGCTGCTGGTACCGCGCGATCCCCACGACGACCGCGATGCGATCATGGAGATCCGGGCCGGCACCGGGGGCGATGAGGCCGCCCTGTTCGCCGCCGATCTGTACCGGATGTACCAGCGCTACGCCGAGCGCCATGGGCTCCGCTGGGAGCCGATGTCGCTGAGCGATGGCAGCCTGGGTGGCCTCAAGGAGGCCATCGTGGCCGTTCGCGGGCCTGAAGCGTTCGGCCTGCTCCGGCGCGAATCCGGGGTCCATCGCGTGCAGCGGGTGCCGGCCACCGAGACGCAGGGGCGGATCCACACCTCCGCCGCCACGGTCGCCGTGCTGCCCGAGGCCGAAGAGGTGGACATCAAGATCGAGGACAAGGACCTCAAGATCGACGTGTTCCGTTCGTCGGGTCCCGGCGGCCAGAGCGTCAACACGACCGACAGCGCGGTACGGATCACCCACCTGCCCACCGGGGTGGTGGTCAGCCAGCAGGACCAGAAGTCGCAGCTGCAGAACAAGCTCAAGGCCATGGAAGTGCTGCGGGCCCGCCTGCTCGACCGGATGATCGCCGAGCAGGAGGCGGCCCGGGCGCGCGACCGGCGAGCGATGGTCGGGACCGGCGATCGCTCCGCCAAGATCCGGACCTACAACTACCCCCAGAGCCGGGTGACCGATCATCGGATCAACCTGTCGGTCCACAACCTGGCCGACGTGGTGAACGGCGACCTGGACCCCCTGGTATCAGCGCTCCGACTGGCCAGCCGGCAGGAGCAGAACGGTGGCTGAGCCCGCCCACAGCCGTCGGACGTTGCTGGCCGAGGCCTCGGCCCGCCTCGGAGCCGCGGGCCTGGAACAGCCTCGACGAGAGGCGGTGCGGGCTTGGAACGACCTGGCCGGCAGCCCCCACCGGGCCGTGCTCGATCCGAGCGAACCCGTCGAGGAAGCCCTGGCGTCGAGCTATCGGGCCGCCATCGCGCGCCGTGCGGCGGGTGAGCCGCTGGCCCACGCCACCGGCTGGACCGGCTTCCGCCACCTCACCCTTCGCGCCGACCGAAGGGCCCTGATTCCGCGGCCCGAAACCGAGGGTCTGGTGGAGCGGGTCCTCGGCCGGATCCGGATCGGACGGGTCGCGGACATCGGTACGGGGTCCGGTTGCATCGGCCTGAGCCTGGCGCAGGAAGGCAGCTACGAGCAGGTGGTCGGCGTCGAGCGGTCGGTCGACGCGCTGGGGCTGGCGGTCGTGAACCGGGCGCTGGTGCAGGGCCGGCTGGAGCTGATCCAAGGCGATCTGTCGAGCCCGCTGGCCAGTGCGAGCCTCGACGCGCTGGTGTCCAATCCCCCCTATCTTACGTCCGGGGAGTATGCCGTCCTGGACCCATCGGTGAAGGCGTGGGAGCCCGAATCGGCCCTCGCCGCCGGTCCCGACGGGATGGACGCGATCCGCCGGCTGCTGGCGGACGGACGCCGGGTGGTGAAGCCCGGCGGATGGCTGGTGCTGGAGGTGGATGCCACCCGGGCCGGCCGGTGTGCCCGGCACGCCGCGGGGTCGGGCTGGACCGACGTCGTCATCGAGGCGGACCTTTTCGGCCGCGAGCGCTATCTGCTCGCGCGCAGGAGTGATGCTGAGTGATCTGGGACAAGGCGCAGGATCTCGGAAGGCTGATCGGCCAGTCGGCAGAGTACCAGGCGCTGCGCCGCGCCGAGTCCTCCCTCCGGGAGGACCAGGACACCGTGGCGAAGCTCGATCAGATCCAGACCCTGGCCCGCCAGGTCGATCAGATCGTCTCGAGCGGGCAGATGCCCGACGCGGCCACCGCCGAGTCGTACGAGACCGCGGTCCGCGAACTCGAGCTCAGCCCGGTCGGGCAGGCCTACGTCGTGGCCCGGTCGAACTTCGAGAAGCTGATGGCCAAGGTGAACCAGCAGATCAGCGAGGGGATGGAAAAGGGCGCGTCCAGCAGCATCATCACGCTGGGATGAACGCGCGCGGGCTCTTCGTGGTCCTCGAGGGACCGGAGGGCTCGGGCAAGTCCACTCTGGCCGGGCCGCTGGCGGAGTGCATCCGGCGGGCCGGCGAGGATCCGGTGGTGGTACGCGAGCCGGGTGGCACCAGGGCGGGCGAGATCGCCCGGCAGGCCGTGCTCGATCCGGACCATCCCGTGGTGAGCCCGGTGACGGAGCTGTTTCTCTACCTGGCGGCCCGGGCCGAGCTGGTGGCGACGGTGATCAAGCCGGCGCTCGAGGCCGGCCGGATCGTGCTGTCCGACCGCTTCTCCCTGTCGACCGACGCCTACCAGATGGTAGGCCGCGGCCTGCTGCCCGAGCTGGTCCGGCCCGCCAACCTGGCGGCGGCCGGCGGGCTCCGGCCCGATCTTACCCTCATTCTCGACCTTGCGCCTGAAGTGGGACGGGCGCGACAGGTTGCAGCAGGAAAGCGACTGGACCGGCTCGACGCCGAGAGCTTGGAGTTCCATCGTCGGGTGGTGGCCTTCTATCTGGCGGTTGCGGGCCCCCAGGTGCGCCATCTGGACGGCGCCCTCCCGCCGGACCAGCTCTTGCAGGAAGCCTGGAACGCCCTGACGGCGCTGGCGCCCGAACGCTTTGCCGCCAAAGCCGGTTAGCTTTCCCGCAGACAACATTCCGACCGTCGCGATCGGCCCCGGGGCCCTTCGCCGGGCATTTCCGTGGCACCGGAGGCAGGTATGAAGCAGCGCTGGGGGCTGATCGTGGTGGTGGCGGTGATCTCGTTCCTGAGCGGCGGCTGGCTGTTGCAGCGCGGTGTCGCCAGCGGCGGAAACGTCTACCAGCAGGCTCGGCTGTTCGACGACGTGCTGGGTCATGTCAACGCCTACTACGTCGACTCCATCGGGGAGACCGACCTGTACGACCGGGCCACCCGCGGCATGCTCGAGCAGCTCAAGGATCCCTATTCCGTCCTGCTGACGGGTGACGACTACAAGGCGCTCACCGAGCAGACCTCGGGCAACTACGCCGGTCTCGGGATCCAGATCGACGTCCGGGACGGCTGGATCACGGTGGTCGCCCCGCTCCCAGAGACCCCGGCCGAGCGGGCCGGCGTGGCCACGGGCGACCAGATCATCGAAGTGGACGGCAAGAATACCGAGGGCTGGAAGAACGACCAGGCCGTCAAGGCGCTGCGTGGCGAGGCGGGGAGCAAGGTCGCCATCACCGTCCGCCGGTCTGGCGTGGCCGACCCGATCCGCTACAACCTCACCCGGGCCCAGATCCACATGCGCTCGGTGCCGCCGGGCACCATGTTCGACGGCGGCGTGGGATACATCCAGCTCACGCCGGTCGCCGAGACCTCGGCCGACGAGCTGCAGTCCGAGATCGGCGCGATGAAGGCAAAAGGGATGAAGTCGCTGGTGCTCGACCTGCGGTTCAACCCCGGCGGCCTGCTCGACCAGGGCGTCAAGGTCGCCGACCTGTTCCTCGACCAGAAGCAGGAGATCGTGGCCACCCGCGGTCGGGCCCGTGGATCCACCAAGGAGTTCTTCGACGACGCCAAGCAGAGCTGGCCCCAGCTTCCCATCGTGGTGCTGGTGAACGACGGCACCGCCAGCGCGGCCGAGATCATCGCGGGCGCTCTGCAGGATCACGACCGCGCGGTCGTGGTCGGCACCCCGACCTTCGGCAAGGGGCTGGTGCAGACCCTGTTCCCGCTGGGGGACGGCGTGGCGCTCAAGCTGACCACCGCCCGCTGGTATACCCCAAGTGGCCGCACCATCCAGCGGACCGCCAAGAATGAGGAAGACCAGGCCCTGCAGGCGGCATTCGAGGCCGCGGACACCGTGCCCGGCGCACCGGACCGGGAGCACACCGATTCCGCCATTCGGAGCCGTCCGATCTATCACACCGACGCCGGCCGGACCGTGCGCGGGGGCGGCGGCATCGTACCGGACCTGGTCATCCGGCCCGACTCGCTGTCGGCCTCGGAGAAGGAGTTCGCCAAGGCGCTCGGGAGCCATGTGCCCGACTATAAAGACGTGCTCACCGGCTATGCCCTCGAAGCCAAGCGGGACGGGCTGGTCAAGTCCGAGGCCTTCAGCGTGACGCCGGCGATGCGGGAGCAGGTCTACCAGCGGCTCCGCACCAAGGGCATCGAGCTTACGCCTCAGGTCTACCAGGGTGCCGGCAGCCTGATCGACGATCAGCTCGGCTACGAGATCGCGCGGTACGTCTTCGGCCGGCCGGCCGAGTTTCGCCGCCGCGCCCAGGACGACAAGCAGGTACAGACCGCTATCGGGCTGCTGCGCAAGGCCGCAACGCCGCGGGAGCTCATGAGTCTGGCGACGTCCAACCGGGCGGCTACGCCGGCGCAGAACTGACGGCTGCCGTGCCCGGGGGTAACCGGGAAGTTCGGCCGGAGTGCCGCGAGAAGGGGACGGACCCGACAGGTCCGTCCCCTTCGGCGCCTCAGGGACCAGCCTCGTCCGCCGACCTGGGCCTGGTCGCGATTGTTGGCCGCGGCCGAATGGGGCGGGGACTGGCGGAGGCACTCCGGCGGACCGGCGTGCGAGTGCGCCTGCTGGGGCGCGAGCGCGCGCCGGGCGACACGCTGGAAGCCGCGCTGGTCCTGGTGGCCACCCCCGACGACGCGATCGGCGCCGTCGCGGCCGAGCTGGCCCGCGACCAGGCCGTACGCAAGGGTCAGACGGTGCTGCATCTGTCCGGCCTGCTCGATCGGCTCGCCCTCCACGCGCTGGCATCGTCCGGCGCGGCCCTAGGCTCGTTCCACCCGCTCCAGTCGATCGCCGATCCCCACACCGCGTCCGAGCGGCTGCGCGGTGCGTATGCCGGGGTCGAGGGCGACGAGACCGCGATCGAGGCCGGCGAACGCCTGGCGGCCAGGCTCGGCATGACCCCGGTCCGGCTCGCGCGCGACGGGAAGGCGGCGTATCATGCCGGAGCGGTGATCGCCTCCAACTACGCCGTCGTCCTCGCGGCCGTGGCCGAGCAGCTGGCCAGGCGCGCGGGCGTGCCCGAAGCGCAGGCCCGGGTGCTGTACCTGCCGCTAATGCAGGGCACGGTGGCCAATCTGGCGCTCGGACCGGCCGCCGCGCTCACCGGCCCGATCCGCCGGGGCGACGAGGCGACTGTTCGCCGCCACCTGGCACTGCTGTCGCCGACGGAAGCTCGACTCTACCGTGAGCTTGGACTG
>DATAOR010000095.1:0-19079 GCA_036265635.1 Gemmatimonadales bacterium
CAGATCGAGATCGCTGGAACGGTCAACCATGTGGTTGAATATAAATCCCGGGCCAGCATTGTCAACCCAGCGGTTGAATGTTGGCCGTCAGCCGAGCATTTCGGGGTCCGCACGGGCCGCCACCGTCCCCCCCCCAGCGCCGGACTGCGCCGTCCCAGCCCCTGCCCGGTCACGGCACCGTCATCGCGAGAGGGCGCGAGGTGGTCCCGTCCCGAGGTGGTCCCGTCCCGAGGTGGCCCCATCCCGAGGTGGTCCCATCGCGAGGTGGTCCCATCGCGAGGTGGTCCCATCGCGAGGTGGTCCCGTATGGACCAGGGAGAACTTAGGTTTGGGGGACCGGGTCCAGTCGCTCCAGGTCGGAAGCAAGACGTCAGGGTTCAGGCGGAGAGTGTCTCATGACCAGCATCGTGGCTTCGCTCCAGGCGGAGTATCTGCGCTACAAGGCGCTTGCCGAGGCTGCGCTCGACCAGTTGAACGAGCCCGAGCTCGTGGTGGCGGGGGCCGACGGGGAGAATTCGGTCGCCATCATCTGTTGGCACGTGGCGGGAAACCTTCGCTCGCGGTTTACCGACTTCCTCACCAGCGACGGAGAGAAGCCCTGGCGTAGGCGGGAGGAGGAGTTCCAGGCCCGGGCCATCAGCCGGGCCGAGCTGTCGGCGCATTGGGAGCGAGGCTGGGCTGCCCTGGTCGATTCGCTCCAGCAGCTGACGGACGCCGATCTCGGGCGCACGATCACGATCAGGGGCCAAGGTCTCACGGTTATCGAGGCACTGCATCGGTCGCTGGCGCACACCAGTTACCACGTGGGGCAAATCGTCTACGTCGCGCGCGGGCTTCGTGGCCCAGCCTGGCGCTTTCTGAGCATTCCTCCGGGACAGTCCGAGCAATACAATGCCCAGCCGACGCTCGAGCAGGCCCGCGCCCACGCTGCCAGGGTACGGCAGCCGGGCTGAGGCCGTCCTGGCACAAGCTGGGCCGCCGCCGTCATGGAGCTAGTCCAGCTCCTGCTGCCGCTCCGGGACCACCAGGGCCAGGCGTACCCCCGAGCGTTGTACGACGACCTGGCCCGCAGGCTCACCGACGACTTCGGCGGGGTCACCGCCTACACCCGGGCACCGGCTACCGGCCTGTGGGAGGACGAGGCCGGCGAAACGGTGCGGGACCAGGTTGTAGTGTATGAGGTGATGGTGGAGCAGGTCGATGACGGCTGGTGGAAAAGGTTGCGGGTCGAGCTGGAGGATCGGTTCGCTCAGGACGAGCTGGTGATCCGGGCCCAGACGATTCGCAGGCTGTAGGCGGGCTGACGCGAAGCTCCCACGCCGGCAGCAGGCGCCGACGGACTACAACCTCCGCCAGCTCAGCGCGGCCGGACGCTCTCGTCGCGGGGCGCGTCGCCATCGGAGAGCCTGGCTCGGCCCGGCGCCTGGACCAGGGCCCGTTCGGTGAAGTCCTGTCGCTCCTGGACCTCCGTGAGCTCCTGACGCAGGCTGTGGCACTCCGCCTCGAGTGCGCGAAGGCGGTCGTCCGTTTCCGCCGTCACCGCCGGCTTGGCCGAAGCCCGGCGCTCGATCAGGCGGGCGAATGCCAGCCCAACCCGTCCGAGGACGAGTGCGACAGTGCCCACGAAGATCAACTGGGAAACGTCACCGAGGTCCATGGTGGCTCCAGCCGACTCGGGTGAAGGGCATCAACCTACCAGGGCGGCAACGTACCAATGATACGCCGCGTCGCGGCGATGGTCCACGGTGATGGAAGCCTGCCGTACCCGGACAATCGCGTTCCATGAGGCCCCGACATCGAGCAGCCAGCAACGAGGGAGGTGCGTGGTGCGCAGCGTGATCGGGCGAACAGGCCTGACGGTCGCATGGCTGTGTGGGAGCGCTGTTCCGGGCGCGGCACAGGGAGGGACGGCCGCAGGATCGGACCGTGCGGTGATCGTGATGCTAGGGACCGGCACGCCCCGGCCGACACCCGATATCTGGGGCCCAGCGACCGCCGTGGTGGTGGGCCCCCGGGTGTTCCTGGTAGATGCCGGCGTCGGGGTCGAGCGGCGGCTGGCTGCGGCCAAGCTGCCCGTGGATGGCGTCTCCGCCACCTTCATCACCCATCTGCATAGTGACCACGTGCTGGGCTTGGCGGACCTCATCTTCACATCCTGGGTCCTGGGCCGCACCCGGCCGTTCCCGGTGAACGGGCCCCCCGGGCTGGCGCGGATGACCGAGCATCTCTACGCGGCGTTCAGCGAGGACATTCGCATCCGCACGGAGGGGCTCGAGCACGCGGCCCGGGACGGGTACCGCGTCACGGTGCGAGAGACCGGCCCGGGTGTCGTCTACGACAGCGGGGGTGTCCGGGTCAGGGCATTCCCGGTCCGCCATGGCGCGTGGCGCAATGCCTACGGCTACCGGTTCGATGCCGCCGGCCGGAGCATCGTCCTGTCCGGCGACACCAGTCCGAGCGAGGAGCTCGTCCGGATGGCGACCGGGGTCGACGTGCTCATTCACGAGGTTCAGCCTTCCGACTCCACCAAGCCCCCAGGCCGGCGCACCGTCGCCGAGTGGGCTCAGTACGTCCGGGAGTATCACACCACCGCCATGCAGCTGGGCCAGCTGGCGGCGCGGGCCAAGCCCAAGCTGCTGGTGGTATACCACAACGGCCGGCGGGCGCCGGACGGAGAGATTCTCGCCGACATCCGGCGGTCGTTCTCGGGCCCGGTGGTGCTGGCGGCCGACCTGCAACGATTCTGACATCGGCCGCGCGCGTCGCGGTGCCGGAGGTGGCGGGAGCGATGGCTACGGCCGCGAACGAACCGGTCTCAGGGCGCGCGACCGGAGTCGTTCGAGGCCGGCACGCTACCGGGGGCCCGTCAGCGGCGCGTACCGGCGACCGTTGCGATAGACGTACACGATGTCCCGGGTGTGACTGATGTCGCGGGTCGGATCGGCCGAGAGGACCACCAAGTCGGCCGCCTTGCCCACGGCGATGGTGCCGCGGACCGAGTCGATGCCGATCGCCCGGGCGCCGGTGAGCGTCGCGGCGGAGATGGCGGCCAGCGGCGTCAGTCCGGCTCGCTGGACCAGCAGCCGCAGCTCGTCATGGATATCGGGCAGCCGGCCGGGCGTGTCCACCCCGATGCTGTCGGTCCCGGCCGAGATCGGCACGCCGGCGGTCCAGGCGGCGTGGGTGACGGCGGCGCACCAGGCCTGGCGCTCGGGTGCGGCATCGCCCATGACGAACAGGGTGGCGTCGAGGATGGTGCCCCGCCGCGCCATCTCGCGGAAGAGCGCCAGCATCCGGGGGTCGTCGGGCCGGAGCACCGGGTCGGGCCGGACCCGCTGGTTGACCCCGGGCAGCGACGGCACTCCCTCCCAGGCCAACAGCGAGGCGTGCGACACGACGTCCACGCCCGAGGCCACCACCTCGCTCGGCCGGGCCGGGAAGAGCGCGGCGTGGGCCCACCCCTTGATGCCCTGGCGGTGCGCTTCCGCGACCAGCGGACCGAGTACCTCGGCGGAGACCGCCGCGTACACCTTGATCGCCGAGGCGCCGGTGCCGCGGGCCTCGGCCACCGCGCGGGGCCAGTCGGTGGCGGCGGTGACGGCGCGGGCCCATGGTGCGCTGCCCGGCGGGACGCCCCGGCTCACGGCGATCACCCGGGGATCGGAAAAGAAGTCGGGCCCGGCCATGAGCGCGGCGTAGTAGATCGCCGGCGATTCGATGTCGCCGACCAGGGCGTCGCGGGCGAGGGAGGCGAGCGCCCGCCCGTCGCCCGCCATGTCGCGCACGCTGGTGACCCCGCCATGGAGGGCGTTCCGGAGGCGGCGCTCGACCGCGGGCCGGCGGTCGCTGCCGCTCGGATCGGTGGCCAGGTGGACGTGGCTGTCGATCAGGCCGGGGATGACGAACTGGCCGGGCAGATCGAGCACCTGGATGCCAGATGGCGGTGCCCGATCGCCCGTCGGGTACAGCGCCGCGATGCGGCCGGCGCGCAGCACTACGGTCTGATTCGTCTTCGGCGGCGCGCCGGTGCCGTCGATCACGGTGACGTGGAGCAGGGCAACCGCCGGCGGCCCAGCCGGCGCCTGTGCCACGGCTATGGGGGCCGATCCCAGTGCGGTCAGCACGAAGGCAAGGGTGCGGAGGCGCGGGGCCGCGCGGGTGGCGGGACGAGTCACGGGTGCATCGGTCGAGGCTCGGTGGTCGAGGCGGATGGCCGAGGTCTCAGCGGTCGAGGATCAGCAGGGAAGGTAAGCGGCTTGGCCGGCGGGTACCGGACGCCCCGCCGGGCGGTCCGGGTCCAGCTGGCGGAGCGGTCCGGCGCTCCCCAGATTCACCCGATGGTCAGAGCGGCAGGCGTCCGCCTCCTCAGCCGGGTGTCAACCTCATGTCTCCGACTCGCCGCGAAGTCCTGGCCCAGCTCGCCGCCCTGATCGTGCTACCGCTCCCCGCGGCCGCGCGCCCCGATCAGGACCCGCTCGAGGGCACCATCGCCGACTATCAGGCCGGCCGCCGGCGGGGCGACTGGACCGCGGCGGGGGTCACGGCCCGGGCGCTCGAGCGCTGCCGGACCGAGGGCGCCCGCTGGCGGGCCATCGATGTCCTCTCGCAGACGGCGCTGGCGGACGCCCGGGCTGCCGACGCCCGGCTCCGGGCCGGGCGGGTGCGCGGTCCGCTCGATGGCGTGCCCGTCTTCGCCAAGGCGATCTACGACATGGCCGGTCTCCCCACCACCGGCTCCAGCGCCGAGTGGGCCCGGCTCTTTCCCGAGGCGGTCCGCCGCACCGCGCTCGAGGTGGAGCGACTCCGCGCCGCCGGCGCCGTCGTGCTGGGGAAGACCGCCGCGGACGACTTCGCCTACCACGGCAACGGCACCAGCAGCCATACCGGGCAGGTTCTCAACCCGCACGACCCGACCGGCACCCGGACGCCGGGTGGCTCCAGCGCCGGCTCGGCGGTCGCCGTCGCCTGCGGGATGGCCTTTGCCGCGCTGGGCACCGACGACGGCGGCTCCAACCGGATCCCGGCCCAGTTCACCGGTGTCGTGGGAATGAAGCCGACCTTTGGCCTGGTCCCGCGCAGCGGCGTGATCCCGACCTGGCCCTACCTCGACACCCACGGGCCGCTGGCCCGCACGGTGGCCGACGCGGCCCTGCTGCTCGCGGCCATCGCCGGGGCCGACCGGGCCGACCCGCTCACCCGCACGGCGGCGGTCGATCTCGCTCCCATGGCGCGTCTGCGGGACCACGCGCTCGCCGGCGTCCGGCTCGGCCTGGTCGAGGCTCATGTACCCCGGGATCAGATGACGGCCGAGGCGGTAGCCGCCTGGGACCGCGCGCTGGGTGATCTCCGCGCCGCGGGCGCCGCCGTTGTCCCCTTCACGCCGGCCGTCACGCTGTGGACTTACCAGGACGCCTTCGCGGCTGCCGCCAAGACGCGGGGTGACGTCGCCGGCAATCCCAAGGCGCCGGCGCCCACCGCCAACGCCCTGCTCCACTACTTCGCCGGCCGCTCGGCCGACCCGCGTCTGGCGGTCCGCCGGGGCTACCCGGCGTACCGGGCCTTCTACGACGCGCTGCCGGCGACCTACCAGGAGTGCGAGCCACTGCTCGACCGGCCGATGACCGACGACCCGGCGGGCCGATCGTTCGCCCGGTCGCGAGCCGAGGTCGTGGCCGCGCTGGCCACGTCCATGGGCGCCGCCAAGGTCGACGCAATGGTCTATCCCACCATGCCGTTCAACGCCCCGCGCGCGGTGGACCAGTGGCCCGACATCCGAACGACGCTGGGCTACGGCAACTGGCTCGGGCTGCCCGAGGTATCGGTGCCGGCCGGGATGGGAGCGGATGGCATGCCGGCCCTCAACCTGAGCGTGGTCGGGCTGCCGGGTGACGATGCCAGCGTGCTGGCGCTGGCCCACGGGTACGAACGGCAATCGCGCCGGTTCACGGCGCCGCCCCGGGCCGGCGCTTGAGATCGGCTTGACGGAACCTGGTTATCTCTCAGGATCAGGCCGATCGGCGACGGGCGACTGACCCGCCGCGACGGACTGCCTCAGAAAGAGGGAGGCCAGGATGACGTCACGAGGCGTGGCCACGGCAGGGCTGGCGTGCCTGCTCGCCTGCGGCCCGGGCGAGACTGCCACGGAGCCCGCGCCGGGATCGACCGCGGTGCAGGCGAGCACGGTCACGGTGACCCGGCTGGGGCCGGTGGCGGATGGAAGCGTGGAGGACGGGAGCACGGTCATCGACCGCTCGGTGGTACAGACGCTCCACGTGCCGAGCTTCGAGGATCGGGGGGTGATTGAGTTCGACCTTCGGCGGCTGACGGGGTCGGTGCGCCGGGCCACCCTCATCCTCCCCGTCTTCAACGCCAAGGGGCCATATCCGTTCCGGATCGACGTGTACGGCTACCAGGCCAACGGCGTGCTCGAGATCCAGGATTGGGGGCGGGGCGTTCTGATCAAGTCGTTCCAGTACGCCGGGGCGTCCGAAGTGCGGCTCGATGTCACCAGCAAGGTGGCCCGGATGCGCCAGGCCGGGGCCAGCGGGGCCGGGTTCGTGTTTCGATTCGCCGTGCCGAGCGACATCAACCTGAACGGGCCGTACCTCGCCTTCGGATCCATGGAGTACCGGCCGGCAGCACGCCTGCGGATAGAGACCGAGTAACTTTCAGGCATGCCGACCGGTCCCAAGGGTCTGCTGTGGCTGGCGCTGGCCGCGGCCGCGGTCTCCTGCAAGACGGGCGAGGAGCGGGCACCCATGAGCGACCTGCCGCGCAGCGACCGCACGCTGGTGATCCGGACCGACTTCTCGGACGACCGCGCCTGGGACGAGGTCCGCACCGCCCTGGTGACGCCGGTGGACGGGTTCCTGGCCAACGTCGAGTTCGTGGATCAGCGCCGCCTCGACGGGTTGACCGTGGAGCGGCTGCTGGCGTTGTCGCCGCCGTCCGCCAACCGCGCGATCGTCTTCCTGGTGGACCAGGAGGCGTTGCGCCGGCCCGATCGTCCGCTGCTGGTGGTGGACCTGCTGGGCGACCACCGCGGCCGCACCTTCCGGGTCGTGCCGGCGGAGGCATGGGGGGTGGAGAACAATCTCTCGCTGGCCAACATGGACTGGGAGGAGTTCGCCGACCACGTCGACCCGGATGGGGTTTTTCGGGGGTTCCCTCGATAGTCTTGGCGTGATCCTGCGTGCGATTGAGGGGCGTTCGATGGTCTCAGGCCGCGCCGGCCGCCAGGACGTCGCGATATTCCGGATGTTCGGCCACCCACACGCCGACGTACCAGCAGCTCGGAATCACCGGCCGTCCTTCGCGCCGGGCCCAGAGCAGCGCCGCCTCCACCAGGGCGCCGCCGATCCCGCGGCCACGGGCCGGGGCGGGCACCCAGGTGCTTCGGATGTCCATCGCACCCGCGGGCAGGAGCCGGTAGGCCAGCACCGCGTCTCCCTCGGGCAGGCGGACCAGGAACCGATGATGCTCCACCACGTGTTCGATCTGCATGACGGGCCCCTTTCCTCCCGGTAGGCTAGCGGGTCGAGGGCGACCGGGCCAGCCGGGGGTCGTCGCCGCGGCAGCCTGCCGATGAGCGAGCTCGCCACCACTGCGGCAGTCGGAGCCGGGATGATCGTGCTGTTCGATCTGGTCGCCTCCGTGGTGGCCCGCCGCACCCGGATGCCGTACGGCCGGTTCGTTGCCGGGTCGATCGCGATCTACGCGGTCACAGGCGGGCAGGCGGTCGCCTTTGGCGGGCTGCCGGGCGCTGCGCTGGCCGGGATGGCGGTCGCGCTGGCGGAGGGGACCGTAGGCTGGGCGGTGAGCTGGTGGCTCGGACCAGGCCGGCCGCCGGCGGAGCTGCGCACCGCCTCGAACGTGAGCGCGGCGATCGTAGTCGTGATCCTTACCGGGGCGGCTGTCGGTGCCCTGGGGGGCGCGCTTCGGCGGGGTCTCGAGTAGCGGAACATAGCCGGCTCCCCCTGGGGGAGAACCGGACGGGTCCGAAGAGCGTTCCATCCGGTCCGGGCGCCGGCGACCGGCCAATGGGGGCCCGGGTGCTCCGGGCCTCGCGGCTGACTCGATGGGTGGGCGAGGCGTGGACCGTTGGTCCGTGGCTAGCTTTCCGGCATCCAGGGCGGCCCTTCGGGCTCGGCGCCGGACCGCGCGCTCGGGCCGCTCCGACACACGAACGGAAGAGGGAATCGAGATGAGTGAACCTACCCGCGACACCCCGTCGGCCGTCGCCAGCGCGCAGCGCACCGAGGTGGCGGTGCTCGCCGGCGGCTGCTTCTGGGGGGTGGAGGAGATCCTCCGCGACGTGCCCGGTGTGCTCGACACCGAGGTGGGGTACACTGGCGGCTGGCTGGAGAACCCGACCTATCACGATACCCACGACAGCAAGTCGGGCCACGCCGAGGCCATCAAGGTGACGTTCGATCCGACGGTCCTGAGCTACCAGGAGCTGCTCGAGCGCTGGTTCTTCCGGCTGCACGATCCAACCACGCTCAACCGTCAGGGAAACGACGTGGGCACCCAGTACCGCTCGGCCATCTTCCCCCAGTCGGCCGAGCAGCGGGCTACCGCGGAAGCGGTCAAGGCCCGGGTCGAGGCATCGGGCAAGTGGAAGCGGCCGATCACCACCAGCATCGAGCCGCCGTCCACCTGGTATCCGGCGGAGGGTTACCACCAGGATTATCTCCGCAAGCATCCGGGCGGCTACACCTGCCACTGGCTGCGCGACTGACCTGCCGGCGAGGCCAAGGGGCTGTGCACCGTTCGATGTAGCGGGCGTGCGGTTGCCTGCGGCCTCAACCGGTCGGTATCCGCTCGACCACGTTCGCGTGCCGGGCAAAGCAGCGCCAATCATCCCCGTCGCGGCGCCACAGGTTGGTGAACCGGCGGCGCATGATGGTGTCGTCCGGCGCGTCGGTCACCTGGTCGGCGCCCATCACCACGACCACGTCGCCATGGCGGATCATCCGCTCCACCTGGACGAGCATCGAGGTGTGCCGAATCCGGCCGGCTCGCAGCAGAGCCAGCGTGCCCTGCTTGTCGTTGACCAGGCCGATGGGAGAATTGACCAGGAAATCATCAGTCCAGATCCTGTCGAGTAACGCCAAGTCGGCGGCAAGGAAGGCGACGCGGTTCTCTTCCTCCCGCGCCAGAATGTCCTGTTCCCAGGTGGTGCTCATGAAGGTCTCCGTCGGTGTCGGTGAGCCTGCTGCTGGTGAGACGGAAGCATTGGGGAGCGGTTCTCACCTTTCCCGCGCGGGAGGGGCAGTGGGGGGTCGGATCGTGCAGCTCCATCGGAAGCCCCGCGAGGGACGGGCTCGCGGGCTGCCCAAGCATCCCGTCGCGGAGCTGCTCGTCACCGCGGCCGGGGTCGAGGGCGACTACAACCGCTGGCGGACCGAACAGGCCGGCTGCGACCCGGACCAGGCTGTCCTTCTCCTGGGCGACGAGATCCTGGCGGCGCTTCGGGAAGAGGGCTGGCCGGTGGAGCGGGGACACCTGGGTGAAAATCTGACCGTGGCCGGGCTGCCGCCGGACACCCTGGCGCCAGGGGTCCGGGTCGAGGCCGGCGAGGTGGTCCTCGAGATCAGCAAGGCCTGCGATCCCTGCATCGTGCTCTACGGCCTCCCGTACGTCGGCGTGGAGCGGGGGCCGGCGTTCATCAGAACTCTGGCCGGCCGGCGAGGTTGGTTCGCCCGCGTGCTGCAGGGCGGCAGGCTGACGACCGGGCTGGAGGTCAGCCTGACCCGGCCGTCGGCATGATCGGAGGTCGGGTTTCATCGGCGCGGTGAGCCCGCGCCGCGGAACTTCCGGACCGGCGCGCGCGTAGTGGCCATGCCGGCCTCCGACGCCTCAACGCCCAACCGGCCAGGATCTCCCATGCGCTTCTTCCTCCCCTGCTTGGCGACACTCGTCCTGGCGCTGGCCGGCGACGCGGTCTCCGCGCCGAGGCTCCCGGCTCAGGAGCCGCCGCCCGCGTCCGCCGCCACGGTGGACAGCGCAACCCGGACCCGGGTGATTGCCGGCGTGCTTCGCCGCCTCGAGGACGGCTACGTCTTCCCCGAGCGCGCGACCGCGATGGCTCAGGCGGTCCGCCGTCGCGCGCGCGCGGCCGCCTACGACCGGATCAACGATCCCCATGCGCTGGCCGACACCCTCACGGCCGACCTCCAGGCCGTCAGTCACGACCGGCACCTGCGGGTAGTCTACCGGCCGGACGGAGTGGCGGACGAGTCGCCCGAGGGCGAGCCGGGCCCGGCGCAGCGCCTGGCCCGCCAGGCGTTCGGGCGCAAGGTCAACTTCGGGCTCGAGCGGGCCGAGCGGCTCGCGGGGAACGTGGGATACCTCGAGATCCGGAGCTTCGACTTCGATCCGGCCTCGGTCGATTCGACGCTGGCCGCCGCGATGGCCTTTCTCGGCCGGACGGACGCGCTGATCGTCGATGTCCGGCGAAACGGCGGCGGCGAGCCCGAAATGGTCGCCGCGGTGTGCAGCTACTTCCTGCCCGCTGGCCGGTTGATCAACCGGTTCTACTGGCGGCCCGGCCACCGCTGGGACGAGTTCCGCACCCGCCGGCCGACCGGTCCGTGGTACGGCACGACCAAGCCGGTCTATGTCCTTACCAGCGACGGCACCTTCTCCGCGGCCGAGGAGTTCGCCTACGACGTGCAGACTCAGCGCCGGGGCGAGATCATAGGCGACACGACGGGCGGCGGCGCGCACCCGGGCGGGATGCGCCGGGTGACGGACCGGTTCGGGGTCTGGGTACCCTCGGGCCGGGCCGTCAACCCGGTGACCGAGACGAACTGGGAGGGCGTCGGCGTGCGTCCAGACGTGCCGGTGCCGGCCTCGGACGCGCTCCGCACTGCGCACCTGCGGGCGCTCGAGCGGCTGCTGACAACGGCGCGAGGCGACGAGAGCCGGGCGGCGTTGCGGTCCGCCATCGAGCAGGTCCGGGCGACCCCCGCCACGTCCTGAGCGACCCCGCCACGTCCTGAGCGAGCCGTGCCGGCCGCCCCAGCCGGTGTAGGTTGCAGCAGTGCCGATCGCGCTCACACTCCCGCGCCCGATCCCGGTCCACTCCGGGAGGCCGCTGCCGGCGGCGGTTCGCGTCGCTGCCGGCGCCCCCGCCCACCAGCCACCGCCCCACTGACCGCGCCGAGCTGCTCCATGGTCCCACTGTCCGTGCTCGATCTCGCCCCCATCGTCGAAGGCGGCGACGCCGCCCAGTCGTTTCACCACTCGCTCGACCTGGCCCGGCACGCCGAGCGCTGGGGCTACCGCCGCTACTGGCTGGCCGAGCATCATGGCATGCCGGGGATCGCCAGCGCAGCCACGGCGGTGGTCATCGGCCACGTGGCCGCGGGCACCTCGTCCATCCGGGTCGGCGCCGGTGGGATCATGCTGCCGAACCACAGCCCGCTGGTGATCGCCGAGCAGTTCGGAACGCTGGCTTCGCTGTTCCCGGGCCGGATCGACCTGGGCCTCGGCCGGGCCCCGGGCTCCGATCCCGTCACCGCCCGGGCCCTGCGACGGAGTCCGATGGCCGCCGACAGCTTTCCCGACGACGTGGTCGAGCTGATGGCCTACTTCCAGCCACCCCGACCGGGCCAGGCGGTGCGCGCCATTCCCGGCGCCGGGCTCGACGTGCCGGTCTGGATGCTCGGCTCCAGTCTGTTCGGAGCCCAGCTGGCAGCTGAGCTGGGGCTGCCGTTCGCCTTCGCCTCCCACTTCGCCCCGGCGGCGCTGACGCCGGCGCTCGAGCTGTACCGGAGTCGGTTCCGGCCCTCGGCCCGGCTGGAGCGGCCGCACGTGATGCTGGGCGCCAACCTGTTCGCGGCCGACACCGACGGGGAGGCGCGGCGGCTGTTCAGCTCGCTCCAGCAGGCCTTCGTCAATCTGCGCCGGGGTCATCCGGGCCCGCTGCCACCACCGGACGAGCACTTCGCCGACCGGCTGTCCCCCGGCGACGCGCGGCTGATCGACGAGATGCTGTCGTGCTCGATGGTAGGGTCGGCGGCGACGGTACGCCGGGAATTGGAGGCGTTCGCCTCGCGGACGGGCGCGGACGAGCTGATGCTCGCGGGGCAGATCTACGATCACGAGGCGCGGCTGCGATCGTACCAGCTGGTCGCCGCGGCTTAGGGGAGGCCTCCGCTGGCGGTCTGATCAACCATCCGGATACCGATCCGGCGGACTCAGCGCTCAACACCTGCGGCACGCGGTGTCTGTCCGGCCCGAGCGAGCTGCCTCGGTCCTCGACGAGGGAAAGCTCGAATTGAGCTGGTGGCTCGCCGGGCGTCCGATCCTCCCGCCTGCGCCCTGATCTCGACAGGTCATCCCGCGGGGGGCAAGTTGGACGAGGGTCGATCCTTTTCAAACGGAGGATCCATGCCATCGCCCGGTCAGGTGGCCGTCGGTAGGGTGAGCCTTCCGCACGGCCGGCTCATGGCGACGCTCGCCGTTCTGACCCTGGCCTGCGGCACGGAGCCCGCGGCTCCGGGGAGCAGGATCGCCTTCCTCGGGTTTCTGCCCGAGACGGTCAGCCTGTTCTCCATGGAGTCCGACGGACGGGATGTGCGGCGCCTGACCGACACCACCCTCCTGGCGTCCACTGCAAGCTGGTCGCCGGACGGGCGACGCCTCGTCTTTTCCGCCAATCCTCGGGATGGGGAAATCTCCAACCTCTACCTGGTCAATGCCGACGGGACCGGCCTTCGACCGGTTCTGGCCAACGGGGCCGACAACCGCGAGCCGGTCTGGTCGCCGGACGGGAAGCGGATCGCGTTCACTTCGTTCCGGACCGACAGCCAGCACGTGATCGTGGAGGCCGTGCGCATCTGGGTCATGCAGGCCGACGGATCGAATGCCGTTCCGATCACGGAAGGGACGACGGCGAGCTGGTCGGCCGATTCCCGTCGGCTGGTGTTCGTCCGCGAGGTGTCGGACGACGGGATCACCACGGGCCTGTTCGTGGTCAACAGCGACGGGAGCGGGGAGGTGGTCCCCCTGACCGATCCTCGCCCCTTGGCTGACACGGACGGCTATCCGGACTGGTCCCCCAGCGGAGACTTCATCGCCTTCACCAGGACCCGGCTCGGCAGCGCGATCAGGGCTACGACCTGGGTCATCCGGCCCGATGGCTCGGGACTCAGGGAGCTGGCTACGACGTCGCCCGAGACTTACCAGCCGTCCTGGTCGCCGGACGAGACCGAGATCGTGGTGTCGGACGCATCCGATGGTCAGCTCAAGGCCGTCAACGTTGCCAATCCCGCGACCGTCCGCCTCTTCGGATCGTTGCCGGCAACCGTGAACGACGCCGCGGAGTGGGGGCCCGCCCGCTGACCCGGCCGCGAACCGCCGTCGTCACCGGTGGCAAACGCGGGATCCGGCAGCCGATCCCGTGGTGAACGCGGCCCCCGAGCCACGCGACGCCGGCACGAGGCCGAGGCCGGGTAGCGGGACAGCCTCGGGCCGCTCCCGGTGACGCCGGCCAAGGCGAAGACCGGCGCACCCATCCGGCTGCATTCCGCCGCCGGCCGGTGGATCGTGGCGGCATCCGTCCTCGGCTCGGGCGCCGCGTTCCTGGAAGGCAGCGTGGTCAACGTCGCCCTGCCGGCCATTGCCCGCGATTTCGGGCTGGGCATGGCCGGGCTCCAATGGGTGCTCAACGGCTATCTGCTCACCCTCAGCGCCTTGATGCTGCTCGGTGGCGCACTGGGCGACCGGTTCCCCCGCTCCCGAATTTTCGCGCTCGGCTCGCTCGGCTTCGCGGCGGCGTCGATCGGCTGCGCCTTGGCGCCCAACCTGGTCGCCCTGGTCGCGCTCCGCCTGAGTCAGGGCGTGGCCGGCGCTCTGCTGGTGCCCAACAGCCTGGCGATGCTCGAGACCGCGTTCCCCGAGGGCGAGCGGGGCGAGGCGATCGGCCAGTGGGCCGCCTGGTCGGCGTTCTCCACCTCCCTCGGCCCGCTGCTGGGAGGCTGGCTGGTGGATGCCGTGTCGTGGCGATGGGTATTCGCCGCGATCGTGCCGTTCTCCGTGGCTGCCGCCTGGATCGTCCGGCGGCACGCGGCGAAGCAGCCGGCGGCCGCCGGCGCGGTGGACTATTTCGGCGCGGCGCTGGCGACGGTGGGACTGGCCGGCGCGGTCTGGGCGCTGATCAGCGGCCCCGCGCTCGGCTTCGGTCACCCGGCAGTGCTGGCGACCGGTCTCGGTGGGGCGACGCTGCTGGCGGGGTTCGTGCTGGCGGAGTGGCGGATCGAACGGATGGGCCGGCGGCCGCTCCTGCCGCTCGGCGTGTTCCGTTCGCGCCAGTTCACCGGTGCCAACCTGACTACGCTGCTGGTCTATATCGCGCTCAACGGACTGTTCTTTCTGCTGATGCCCCAACTGCAGCTGACCATGGGGTACCGGGCGCTGACGGCCGGTGCCGCCCTCCTGCCGGTGAACCTGCTGATGCTGGTGCTGTCGCCGATCGCTGGCCGGGTGGCGACCCGGACCGGGCCGCGCCTGCCGATCGCGCTGGGCTCGCTCATCGCCGGCGGTGCGATGCTGCTGTTCGCCCGGATCGGCCCGGGCGCCTCCTACCTGAGCCACGTGCTGCCGGCTGCGCTGGTCTTCGGCGTGGGGCTGGCGGTCCTGGTGGCGCCGCTCACCCGGGCAGTGCTGGCGGCGGCCGGCCAGCGGGATGCAGGGATGGCCTCGGCCATCAACAGCGCGGTGGCCCGGTTCGCCGGCCTGCTTGCCGCCGCGGCGCTGCCGCTCGCGGCCGGGCTGGGGGGCCTGCATGAGCTCGAAGGCCCCGCCTTCGCCGCCGGTTACGTCCGCGCGATGCTCATCTGCGCGGGGCTGTGCGCAGCGGGCGCGCTGATCGCACTGGTGACGGTGGGGGGGAAGGGACGCGAAACCTCGTCGTAAGGCCGCGGGCGTCGTTATGATGCCCGGAGTGAGCCAGCCCGCCCCGCCCGATGCCATTCGCCCTCCTTCGCTGCTCCGGGCGCTCCGTCACCGGAACTACCGGCTGTTCTTCGCGGGTCAAAGCCTCTCGCTGGTGGGCACCTGGATCACCCGGATCGCGACCAGCTGGCTGGTCTACCGTCTCACCGGCTCGGCGCTGCTGCTCGGGATCGTCGGGTTCTGCGGCCAGATCCCGACGCTCTTCCTGGCGCCGGTGGCCGGGGTCTTCGTGGACCGGTGGGACCGCCACCGGGTCCTGGTGGTGACCCAGGTCTTGTCGATGCTGCAGTCGTTTGCGCTGGCCGGGCTGGCCCTGGCAGGCGTGATCACGGTGGTGGACGTGCTGGCGCTCCAGGTCCTCCAGGGCATCATCAACGCCTTCGACACCCCCGCCCGGCAGGCCTTCGTGGTCAGCATGATCGACGACCGGGGCGACCTGCCCAACGCCATCGCGCTCAACTCGACCATGGTCAACGCCAGCCGGATCCTGGGGCCGTCGATCGGCGGCGTGCTGATCGCCGCGGTCGGCGAGGGCTGGTGCTTCCTGGCCGATGGAGTCTCCTACCTCGCGGTCATCGCCTCGCTGCTGGCGATGCGGGTGACCCGGGCCGCCCGGCCGGCGAGTCAGGCGCCGGTGCTCGACGAGTTGCGGGCCGGCTTTGCCTACGTCACCGGCTTCAGCCCGATCAGCACCGCGCTGATCCTGCTGGCCGTGGTGAGCACGATGGGCATGCCGTACACCGTGCTGATGCCGGCCGTCACGGCCAAGCTGCTGCATGGCGGGCCGCACACCCTCGGCCTGCTGATGACGATGGCGGGACTTGGCGCGCTGGGCGGCGCCGTGTATCTGGCCTCGCGGACTACGGTGGTGGGGCTGGGACGGGTGATCGTCGCGGCTTCGGCACTGTTCGGAATGGGACTGGTGGCCTTCGGTCTCTCCCGTGCGCTGTGGCTCTCGCTGCTGATCATGCCACTGGTGGGGGCGGGGTTCATGGTCTCGCTCGCGGCCACCAACACCGTGATCCAGACCCTGACCGAGGAGCACCTCCGCGGGCGGGTGATGGCGTTCTATACCATGTCGTTCCTGGGGACTGCGCCGCTGGGGAGCCTGCTGGCCGGCGTGCTGGCGGACCGGATCGGGGAGCCGCTGACGATCGTCGCCGGCGGCGTGGCGTGCCTGCTGGGCTCAGCCTGGTTCGGCAGTCGGCTGCCGGGACTGCGCGAGCAGGTGCGGCCGATCTACGTCCAACGGGGCATCCTTCCGGGCCGGCCGTCCCCCGGCCACGGAAGTGCCGCCGTGGTGCCGGCGGGGACCACCTTCCAGCGGCCCGGCGACTGACGCGCCAGCTCCCCCGGAACGGCGACTCCCTCGCTAGCTTCGCCGGGTCCGCCGCTCCGGCGAGGTGGGCTCACCGGCCTCGACGCAAGTCGGCCAGCGCGGACTCGGCGGCGTAGAATCCGCCCATCCCGTGGACCCCGCCGCCGGGCGGGGTCGAGGCCGAGCACAGGTAGAGGCCGCGCAGCGGCGTCCGATAGGGATGCGGCCCGAACACCGGACGACGAAACACCTGGGCCAGGTCCATCATCCCGCCGTTGATGTCGCCGCCGACAAGATTGGCGTTGCGCCGCTCGAAGTCGGCCGGCGTCAGGACGCTCCGGCCGATCACCCGCTCCCGGAAGCCTGGGGCGAAGCGCTCGACCTGGCGCTCGATCCGGTCGGTGGCATCGCCGGACCAGCCCGCCGGCACGTGGCAGTAAGCCCAGGCGGTGTGCTTGCCTGACGGTGCCCGGCCGGGGTCGAACAGGGTCGGCTGGACGAAGAGCACGAACGGCCGGTCATGGACCTCACCTCGGGCGTGGGCCGCCTCGGAGGCCGCCACCTCGTCGAGGGTGCCGGCGAGATGGACGGTGGCTGCGCGGGCACACTCGGGTGCCCGCCAGGGCACCGGCCCATCGAGCGCCCAGTCGAGCTTGAACGCGGCCGCGCCATAGCGGTAGCGCTCCAGGGTGCGGCGGTACCCGGACGGCAGCCGGTCGCCGGCCAGTCGAACGAGCTGCCGGGGACCCAGGTCGAGGATGACCGTCCGGAAGGACGCCAGCTCGTCGAGCCGCGTCACCGGCGCATCGGTCACGACCTCCCCGCCGAGCGACCGGAAGTAGGCCAGCAGGGCGTCGGCGAACCTCTGCGAGCCACCCCGAGCGATCGGCCATCCCACCGCGTGCCCCGCCACCGACAGCAGCAGGCCGAACGCCGCCGTCCCCGGGGCCTCCAGCGGCAGAAAGGAATGGGCCGCGTTGCCGGCGAACAGGGCCCGCGACAGCGGCCCGCCCAGCACCCGGGCCAGCACCGTCGCCGGCAACAGCGCCTCGAGCCCGAACCGGGCCATCAGGAATGGGCTGCCGGGCAGGCGAAGCGGCGATGCCAGCACGTCCACCGACAGCGCCTCCCAGTCCTCGGTGAAGCGGCGGTGCAGGGCCGACCAGCCGCGGCCATCGGGGCCAAGGCCCCGGATGGTCTCCTCGATCGAGCGCTCCAGGATGGCCGCCCGGCCATCGTCGAGCGGATGGGCCAGGGGGGCCGACGGCTGGATCCACTCCAGCCCGTGCTCCGACAGCGGCAGGGTACGAAAGAAGGGAGAGGAAACCGCCAGCGGGTGGACCGCCGAGCACACGTCGTGAACGAAGCCGGGAAGGGTGAGCTCGGCGGAGCGAAGGCCACCGCCGAGGGTGGGCTGCGCCTCTCGCAGCACGGTTCGAAGGCCGGCCCGCGCCAGGACGATGGCGGCGGCAAGGCCGTTAGGGCCGGATCCAACGATGACCGCATCGGGGGTGGTGGACATCGCTGCGCAAGATAGCCGCTCCAGCCCGGCGGATGGCACTCTTCGCGGCGATGCCTGAACCGCTGTCTTGGGAGGTGAGCGGCGCGGGTGCCGGCTGCCAGTTACGGCTCGGTGGGCTCCCCCTCCGAGGGCCCGTACCGGCCCGGGCCCTTGAGAGGCTTGGCGCCCGGCGGACCGCCGAGGTCCCCGCCCGGCGCCGCGGCCAGCACCGCCGCCACCTTGCTCAGGAGCTCGTCCCGGGTAAACGGCTTGGCCAGGAAAGGAACGGTCGGCCGGGCGAGTCCCTCGCGAACCATGATCTCCGCGGGAAAGGCGGACATGTACAGCACGCGGGTGTCGCCCAGCTGCTGCTGGACCTGCCGGATGAGGCCGACGCCGCTCAGCTCGGGCATGACCACGTCGGCGATGACGAGCTTGACCGGCGGGCGCGCGGTGGCCAGCACCTCGAGCGCTTCCGGGGCCGAGGCGGCCTCGAACACCCGGTAGCCGACTTCCGACAGGAAGCGGAACACCGCCTTGCGGACGACCCCTACGTCATCCACCACCAGGATGCTGGCACCAGGGAGCGGCAGGGGAGCTTGGAACTCTTCAATCACGGGTAGCCCTTCAGCGGGACCTGATTGTCAGATAGCGTACATAGCTCCGGCCAATTCGGCCGGCTGTGACCCCGATCACCAGAGGCTGCTTGGTGTGGAAAAGACCTGAAACTCCGTACCGGAGAACAGCGTCCCTTCTTGTTGCCGGGCTCATTCGGTCTGTCCCGTTCCCTGGATGCCCCATGCGCACTGCCGTCCGCCGTCTGCTGCCCGTTCTGGTGGCGTGTGCCGCCCTCGCCGGCCCCGCTTCAGCCATCGGCCCCCGCGCGCCGACGGCGACGCTGGCCTACAGCATCGATCTCAACCGGCGGCAGGACGACCAGTTTCACGTCACGCTGCGGGTGACGGGCCTGGGGCCGGAGAACGCCGTCTACCAGTTTGCCGCTACGGCCCCCGGCACCTACCAGGTCATGAACATCGGCCGCTTCGTCAGACAATTCCAGGCCTTCGACGCCGCCGGACGAATGGTTCCCACGGAGCGTGTCTCGGTGAACCAATGGAAGCTGTCGGACCCGGCCAGGGTGCGGACGATCCGCTACGCCGTTAGCGAGACCTGGGACAGCCCGCTCGACCACCCGATCTACATGATGTGCGGCACCTCCATCGAGCCCGACCACGTGCTGATCAATCCGCACGCGGTGATCGGCTACCCCACAGGGTTGCAGGCCGCGCCGGTGCA
>DATAOR010000096.1:0-2284 GCA_036265635.1 Gemmatimonadales bacterium
GGTCACCCAGGCCAGCTCGAAGACCACGGCGAGGAACTGCCGGACGGCCCTCGAGATGGTGTCACGCCGCCAGCTCACGCCGAACTGCAGCGGCGGGGCCACCGTGACCAGGGGGCGGAACTCGACCCCGCGGACGGTGAACTGTCCGGCCGCCGACTCGGCCGCGAAAGCGATCCCCAGCCCGCCGGCGACCGCGACCAGGCTGCTCTCCAGCGTGGTCGCCTCGAGCACGACCGACGGCGCGACACCGCAGCCGGCCAGGACGTCGTGCACCAGGTGGTCGTGGAGCGGCGGGTCGAGCGCCCGCGGGAACAGGACGATCGGCTCGTTGGCGAGATGCCCAGCCCGGACGGCGCGCAGCCTGGCCAGCGGGTGCAGCTCGGGGATGGCCACGTGGACGGGCTCGCGGTGCAGGGGCCGGAAGGCCAGGTTGTCGCCGTTGGCGCCGGCCAGGCGCACGAAGGCCACGTCCACCTGACGGGCGGCCAGGGCCGCGAGGTGCGCGCCGGCCTGCCCGACCACCGTCTCGAGGGCGACTGAGGGGAACCGCTCGCGGAAGATCCGGACGGCCAGCGGCACCGACGCCGAGGCAGCCCCGGCCGGATACCCTACCCGCAGCCTGGTCATGCCATCGCCGGCCTCCCGCGCCGCCTGGACGGCGTAGGTGACCGCCTCGCTGGCGCTGCGGCCGTGCTCGAGCAGGACCCGTCCCGCCTCGGTCAGCTCGATGCTGCGGCCGCGGATCAGCAACTCGACCCCGAGCTCGCGCTCCAGGGCGAGGATCTGCTGGCTGAGCGGCGGCCGGCTGATCTGGAGGCGCTTGGCCGCCCGGCCGAAGTGCAGCTCCTCGGCCACGGCGATGAAGTAGCGAAGTTGCCGGAACTCCATCCACGGCTCCTTGTGCTTCGACTTGAACGAAGCCCAACCTTAGATGAGAGGTGAACAAATGTCAAGAACAAATGTGCAACATCTGTTCAGAGCACTTGTGCATCGCCCGGGATGGCGCTATGGTGAAGCTGCATCAGCCGAGCACTCGAGAGGGGGACGCCGTGCGCGGACCGGTCAGCTACTACGATCCCGACGAGGTCGAGCCGATGGTCACGGCGGCGGTCATGTACTACCAGGCGCACCGGTCCCAGGCGCAGATCGCCCGGCACCTCGGCGTCAGCCGCCCGACCGTGAGCCGGCTGCTGGCCCGGGCCCGCCAGCTCGGCATCGTCCGGATCGAGATCGTCCCCCCGACCGCCGACCCGGGGCTGGGCAAGGACCTCCAGGAGCGGCTCGGGCTCCGCGGCATCCACATCGCCGCCGGGCTGGCCGACCCCGACGACCCCGCGCCGGTGCTGGCTGGCCGGCTCAACGACGCGCTCGCCGGCATCGGCCTCCAGCCCGGTGACGTGCTCGTCGTCGGTTGGGGTCGGGCCATCTACAGCCTGGGCCGCCACGAGCTCGCCCCCCTGCCCGGGGTGGTGGTCGTGCCGGCGCTGGGCGGCGGCGCAGAAGACCGGCCCTGGTTCCAGGCGAACGAGATCACCAGGCGCTGGGCGGTGACCCTCCACGGCACCCCCCGCTACCTCCACGCCCCGGCGTTCGTCTCGTCGGCGCTCAAGCGGTCCCTGGTCCACGAGGAGGGCGTCCACTCCACCCTCGACCTCTGGGACCGGGCCAAGGTCGCCCTGGTGGGCATCGGCGCCTACCCCAAGCCCGACTCCAGCCTCGTCGCCGTCGGCTTCTCCGACGGCGACCCGGCGATCGCTGACGCCACGGGGGACGTGGTCGGCCGCTTCTTCACCGACGACGGGACGCTGATCCACTACCCGGACGAGCCGCGGCTACTGGCCATCACCCCCGACCGGATGCGGCGCATCCCGCACGTGGTCGGGATCTCCGTCGGTGCCGACAAGGCCAGGGCGATCGTCGGGGCGGCCCGGGCCCGGCTGATCAACACCCTAGTCACCGACGCCGGGACGGCCCGCGAGGTGGCCGCCCTACTCGACGCATAGCCACGCGGCGCCGGCCCGATCAAACGGCGGTCGAGGCCTCGCGCAGCTCGAAGGAGACGACCCTGCCGCTGCCGAGAAGGCTCGCGGCGTCGTCCACGCCACCACGGCAGCCCCGTCATCCCACCCATCCGCCCACCCCTCGGCCGCCCGCCCAAGTAAGCCGCAGCGATGTGCCGGCGCCCGTCTCTGGTTCAACGCTCCTGGGATGTCTCGGCCTGGTCCCGGGTGCCGCCGGAGGCGTCGGCGTTGACGCCGCATGCGCCGTCACAGAAGGGCTGGTG
>DATAOR010000097.1:0-2678 GCA_036265635.1 Gemmatimonadales bacterium
GGTCAGCGCCCCGACGAAGACGGCACTCCACGACACCGGCCAGACGACCCACTCAGGGTCCTGCCGCTGCAGCATGGCACCCTCCCTTACGATGAGAGTCCGGACCTACGGGCACTACCGTACTTCTAGAGCAGGCAGGGAAAGACTAGGACGGTGGGAAGCCTGATGCGGCGACGCAGGTCACCAACGGGACACGACTTGGAAGGAATGGCGGGATCGCGCCGGCCCGGCGGCCGTCCGCCAGCAGGCCGGGCTCGTCGGAGCGGGGCGCGGTCTAGGAGACGCCCTCAGGTACCGGGGCCGGCGCCAGGAGGGCACCCACCCGTCTGACCAGATCCTCGGGCGTGAATGGCTTGGGCAGGAGCGGCGCCGCGCCGCCGGTCTCGGCGTAGCCGGACATGTAGAGCACTGGCAGCCCCGGCCAGTCGCGCGCCACCTCCCGCCCCAGGACGTGCCCGTCCATCACCGGCATGCCGAGATCGGTGACCACCAGGTCTACCGGTCTCGTCAGGGCCCGGAGCAGGTCCAGCGCCTCCTGGCCGTGGGCGGCCTGATAGACCACGTAGCCGGCCTCGACCAGCACCCGGGCGGCCACGTCGCGGACGCTGTCCTCGTCCTCCGCCAGCAGGATGCTCCGGCCGTCGCCGCCGGGCCCCTCGGACGCGGCCGGGCCTGGGGCCGCCGGCGCCCGCGCTTCCATGACCGGGAAGAAGAGCGAGAAGGTCGTCCCGTGATCCGGCGCGCTGGCCACCCGAAGGAAGCCGCCGCTCTGGCTGACGATGCCCTCGACCACCGACAACCCCAGCCCGGTGCCCTGCCCCACGTCCTTGGTGGTGAAGAACGGCTCGAAGGCCCGCTCGAGCGTCTCCGGCTCCATGCCGCAGCCGGTGTCGGTCACGGCCAGGCAGACGTACTGGCCGCTATCCGGCTCCTGCACGATCCGGGTGGCGATGGTGAGCCGGCCGCCATCGGGCATGGCGTCGCGGGCGTTGAGGGTGAGGTTGAGCAGGATCTGCTCCAGCTGGCGGGGGTCGAGCCGGGCCACCGCGCCTGCGGCGTCGAGCGTGAGCGCCAGGACGTGATTCTCGGCCAGCGTGCGGCGGAGGATCGGCTGGAACCCGGCGACCACCGGGTCGAGCTCGCGATTCTCCAGCCGGAGGGTCTGCCGCCGGCCGAACGCGAGCAGCTGCTGGGTGATTCCCGCCGTCCGCTCGGCCGCCTGGACGATGGCCCGGATGTCGGCTCGGGCAGCCTCGTTCAGACCCGCCTGCCGAAGCAGGAAATGGGCGGCGCCGAGCACCACCAGCATCTGGTTGTTGGCCTCGTGGGCGATGCCGCCCGCCAGCTGCCCGATGGCCCGGAGCCGCTGGGCCTCACGGAGCCGCTCGGCGGCCTGGCGGCTCTCGGTCACGTCCCGTTTGATCGAGGCGGCGCCGATGATCCGCCCGGTGTCGTCCCGGACCGGCGAGCTGCTGAGCGAGATCCAGATCCGCTCCCCGTCCTTCCGGACCCGCTCGACCTCGGAGGCCGTGACCACCTCGCCCTGCGCCAGGCGGTCGAGCACCTCGCGCTCGCTCTGGTGGTATTCCTCGGGAACGAGCCGGAAGATCGAGCCGCCGACCATCTCCTCGGCGGTGTAGCCGAAGATCCGCTCGGCCGCCGGATTCCAGCTCAGGATGGTGCCCTCCAGCGTCTTGCTCACGATGGCGTCGGTGGACGAGGCCACGATGGCGGCGAATTGGGCGTTGGCTTGATGCAGGTCCGCCCGCATCTGCTCCGCCGTGGCGAGCGAGGTCAGCGCGTCGGCCGCTTCCCGGGCCGACGCGCTCGCCTCCTCGACCAGACCCTCGGCCCGGGCGGCCTCCTGCCGGGCCGCGTGGGTGGCGGCCTCGGCCCGGGCCGCCGCTTCCTCGGCGTGGTGGCGGAGCCGGATGTTCTCCTCGGCCCGGCCCACCGCCAGCCAGCGCTGGCGGTGCACCATGCCGCTCATCCAGGTCAGGGCGAGCGACACGATGACATACTGCACGCCCCGGGTGAGGCCCTCGGCGCCCTCGAGCAGTCCCGGAAACATGAAGTAGCCGGCCGCGCCGAGCAGCGTCGCCACCAGGCCGGGACCCCATCCCCCGTAGAGGGCGGCCAGCGCCACGGCCGCGCCGAACGCGGGGGTGGCCCCGGGGGCGAATGACTGCCGTATCGCCCTGGTCAGCAACCCGACCGCCACAGGCAACGCCACGGCCACGAGATAGGCGCGGAGTGGCCGGGGCGGGAGCAGTCGGGCGAAGCTGGACGATTCGGACATGACCGGGGGGTTGCGGGCTCCGCGTGCGTCACCGGGGCGGACAGCGCCCGGCGAGGGGCGGGGATGGCGCCTCGGTCCGGCCGGAGGCGTGGGTGGCTCAGCCACATCTCGGCGTGCCCGGACCGGCCGGTAACCCGGCCCTGCGGCCGGTAACCGTGGCCTGCGGCCGGGAACCGTAGCCTGCGGCCGGGCCTGGCCCGTACGGTAGCGAGCGATCGGCCGCCCGCCCTCCCGCCTCGGAGCGCCGCGCCCCCGCTTGGGGGACCCGTCAGGCTACCCCCGGGCGATCCGCGCCAGCCCCTCGCGGACGCAGAGGGCGATCTCGCCCGGCTCGGTCGGGAGCGTCCCCGCGGCGTCGGCGCCGAGCTTGACGGCCTCG
>DATAOR010000098.1:0-12728 GCA_036265635.1 Gemmatimonadales bacterium
CGCTGCTGCTCGCCCGGCGCCAGCTCGGCCAGCTCGCGCCGGAGCCGCTCGCCCATGCGCCACGCCGTCGCCTGATAGGGCTCGTAGTCCGGCAGCGCCCGGAAGGACGGCTCCGGCGGCGGGGCGGACGCCGCCGCCCGGACCACCTCGTACTCGATGTACCGCGCAACCCCCTCCTGCCATAGCTGAAACTCGAGATAGCGGGCGTCGGACGGGCTCAGCAGGCCAAGCAGCCGGTCCCGCGCCGTGATCACCGTCGGCACCTGGGCTTCCCGTGCGGCGCGGGAGGAATCCGCCGGCGGGCTCAGCGCGGCCGCGAGGGCGCGCAGCCCGGCCTGCACGGAGTCACGGGCATAAGGAAACGGGTAGTCCAGCATCCACTGCCCGGTGGTGTCGCCTCGCGCCAGGTTCAGCCGGGCCACGCCCGCCTGGTAACCCGGACGGGAGAACTGCCACTGGTGGAAGTGTTCGTGCATCAGCGTCAGCACCCACGCGGTCGAGGACAGGCCGGTCCGCTCGGCGGTACCGATCACGATGGTGGGTTGCCCGCCGACGGCGGGAAAGGTGGCGCGGAGGCTAGAGGGAAACTTTGGCCGCCGGGTCCACACCGAGCCGAGCAGCGAGTCGTGACCCGCGCTGGTGAAGTCCGGCGAGGGCGCCCGATGCCCGATCAGGAACTCAGCCGAGTCGGTGACCAGCAGGACCGGCATCGGCGTGCGGCCCCAGCCGGGCCACACCCTTCCGCCCACGGCCCGGGCCAGCCGGAAGGCTTCGGCCAGGCGGCTGCGATCGGCGGCAGGGAGGCGGGCCGCGCTCGAGTCCGCCGATACCGGCCTAGCGGCAGCCGAGTCCTGCGGCCGCGCCGGGCGGGCGGCGCCGAGCAGCAGCGCGAGGGCGACGAAGGTCCTGATCATGATCGTCCGGAGCGGTGGGTTGGGCCGAGCCGTCATCGGCGCGACGAGGGCCGTTCCTGGATCGGCGGCCCCAAGCTTACCGCGGCGTGCCCCGGTGGACCAGTACGGCCGTCTCCGCCTGCGCCTGCCGTCCCGGACAACGCCGTTTCAGGACAACGCCGCCCCCGACTGTCGAGCGACCGGACGCCGAGCGCTCAGCGGCGATCATGCTCCTCGACCGTTCGGATCACCCGGCACGGGTTTCCCACCGCCAGCACGCCCTCGGGGATGTCGCGAGTCACCACGCTGCCGGCACCGATCACGCTCTTCGCCCCGATCCGGACCCCCGGCAGCACGATGGCGCCGCCGCCGATCCAGACGTCGTCGCCGATCTCGACCGGCCTGCCGTACTCCTCCCGCCGGCGGCGGACGGCGTCGAGCGGATGGAGCGGCGTGTAGATCTGCACCGCGGGTCCGATGAAGGCGAAGTCGCCGATCCGGACCGGACAGACGTCCAGCACCACGCAGTTGAAGTTGAAGAACACCCGTTCGCCCAGCTCGATATTGTCGCCGTAGTCGCAGAAGAAGGGCGGCTCGAGATACACGGTGTCGCCGCCCCGGCGGAACAACTCGGTCGTAATCTGCCGGCGGGTGCCGGCCTCGGCCTCAGAGCTGGCGTTGAGCGCCCGGCACAGGTCGCGGGCCCGTCGGCGGCCGGCGGACAGCTCGGGGTCGAGCGGGTCGTACGGTTCGCCGGCCTCCATCTTGTCGCGCTCGCTTGGCATCGCTGCTCCGGAGTCGGGATGGCGGAAGGTTACCTTCGATCATCGTCGGCCAGGAGTGCGCGGGTGAGACTGGGTCGGTCGTCGCCTTTCTGCTTGCGGGGGAAGGCATGGTGAGCCGGGCACGCGGGCGCGTGCCTGCCCACCGGTGGGCCGGTGTCGTGGTACAGGCGGCGGCGGTCTGCGGCTGGCACTCTGGTGGGCCAGACTGCGGCGCGAAGCTCTCCGTCCCGCACGCGCGAGCCAGGTGCTCGCCGCAGCGAGGCCTGGCCCGACGTCGTGCTGCTCAGCGGACCACGACCGTGCCGTGCATCGACGGATGGATGTGGCAGGTGTACTCGTAGGTGCCGGCCGTCGCAAAGGTCCGGGGCACCGACACGTTGGCGTTGTTCCCCTCGATGTCGTCCGGCGCTCCCGCCTGGCTGGCGAAGAACACGTTGTGGGCGACCGACTTGAAGGCAAAGGTCACGGCCTGCCCGGCATCCACGGTGAGGGTGGCCGGGGTGAAGGTCAGGTCCGCGGTGGCCGTGACGGTCGCGGCCGGTGGGGGCGGTGGCGCGGTGACATCACCGCCGCTGTCCGACCCGCAGCCGTAGGCGGTGAGTGCTGCGATCATCATTGCGAGTCTGAGCCCTGCGTCGCGCGTCAACATGACTGTCTCCGGAAGCTGGGATTGGGCGAGTCGGTCTCGCCACGAGCTGGCGGCAGTCGCCGCCCCCTGGTTGAGTCGTTCGGCAACCGGAATATTCCCGATGGCCGGATCGCCGAACATCCGCCGTTGGAGGGGAAACCGACCTGTCGTAGGTCAGGCTCCGGCACCTACCTCGTCATCCCTGGCCAGTCCTCCTTGGCACAATGGCGCCGCGAGGGCACCTTCCTGCCATGCGCCATTTTGCCCGCCGCACCACGCTGCTCGCGTTGCTCGCACTCCTGCCCGGTTCTCTGGCCGCCCAGACCGACGGCACCTGCGTCCCGGTTGCCGCCCGCGGCAGCCGCACGCTGGGCTGCTACATCACCGCCCAGACCCGGCTTGGCGCGCTGCCGCGTGACTCGGCCCTGTGGTGGCACATCGAGGCCTTCCCCTCGCTGGCGGCGGCGCGGGCCGCTCAGGGCGCTCGCGCCACCGCCGTCGAGTCGCTCGGGCGGGCCTGGCTGTTCACCCTGGCCGACAGCGGCTGGCGAGGGACCGCCGGGAAGCCGGTGGCGGTGATCGGACCGCTGCCCCTGGTGAATGCCCGCGAGTTCACCGCGGTATACATGGAAGGAGTGTTCAGGCCGGGCATGCGGAGCCGGGTGCACCGCCACCCCGGCGTCGAAGCGTGGTATACCCTGGAAGGGGAGATGTGCCTGGAAACGCCCGGCGGGACCCAAGTCCAGCGGGCCGGCGAGGGCGGGGTGATGGTGCCCGGCGGCCAGCCGATGCTGCTCACGGGGACCGGCAGGCGCATTCGCCGGTCCCTCGTTCTCATTCTCCAGGACGCCTCGCAGCCGCGCTCGACACCCGCGACGGACTGGACACCCCGGAGCCTCTGCCGTTGACTACGCCCGCGACCGACCCATGGCCGCCCCTGCCCTACGAGGCCTGGAAGGACACCCAGGCCACCCTGCACCGGTGGACGCAGATCGTCGGCAAGATCCGGCTGGTCCAGAGTCCCTGGACCAACCACTCGTGGCACGTGCCGCTGTACGTGACGGCCCGGGGCCTGACCACCTCGCCCGTGCCGTACGGCACGCGCAGCTTCGAGATTCTGTTCGACTTCGTCGCCCACCGGCTCCGGATCGAGACCGACGCCGGCTCGGTCGAGACCATGGCGCTCGAGCCCCGCGCCGTGGCCGACTTCTACCGGGAGCTGTTCGGCCGGCTCCGCAGTCTCGGCTTCGACCTCGCCATCCGGCCGATGCCCAACGAGATCCCCGACGCCATCCCGCTCGACCAGGACCGGGAGCACGCCAGCTACGATGCCGAGGCCGCCCAGCGATTCTGGCGGGTGCTGCTCCAGGCCGACCGCCTGTTCAAAGAGTTCCGCGCCCGCTTCATCGGGAAGGCGAGCCCGGTGCATTTCTTCTGGGGCAGTTTTGATCTCGCCGTGACCCGCTTCTCCGGTCGCCGGGCGCCGCCTCACCCGGGCGGGGTGCCCAATCTGCCCGATTGGGTGGCCCGTGAGGCCTACTCGCATGAGGTCAGCAGCTGCGGCTTCTGGCCCGGCGGCGATGCCCTGCCGGAACCGGTGTTCTACGCCTACGCCTATCCCGAACCCCCCGGGTTCCGGGCTGCGGCGGTCGGCCCTGCCGGGGCGCGGTTCCACGAGGGCCTCGGTGAATTCGTGCTGCCGTACGACGAGGTCCGCCGTGCCACCGGCCGCGACGCGGCGGTGCTCGAGTTCCTCCAGACGACGTACCAGGCGGCGGCGGACCTGGCGGACTGGGACCGGGCCGCACTGGAACGGCCGAGCGAGCATCCGACCCCTTCACCCACGAGCCCGACGTGACCGCGAGAGTTCTGTCAGTCCAGGTCGGCCGTCCCGAGACCCACCCGGTGCCGGCCGGCGCCGGCGACGGCGAGGACGACGTGCAGACCTTCTTCCGAAGCGCCATCGCCAAGCGCACGGTCACCGGAGCGGTGGCGGTGGGACAGCTCGGCCTCGAGGGCGATCAGGTGGAGGACACCCGGGTCCACGGCGGCCCGGACCAGGCGGTACTGGCCTACGCGGCCGCCCACTATCCCAGGTGGCGGATGGAGTGGGGCCGGAACGACGTGACCAACGGCGGCTTCGGCGAGAATCTCACCGTCGACGGCCTCGACGAGCTGACGGTCTGCCTGGGCGATCGCTGGCGGATCGGCACTGTGCTGCTTGAGGTGACCAAGCCGAGGAGTCCCTGCAACCGGCTGGCCTGGTACCAGGGGCGGGAGGACCTGATCCAGCGGGTCCGCCTGACCGGCCGGTCCGGCTGGTACCTCCGGGTGCTTACCCCCGGCCAGCTGTCGGCCGGTATGCCGATCGAGCTGACCGAGCGCCGCTGCCCCGACTTTACGGTGCGCCGCGCCGCCCTGGCCATGGCCGAGCGCACCGCCAATCCGACCGCCGCGAGCGCGCTGATGCAGTGCGAAGCCCTGGCGGCGGACTGGCGGCTCCGGCTGGCGAAAGAAGGCCTCCAACGGATGGCGTCGGCCTGACGACGCAGGAGTCCCCATGTCTCAGCTTCGCTTCCGGATCGCCATCTCGCTCGACGGGTATACCTCCGGCCCCGACCAGAGCGTGGACGTCCCGCTCGGCCTTGGCGGCGAGCAGCTCCACCAGTGGGTGTTGCCGCTCGCGGCGTGGCGAATCCCTCACGGCCTGCCCGGCGGCGAGGTCAACGCCAGCAGCGCCGTGCTCGAGGAGGTCCAGGCCGGTATCGGGGCCACGATCATGGGTCGGAACATGTTCGGCGGCCAGCCCGGCCCGTGGGACCCCAACCGGCCGTGGACCGGCTGGTGGGGCGACGATCCGCCGTTCCATCACCCCGTGTTCGTGCTCACCCACCATGCCCGGCCACCGCTGACGCTGCAGGGCGGCACCACCTTCACCTTCGTCACCGACGGGATCGAATCGGCGCTGGCCCTGGCCCGCGCCGCGGCGGGCGAGCGCGATGTCACCCTGGCGGGCGGTGCGGGGGTCGCCCGCCAGTATCTCACCGCTGGCTTGGTGGATCGGATGGATCTCCACCTCGTTCCCGTCCTGCTCGGCGCCGGCGAGCGTCTGTTCGACGGGGTCCGCGACCTCCACGGGCTCCAGCTGGCGGGGGTGGTGGACGCGCCGGGCGTCACCCACCTCAAGTACCTCCGCTCCGCCGGCCCTCGCGAGTAAGCCTCACCAGCCCGCAGGCACCGGCCCGCGGGCGTGTGACTGCCGTCACCACCCGCGCCTGGACCGCTGGGCCATCATACTCTCGATGACCTCCGCGCGATTCCCCTGGTGACCGATACCATCGGCCGCCTCCGGGCCCGGTTTCCCCGGGTCCGGCTGCCCGGCGGCGTGTTCGGACGCAGCGTGGTGACGCTGGCGTCGGGGACCGCGGTCGCCCAGCTGGGGCTTGCCCTGGCCACCCCGGTGCTGACCCGGCTCTACAGCCCGGCCGACTACGGCACCCTGGCCGTATACGCGTCCACCGTCACGGTCCTGCTGGTGATCGCTTCGCTTCGCTACGAGCTGGCGATCCCGTTGCCCGAAGATGAGACCATGGCCGGCTCGCTGCTCGGCTTGGCCCTGCTGCTCGTGGCCGGGATGACGGTGGGATTGGCGCTGCTCGTCTGGCTGGCCGGCGATGCGTTCATCGCCGCCGTCCGGGTTCCCGCGCTCCGTCCCTACCGCTGGCTGGTGCCGCTCGGCTTCGCCGGGGCGGGGCTGTATCAGGCGCTGTCGTACTGGGCCATCCGGCGGCGCGCCTTCGGCCGGCTGGCCCGGACCAGGTTGAGCCAGGGCCTCGGCCAGGTGGCCACCCAGCTCGGCTGCGGGTTCGCCGGCCTGGGCGCTCCAGGCCTGCTGATGGGCGACGTGGTCGGGCGGGTGGCCGGCGGCGGCGGCCTGGGACTCGCCGCCGTGCGCGACCGGCCGTTCGCCCGGACGACCCGCGGCACGCTCGCGGCCGCGGCCGCCCGGTACCGGCGTTTCCCGCTGCTCACCACCTGGTCCGGTCTGCTCAACGTCGGCAGCCTCCAGCTCCCCTCCATCCTGTTCGCGGCCTTCTTCGGCGCGGCCGCGGCCGGCCTCTATGCCCTGAGCTACAAGATGCTGGTGCTGCCGACGATGCTGCTCGGCCAGTCGGTGGCCCAGGTCTTTCTGTCCCGCGCCGCCATCGCCGCGCGTGACCCCGCCGAGCTTCGGCAGCTGACCGAGCGGACCGCCCTGGTGCTGTTCGGGGTCGGGCTGCCCCTGTTCGCGGTGGTGGCCCTGGGCGGCCCCCAGATCTTCGGCACCGTGATGGGCCAACGGTGGGAGCAGGCCGGCCGCTACGCCCAGGTGCTGGCGCCTTGGTTCGTGGTCTGGCTGGTGAGCAGCCCGCTGAGCGGCTTACTGAACGTCCGCGAGTGGCAGGGCTCGGCGCTGGCCTTCAGCGCGGGTGAGTTCGTGCTCCGGCTCGGCTCGCTGATGGTGGGGTCGCGGGCCGGGTCGCCGATGCTCGCCGTGGCCCTGCTGTCGGCCAGCGGCGTGATCGTCTCGCTCGCGTCCATCGTCCGCTTCATGCACGCGGCTCACAGCTCGATCCTCCGGCTGGTCGGCCCGGCTGCCCGGCTGCTTGGGCTCACCGCCGCGTGCCTGCTGCCCGCCGCCGCGGCGCTCCGGGCGGGACAGGCCGTCCTGACCGTACTCGCCGCCGGGCTGGGGGTGACGGCGTACTATCTCCTGGCGCTCCGGTCCGAGGCGGCTGCGCGGATGTTCCGACCAGGAGCTCAGGGGAGCGGGGCGTCCGAGCTGACGGGGGACGCCCTGGTCGCCGCCGAAGTGGCCTCGAGCGGGGTGGCCTCGTGAAGATCCTTTACGTCACGCAGCGGCTTCCCTTCGGCCCGGGTGAGAGCTTCATCGTGCCCGAGATCCAGGCCCTGCTCGAGGCCGGCCACGAGGTGCTGGTGGTGCCGCGGCTGGGCGGCGAGCCGGTGCGCCACGATGACGTGGCTGAGATCGTGCGGCGCACCCGCCGGCTGCCGGGCTCTGCGGCGGTGGCGGCCACGGTGGCGGCGAGCGTGGTTCGACGCCCCCGGGCAACGGCCGCGGCCTTCTGGCGGCTCCGTCACCGCCGGCCGCGCCGGCGGGTGACCTACAACGCGCTGGCGACCGCCCAGGGACTCTGGCTGGCGCGGCTGGCTCGCCAGTGGGGCGCCGACCACATCCACGCCCACTGGGCCCACCTCACCGCGACCATGGCCATGGCGGCCGCCGAGGCGAGCGGTATTCCCTGGAGCTTCACCGCCCATCGGTACGACGTGGTGCTCAACAACCTGCTCGATCAGAAGCTGCGCTCGGCCCGATTCGGGCGGTTCATCGCCCGCTGCATGCTCGACCTCGCCCGCCCGTGGCTCAGCCCTGAGGCCTTGCGGCGCACGGCGGTGATCCACATGGGGGTCGATGTGCCGGAACGGCTGGTGCCGCCCCGCCCCCGCCCGATTCCCATCCTGCTCTGTCCCGCGCGGCTGGTCCCGGTCAAGGGCCAGCGCTATCTGGTGGAGGCCGCCGGGCAGCTCGCCCGGCGAGGCATCCGGTTCGAGCTGTGGCTGGCCGGTGACGGTCCCAATCGCGCTGACTTGGTCAGTCGGATCGCCCAGACCGGCGTCACCGAGCAGGTCCGCCTGCTGGGCGCGTTGCCGCACCGTGAGCTGCTGGGGCTGTACCGGCGGGGCGAGGTGGATGTGGTTGTGCTGCCCAGCCTCGATCTCGGCGGAGGGGAGCACGAGGGCATCAGCGTCGCCGCGATCGAGCCGATGGCCTGGGGTCTGCCCGTGGTCTCGACGTCCACCGGAGGGATGCCCGAGCTGCTCGAGCGCGGGGCCGGCGTGCTGGTGGCGCCGGCCGATGGCGCTGCCTTGGCCGACGCGTTGGCCTCGTTGGTCCAATCGCCCGAGCGTCGAGCCGGGCTCGGGCGGGCGGCACGGCAGCGGATCCTCGAGGAGTTCGACGTCCGGCTCATCGCGGCGGAGCTGGCCAGGCGGTTCGCCGACCGCACCGGCGGGCCCGTCGCCGGGCCGGGGCCTCCTCCCGTGGCCGTCGCGGCCGGAGCTCCCGGGGCCGACCCCTGGGCCAAGTCCTCGCGCTCTATCATGGCGCCGGCGGAGCCCGAGGATGCGTGAGCTGCTCCTGGTCAGCCGCAACTTCGCTCCCACCAGTCACGTCTCGGTCGAGCGGGCGATCAAGCTGGCCAAGTACCTGCCCGAGTTCGGCTGGCAGCCGACCGTATTGGCCGGGGTGGCGAGTCCCGGGCTGCCGGAGGACCCGGCGCTGCTCGAGCAAGTCGGGGGGATCGAGGTGCTCCGCCCGCGGGCGCCCGAGTTTTCGCTCTTCTATGGCGATCGCGGCCGGCGCTCACGCCGGAGTGGCGGCGCGGCGGGCGGCGTTCTGTCCCAGCGGGGAGCGCCCAGGCGGGGGATGTTCCATCCCAAGTCGTGGCTGATTCCCGACTCGCAGGTGCTGTGGTATCCCTTTGCAGTCCGGGCGGCGCTCCGGCTGGCCGCGGGCAGGCGCGCGCCACACTGGGACGCCGTGGTCGCTACCTCGTTCCCGCCGACGGCTCTGCTCATCGGGCACACCCTGGCGCGTCGGTTGGGCATTCCCTACGTGGCCGACTTCCGCGACTCGTGGACCAGGTTTCCCAATGCGCCGGTCCGCCCGCCGCCGCTCGCCGCGCTCGAGCGCCGGCTCGAGCGGCGAATGGTCCGCGACGCGGCGGCGGTCGTAGCGGTAGACGCGGCTACCGTGACCCATGTGTTCGATGCGCTGGACCCGGCCCGTCGGCCGCCGCTGTACGTGATCCAGAACGGATACGACGAAGAGGACTTCCACCGGGTCGTGCCGGCCCCGCTGCCGCGGTTCTCGATCGTGCACACCGGCCAGCTGCGACGCTCCCCCGCCCCACTCTGGGCGGCTCTGGCCGAGGCGATGCGGCTGCGTCCGTCCCTGATCGGGTCGCTGCATGTCTGGCAGGTGGGCTTTGTGGCCCCCGAAGCCGTAGGGGGACTGCAGGCGGCCCCGGAGGGGGTCACCGTCCACGTCGTCCCCCCGGTGCCCCAGCGCGAGGCGGTGGCGTACATGCTGGGCGCCGACCTGCTGCTGGTCGAAGAGTATCGCGGCATCATGCCGTCGAAGACACTGCAGTACCTCCGGGCGGGCCGGCCGATCCTGGGACTGCTGGACGAGGGCCGACTGATCCGTGAGGTGCTGGGCGACGCGCCAGAGGGGCACGCGGTCAGGCGGGAGGACAAGGAGAGAGCGGGCGGGATTGTGGCGCTGCTGGCCGGGCGGCCGCGGGGCGCGCCCCGGCCTCCGGACGCCGCGGTCGCCGCCTATTCCCGCCGAGAGGTGGCCGCCCGGTACGCGAGCCTGCTCGACACGGCCTGCGCCCGGTCTGCCAGCGCTACGCTGCCCGAGCGTGAGGTCGGGCCGCCCCGCGCAGCTCGCCCAGGAGGCTGAGCGCGCTCCGGGTCCAGCTGAACTGGCGGGCCCGGCGGAGCCCTCGCTGCCTGAGGCTCGACACCAACGGCTCGCTGAAAGCGACCCGTGCCATCGCATCCGACAGCCCGGCCACATTGTCGGGGTCCACCAGAACCGCCGCATCGCCGGCCACTTCGGGACAGGCCGCGGCGGTCGAGGTGATCACCGGGCAGCCGCACGCCATCGCCTCGACGATGGGGATGCCGAAGCTCTCGTAGCGCGAGGGGAACACCAGCGCCCGCGCCAGCGAGTAGATGGCCGGCATGTCGTCGAACTCGACGAATCCCGGGGTGTGCACCGCCGCCGGATCGGTGATGCCGGCAATGGCTCCTGGCGGCAGCCGCTCGGCGATCCCGATGCCCAATATGACCAGCGGCGGCGGCGTCCGCCCGCCCGAGACCGTGGCGCCGGCCAGGGCCTGCTGCCGCATCCGGCCGTAGGCCTCGAGCGCCCGCTGCACGTTCTTCCGCGGAGTCAGCGCCTTCCCTCCCGTCTGCCCCAGGATCTGGTGCCCCTTCACCACCATCAGCAGGAACGGCTGGTCCGGCAGGTGATAGCGGGATCGGACCCGCTCCAGCCGGGCGGCGCCTTCCACCCGCCGAAAGCGCGCGTCGGCCGCGCCGTAGACGGTGCGAAGCTTGGGCCGGGGCACGCCCACCCAGTGGACCAGCTCGTCGGCCAGGCTGTCGGAGTTGGTCAGCACCCGGGCCGATCGTCGGCAGTAGAGCGGGATCATCAGCCGGCTGTACCACCGGTCCAATCGGCCCGACCAGCCGGTGTAGAACTCGGGGTGGCTCCAGAACTCGGTGCCGCGCTGCTGAACCACCGTGGGGCAGGGCGCCAGCAGGGGCACGCTGAACTTGTGGTGGAACAGGACGTCGAGCCGCTCGCGCCGGGCTGCCCAAGGTACCTGAAGCTGGTCCCAGATCAGCTTCTGCCGGCCGGGCAACAGTACTTCACGGACGTTGGGCCTGTCGGCGTAGCGGCCAAGCTGTTCCTTCTTCCAGTAGAAGGCCACATACTCGTTGCGCTGGTCCGCGTCGAACAGCGCATCGCAGAGCTCGCGGATGTAGATCCCCTGGCCGTCCACGTCGTCCACGGCCCGGAGCATGAGTCCGATGCGCAGCGGCGGGTCGGCGCCCACGCCCGGCCGGGTGGCCTGGGCGGCTGGAATCGTCGAAGGTTCGATGGCGGTGGACATGGCGGCGTGCCGCTCCTGCGTGAGTCGAAGTAAGGATCGCATCGACCCCGCTGGGCAACGCATGCGATACGGATCACCGACGCTGGGTCCGGTGGGCGACCATCCTACCAGACCACCGCGTCCGCGGGTGTGATCGAGGTCACCCGACCGTTAGGTTTGGCGACGACAAGTTGGCCGTGGTTCGCCGACAAGTTGGCCGTGGTTCGTGATTAGTGCCTGCTCACGCCTCGAGGTCACTGCATGGATGGTCCGTCCGGCTCGAACGTTCTGGTCACCGGCGCCACCGGCTTCACCGGCAGCCACCTGGTGCACGCGCTCGTGGCCGACGGCCACCGGGTTCGCGCGGTGGTGCGGGACGCTGAGCGGGCCCGGCGCAGGCTGCCCGGGACGGTCGAGCTGCTGGAGGGCGATGTGGCCGACGGCGAGGTCCTGCAGCGCGCCGTGCGAGGGATCGACACGGTGTACCACCTGGCCGCCGTCTACCGGGAGGCGCGGCATCGGGACGGTGAGTATGCCCGGGTGCACGTCGGCGGCACCCGGCTGCTGCTGGAGGCGGCCAAGACCCACCGGGTCCGCCGGGTCGTCCATTGCAGCACGGTCGGGGTCCACGGCCATGTGGCCAATCCGCCGGCCGACGAGGAGGCTCCCTTCGGCGCCGGGGACGTCTATCAGCGGACCAAGCTCGAGGGCGAGCAGGTGGCCCGGTCCTACGCCGGCGACCTCGAAGTGGCGGTGGCCCGGCCGACCGCCATTTACGGCCCCGGCGACACCCGGCTGCTCAAGCTGTTCAAGCTGATCGCCCAGCGCCGGTTCGTCCTGCTCGGGCGGGGCGACATCTACTACCACATGGTCCACGTCGACGACCTGATCCGCGGCCTCCGCCTGCTCGGCACCCATCCCCGGGCCCCTGGCCAGGTCTTCATTCTGGGCGGCGAGCGGTACTACACCCTCAGACAGATCATCGCCCTGATTGCGGCGGCGGAAGGGGTGCCCGAGCCTCGCCTTCGGCTGCCCGCCCGGCCGTTCCAGCTGGCCGGGTCGCTGTGCGAGAAGATCTGCGTCCCGCTCGGGATCGAGCCGCCGATCCACCGCCGTCGGGTGGACTTCTTCACCAAGAGCCGGGCCTTCTCGATCGGGAAGGCCAAGGAGATGCTGGGTTATCGGCCCCAGGTGGACTTGCCGGACGGCATCCGGGCCACCCTGGAGGGCTATTTGGCCAGCGGGCAGATCACCGGGCTGCAGCGGGTGGGCGCGCCGGCCGTCCTCGCCTCGTCCTGAGGCGGCAGTACTATCTCTCCAAGGCGCCAGTACTAACCGATTCTCCTCCCGCCCTTGACTTCCGGCATCCAGTGTTGAAATATCAGCACAGACGCCGGCGCCGCCGGCCCTTTGCCACCCGACAGCCGGATGACCGCGCCATGTCCCAGCGCCCGCCCACCGAAGACCTGAGCCGCCGCGAGCGGCAGGTGATGGAGATCCTCCACCGCCGGGGCGAGTCCACCGTCGCCGAGATCCTCCAGGCCCTGCCCGACCCACCGACCTACTCGGCCGTCCGCTCCATTCTTCGGATTCTGGGCGACAAGGGCTTGATCTCCCACCGGGAGGACGGCCCGCGCTACGTCTACGCCCCGGCCCGGCCGACCGACAAGGCCCGCGACGACGTGCTGGCCCA
>DATAOR010000099.1:0-3766 GCA_036265635.1 Gemmatimonadales bacterium
GCGCCCGAGCCGCTCTCGCCCGTGCTGGAGCGTCTGGCCGACGCCGTCACTGGCTCGCTCACCGAGGACGAGCGGCGGCTGGCCGTCTGGATGAGCCACTGTGCCTCGGCCCGGGACATCGCGGGCTGGCTGGGCATCGCCTACAAGGCTGCGGCCAAGCGCGTCGAGCGCCTGCGCGAGCGGCTCCAGCTCGCGGCCCTCCGTCACGTCGAGACCACCGACGGCGACGAGCGGCGCGAGCTGCTCACCTTTCTCGGGCGGGCCGCGGTCGCGCCGGGCGCCGCCGCCCGGCTGGCGGCGGTGCGGGACGCCGCGGAGGAGACCGCATGATCGATCGAACCGAGTGGGAGCGTGACGCGGTCGTCTGGCTGGCGGGGCGCCGGCTCGAGCGGCCCGGGGCAGGGGGGGCCGCCGATCCAGCCCGGGCCCGGGCCGATGAGGGCTTCCGCGCCTGGCGCGCCGCCGCCGAGCAGGAGGCCGCCGCCGGGCGGTTCGCCGAGCGGGTCCGCGCCCGGGTGGCCGGGCGGGGCCGGGGCGTTCGCCGGATCGACCGGGCGCCCACCCCGATCCCCGCCGTCCCCGGCGCGGTCGCGGCCATGCTGGCGCCCGCGCGCCAGGCCCACGCGGCTCCGTTGCTCGAGCTGGGCGTCGCCGCCGGGACCGGCCGCGAGCTGCTGGAGGAGCCGTGCGAGGCCTGGGTCGCCCTCCCCGCCGAGCTCCCGGCCGGCCGCTACGTCGCGCTTCGGGTGGTCGGCGACAGCATGGTCCCGCTGCTCCGCTCGGGCGACGTGGTGCTGGTGGATCTCGACGGTACCGCCGCCGCCGGTCTGGTGGCCGTGTTCCGGCACCCCGAGCACGGCTATGTGGTCAAGCGGGTGGGCCGCGGCGGGCGCGCCGGCCGGCGGCTCGAGTCGCTCAATCCGGCCTATCCCGACCTGGTGCTGCCGCCGGGGACCGGGGCGCTGATCGGCCCGGTGGTGCTCCGGTGGCGATGCCAGGGTCCGGCGAAACCGAGACTTGCCCCCGCCCCGTAGTCAGGTCATCATCCGCCCGCGCGCGACGCCCGGGTCGGCCGCCCGCCGGCGCGTCCGCGCGTGGCATTGGTGCGTCCTCTGACCGGAGTGTGCATGGCTCGTCCCGCTCTCGCCCGCTGGGTCCCGGCAGTCGTCCTCCTGGCCCTTGTTTCAGGTTGCTCCGGCGGCAAGCCGCCGGCCTCGCCGGCCCCGGCCGCCTCCCGAGCCGGCGCGCCGGCGCGGGCGCATGCCATGCCGGTGCCGACGCTGGCGAGCTACGACCTGGCGGTCACCCGGGGCACCCGGACCCTGACCGGCGTGCCCGGTCCGAAGTACTGGCAGCAGTGGGCCGACTACACCCTCGAGGCCGAGCTCAATCCGGTGTCCAAGCGGATGACGGGAAAGGGGACCATCAAGTACGACAACCGCTCGCCCGACACCCTGCGGGTGGTGTACGTCCAGCTGCTCCAGAACATCTTTGCCCCGGGCGCCCGGCATAACACCAACGTGCCGTGGTCGGTCGAGGGCATAACGCTCGACCGGGTGGCGGCCCAGGGTACCGACCTGCGCGACGGCGGGGGCGAAGGCCCCGGCTACGACGTCAACGGCACCGTCATGCGCATCCGCCTGCCCAAGCCGATCCTCCCCGGGGCCAGCGCCGACTTCGCCTTTGCCTGGAAGCTCCGGGTTCCGCCGGACGGGGCACCCCGCGGGGGGCAGGACGGCGAGGTCTACTTCATGAATTACTGGTACCCGCAGATGGCCGTGTACGACGATGTCAACGGCTGGCAGATCGACCAGTACCTCGGCAACGCCGAGTTCTACATGGGGTACGGCAACTACGACGTGTCGCTGACCCTACCCGCCGGCTGGCTGGTCAGCGCCACCGGCAGGCTGCAGAACCCCGACGAGGTGCTCAGCGCCCAGACCCGCGCCCGGCTGGACTCGGCCCGGGCGGGGCATGCCGTGGTCCATGTGGTGACCGACCTGGACCGGGAAGCCGGCAAGTCCACCACCGCCGGCAAGGACGGCAGGCTCACCTGGCACTTCAAGGCTCAGAACGTCCGCGACGTGGCCTGGGCCGCCTCGGCCCGCTACCTGTGGGACGCCACGACCGCCGCGGTGGGTGACGCCGACGGCGACGGCAAGCCGGACAGCTCGCTGATCCAGGCCTTCTGGCGGCCCGAGCAGGCCGCCAATCATTGGGACCAGAGCGCCCGGTATGGCCAGCACTCGATCGAGTTCTTCTCCAGGTACCTCTGGCCTTACCCCTATCCCCACATGACCGCGGTGGACGGGCCGACCTCGTGCGGCGGCATGGAGTACCCGATGATGACCTGCATCGGGGGCCAGTGGGACACGCTCGGCATGTACGAGGTCACCACCCACGAGATCGGCCACATGTGGTTCCCCATGATCGTGGGGTCCGACGAGAAGCGATTTGCCTGGATGGACGAGGGCTTCACCCAGTTCGACCAGTCCCAGTCCATGGCCGACTTCTTCAAGGGGTTCGACGACGAGGCCCGCAACCGGAAGAACTACCTCGACTTCTCCTCGGCCGGCGACGAGGTGGAGCTGATGCACCACGGGGACCGCTTCCCCAACTACGGCGCCTATGGCGTGGCCGCCTACTACAAGCCGGCCACCGCGCTGGTGGCCCTCCGCGGCGTGCTCGGCCCGGACGTATTCCACCGGGCGTTCCGGGAGTACGGCCGCCGCTGGAGCTACAAGCATCCCCTGCCGTGGGACTTCTTCGCCACCATGGAGGACGTCTCGGGGCGGGACCTCTCCTGGTTCTGGCGGACCTGGTTCTACGAGACCTGGCGGCTCGATCAGGCCATCGACAGCGTCGCCACGGTGGGCGACTCGCTCGACATCGAGATCGACAACCGGGGCAAGGCCATCATGCCGGTGCCGGTGGTGGTCACCCGGGAGAGTCGGACCGACACCGTCACCGTCCCGGCCGACGTCTGGATCGCCGGGGCTAAGCGGACCTCGGTCAAAGTGGCACGGGAGCCGGCGGTCAAGAAGATCGAGATCGACCCGGGCCATGACTTTCCCGACGTGGATCGAAACAACCAGAGCTGGCCCAAGTAGGGCCCCGGTCCCGGCGGGGGCCACCCCGCCGGGACCGGTTGGTCCCGCGAGACCTCGCCGAGACCGGCCCCGACCCCCGCTCCGCCGGGTAACCCCCGTCCGATCCCCGGGTTACCTTTCCGGGATGTCCCGGCTCCTGATCGTCGCCAATCGCCTCCCCATAACCGTGACCGCGGTGGAAGGCGGAGTCGAGGTCCAGCGCAGCACCGGCGGGCTGGCGACCGGCCTCATGCGGCCGCACGAGAACGCCGACGGGCTCTGGATCGGGTGGTCCGGCGCCCCCGCCGACCTGGCCCCTGACCAGCAGGCTGCCCTCGATCGGGAGCTGGCCGCCATGCGCCTGGTCGGCGTCCCGCTCTCGGCCGACCTGGTGAGCGGGTTCTACGAAGGGTACGCCAACGGCGTCCTCTGGCCGCTGTTCCACTACCTGCTCGACCAGGTGCCCCTGCAGGTCAGTGACTGGGAGGGCTACGTCGAGGGCAACCAGGCCTTTGCCGACGTGGCCGCCGCCCACTACCGCCCGGGCGACCTGATCTGGGTCCACGACTACCAGCTCTGTCTGGTGCCCGGGATGCTGCGGGAGCGGCTGCCCGACGCCCGGATCGGGTTCTTCCTCCACATCCCGTTCCCGTCCGAGGAGCTGTTCCGCACCCTGC
>DATAOR010000100.1:0-1749 GCA_036265635.1 Gemmatimonadales bacterium
TCCAGAACATCCGGCTGTTCCCGGCCCTGACCGCCCTGGAGAACGTCAAGGTCGGCGTCGAGACCCGGATGAAGTCGGGTCCGGTCGGCGCCATGCTGGGGCTCCCCCGCCAGCGGCGCGAGGAGCGCGAGGCCACCGAGCGCGCCGTCGAGCTGCTCGGCTTCGTCGGCCTCACGCACCGGGCGAACGAGCTGGCCGGCTCCCTGGCGTACGGCGAGCAGCGGCGGCTCGAGATCGCGCGCGCCCTCGGCACGGACCCCGGGGTCATCCTGCTGGACGAGCCCGCGGCCGGCACCAACCCGGTCGAGAAGCGCGAGCTGGCCGACCTGATCCGCAAGATCAACGAGGTGGACGGCATCTCGGTCCTGCTGATCGAGCACGACATGAAGCTGGTGATGTCGATCGCCCACCGCCTGATCGTGCTGAACTTCGGCGTCAAGATCGCCGAGGGCTCACCGGAGCAGATCCAGAAGGACCCGGCCGTGGTGGCTGCCTATCTCGGCACCGCGGACGACGACGAGCTCCCCCCCGCGACCGACGAGCCCGGAGGTGCCTCATGACGCTGCTCGAGGTCGACGACATCGAGGTCCGCTACGGAGCCATCCGTGCCCTCAAGGGCGTGTCCTTCCAGGTCGACGAAGGCGAGGTCGTGGCCCTGCTGGGCGCCAACGGTGCCGGCAAGACCACCACCCAGAAGACCGTGTCCGGGATGATGCGGCCGGCCCTGGGCGAGATCCGCTTCGACGGAGACCGGATCGACGGCCTGCCCGCCCACGAGCTGATCCACCGCGGCATCTGCCACGTGCCCGAGGGGCGGCGGGTGTTCCCGCGGATGACCGTCGCGGAGAACCTCGACATGGGCGCCTTCCGCTTCAAGCGGGCCGACCCCGAGATGCTCGCGCGCGTCTACGAGCTCTTCCCCCGGCTCAAGGAGCGGGTCGCGCAGTTCGCCGGGACCCTGTCCGGCGGCGAGCAGCAGATGCTGGCGATCGGCCGGGCCCTGATGGGCAAGCCACGACTGCTCCTGCTCGACGAGCCCTCGATGGGCCTGGCTCCGCTGGTCGTCCGGCAGATCTTCGACATCGTCCGGGAGATCAACGCCCAGGGCGTGACCGTGCTGATCGTGGAGCAGAACGCCGCCCAGGCCCTCGGCCTGGCCAGCCGCGGCTACGTGCTCGAGACCGGTGAGATCGTGCTCTCCGGGTCCGGCAAGGAGCTGCTCGCCGACGACCGGATCCGGGCGGCGTACCTCGGCGAGGAGATCGCCACCTGAGGTCGGGCGGGGGTCCGCTGATCCGCTAACGTGACCCTCCGCGCCCCGGTATCCCAACCGGTAGAGGAAGCGGTCTCAAACACCGTCCAGTGTGGGTTCGAATCCCACCCGGGGCACACTCGTGGCCGGCCACAGGTTCATCATGTGAAGCAGGTGAACCGCCGCTTCCCATGGCGAACTCACCATGAGAAGTGGCGCTTCACCACGTGAACATGGTGAAGCAGCGGACAGCGGTGCAGTCGGGGCCGACCGATCTCAGCTCAGGCGGCGGTAGGCCGGGGTGACCTCGTGGATGGCGTCGCCCATCCGGTGGATGCGCAGGGCGTTGGTCGAGCCGGGGATGCCCGGCGGCGAGCAGCAGATGCTGGCGATCGGCCGGGCCCTGATGGGCAAGCCACGCCTGCTCCTGCTCGACGAACCCTCGATGGGCCTGGCTCCGCTGGTCGTCCGGCAGATCTTCGACATCGTCCGGGAGA
>DATAOR010000101.1:0-11146 GCA_036265635.1 Gemmatimonadales bacterium
GGGCTGCTGTATATCCCCCACCAGAATCTCTGCCAGGACGAGGAAGGCACCGAGGCCAACTACATCGCGGGCACTCCCTACGTCGCCGCCATAGTGAAGATGTACCCCGGCCCCGGTGGCCACCGCGGCGAGCTGACGGCCTGGGACCCGGTGCAGCGCCGGAAAGCGTGGACCGTGAAGGAGCGGTTCCCGGTGTGGAGCGGCACAGTCGTAACGGCGGGGAATGTGGTCTTCTATGGTACCATGGACGGGTGGTTCAAGTCGGTCGACGCGCGTACCGGCGCCGAGTTGTGGCGGTTCAAGACGGGGTCGGGGATCATCGGACAGCCGATCACCTATCTGGGGCCGGACGGCAAGCAGTACGTGGCCATTCTTTCCGGCGTAGGGGGCTGGTCGGGGGCGGTTGTGGCGGGCGGGCTCGACATCCGCGATTCCAGCGCCGCCCTGGGCTTCGTGAACGCGATGAAGGACCTCCCGTCGGTAACGACCAAAGGTGGGATGCTCTATGTCTTCGCCCTGCCGTAGCCACTGGGCGACCTGGGTCAGAGGGTTGGCCCTCGCGGGGCTGGCCGCGGCCTGCCGGCGTGAGACTCGACAATTCGACAACTGGCCGCCGACCGCCTCGGCGGCCGCCGTGGTGCGGGAGGTCGATCTGCAGCCGGGACCGCCCACCCGCCACGTCGACCTGGTCGGCCCCTACGATGGGAACGCCTACGGCACCGGCGAGGGCAAGCGGCTCTACAATCAGATGAACTGCTCGGGCTGCCACTTCCAGGGCGGCGGAGGGATCGGCCCGCCGCTGATGGACAGCCAGTGGATCTACGGGAGTCAGCCGGAGAACATCTTCCAGACCATCGTGGAGGGCCGGCCCAACGGCATGCCCTCCTTCCGCGGCAAGCTCGGGACCGACCAGGTGTGGCAGCTGGTGGCGTATGTCCGCTCGATGAGCGGCCTGCTGCCCAAGGACGTGGCGCCCGGCAGGAATGACGACATGCAGGTCCGCAGCCAGGAGCAATCCACCACCAAGGCGCAGCCGGGCCGAAGCACCCTCCCACCCTCCGCCGAGCATCCATGATCCCGCTGCTTCAGGCCTCGCAGTTCCCCGGCCGTCACTCGGTGCTGGAGCCTGCCGGCGCCCAGGCGGCCCTGATCAAGGACGGGCTGTGGGATCCCATGTTCGTCACCGCCAGCGTGACGTTCGCGCTGGTGGTGGCGGCGCTGCTCTGGGCGCTTTTGCGCCGCCGAGTCGGTGGCGAGACCCTCGAGGATCCGGCTCGGCAGCGGCGGCTCGGCCTGACCGTCAGCCTGGCGACTGCGGTGACCACCATCGTGCTCTTCGTCTTCCTGGTCGTGGACAGCACCGTCGGCCGCGCCACCACGGCGACCCCCGGGCACTCGGCCCTCCAGATCCGGGTGACCGGGCACCAGTGGTGGTGGGAGGTGCAGTACCGGGACAGCCTGGCCCAGCACTGGGTAACCACCGCCAACGAGATTCACATACCGGTGGGTCGGCCGGTGGTGGTCGAGCTGCGCTCGACCGACGTGATCCACAGCTTCTGGCCGCCGAACCTCAGCGCCAAGCGAGACCTGATCCCGGGCCACGAGAACAGCCTCTGGCTCGAGGCCGACTCGTCGGGAGAGTATCGCGGTCAGTGTGCCGAGTACTGTGGCCATCAGCACGCCAAGATGGCCTTCCTCGTGGTGGCCGAGCCGTCGGATAGCTTCGCGGGCTGGCTGGCCGGCCAGCGCGACACGGCCGCGACCCCCGCCGACAGTCTGACCCGTCGTGGCCAGGAGGTGTTTCTCGGCTCCGCCTGTCCCATGTGTCATGCGGTCGCCGGGACTCCGGCGGGGAGCCGGGTGGGCCCCGACCTGACCCACCTGGGGAGCCGGCGGACGCTCGCGGCCGGGACCTTGCCCAACACCCGGGGCAATCTGGCGGGCTGGATCGTGAACCCACAGGCCATCAAGCCGGGCGCCAAGATGCCGCCCAACGCTCTCAGTCCCGATGATCTCCAGGCCCTGCTGGCCTACCTGGAGACGCTCCGATGACCAGCATGCTCGAGGCCACCGATCGGGACCGGTCGGGACGCACGGCGGCCTCCGAAGCCGAGGTGGTCATGGCCCTCGAGCAGACGTGGCGGCCGGAGCCGGGTCTGTGGGGCTGGCTTCGAAGCGTGGACCACAAGTCGGTCGCCACCCGGTACCTGGTGACCGCCTTCGTGTTCTTCCTGCTCGCCGGTCTCGAGGCCGCGACCATGCGGCTCCAGTTGGCCCGGCCGGAGAACCGGCTGCTCGGGCCGGACGCGTATAATCAGTTCTTCACCATGCACGGCACCACGATGATGTTCCTCTTCGCCGTGCCGGTCATGCAGGCTGCGGGGCTGTATCTGGTCCCGCTGATGATCGGGGCCCGAAATGTCGCCTTCCCGAAGCTCAATGCCTACGGATACTGGGTCTATCTGTTCGGCGGCGTGTTTCTCTACCTCATGTTCTTCCTCAACACGGGCCCGGACGCGGGCTGGTTCAGCTACGTGCCGCTGGCGGGACCGGAGTACTCGCCGGGCAAGCGGGTGGACGTGTGGGCCCAGGCCATCACCTTCACCGAGATCGCCGCGCTAACGGCCTCGGTCGAGCTGATCGTCACCATCTTCAAGATGCGGGCGCCGGGAATGACGCTGAACCGGATGCCGCTCTTCGTCTGGGCCATGCTGGTGCAGTCGTTCATGGTCCTGTTCGCCATGCCCTGGGTAGCGACCGCCAGCCAGTTCCTCGCCATGGACCGGCTGGTGGCCACCCACTTCTTCAACCAGGCCGAAGGGGGCGATCCGCTGCTGTGGCAGCACCTGTTCTGGTTCTTCGGGCATCCCGAGGTCTACATCATCTTCATTCCGGCCCTCGGCTTCGTCTCCTCCATCGTGACCACGTTCACCCGGCGCCCGGTGTTCGGCTATCCGGCCATGGTCCTGTCGCTGGTCGGTACGGCGTTCCTCGGGTTCGGACTGTGGGTCCACCACATGTTCGCCACCGGGCTGCCGCAGCTGGGTGAGAGCTTCTTCACCGCCGCGAGCATGATGATCGCCATCCCCAGCGGCGTCCAGATCTTCTGCTGGATCGCGACGATCTGGGAAGGGCGGCCCCGGTTCGGCGTGCCGTTCCTCTGGGCCATCGGGTTCGTGGTGGTGTTCATCATCGGCGGATTCACCGGCGTGATGATCGCCTCGGTGCCATTCGATCAGCAGGTCCATGATACCTACTTCATCGTGGCGCACTTCCACTACGTCCTGATCGGGGGCGCCGTCTTTCCGCTGTTCGGCGCGTTCCACTACTGGTTTCCCAAGGTGACCGGCCGCATGCTGAGCGAGCGGCTCGGCCGGTGGCAGTTCTGGCTGTTCTTCGTCGGGGTGAATCTCACCTTCTTCCCGATGCATCAGCTCGGGTTCGAAGGGATGCCGAGGCGAGTGTACACCTATCTGCCCGAAACCGGCTGGGGCTCGCTCAACCTGCTGGCGACGGTTGGCGCGGTCATCATGGCCGTCAGCGTGGTGCTGTTCCTGGTCAACCTGGCTCGGTCGCTGCGGGCGCCCCACCTGGCCGGCGACAACCCTTGGGGCGGCGAGACCCTCGAGTGGGCGACGACCTCGCCGCCCCGGCCGTACAACTTCCCGCTGGTGCCCGTGGTGGACGGTCGGATGCCCCTGTGGCAGCACCCCGACGGCCTGCCGGCGCTGGCGGGGCTGCGGACCGACGTCCGGGATGTGCTCATGACCACGGTGCTCGATGCCGAGCCCGACAGCCGCCATCGCCACCCCCCGCCGACCATCTGGCCGTTCTGTGCCGCGATCGCCACGACCATCACCTTCATCACCCTGATCTTCACACCCTGGGGCCTGGTCATCGGTTTCCCCTTCCTGCTGGTGGCCTTCATCGGGTGGGCTTGGCCCCGGGGCCAGGATCATCAGGAGCAGCGCCGGGTCGAGGCTGAGGCCGCGGTCGAGGTGGCCGGATGACTGCCTTTCGTCCCGTCGGCACGGTGGCCAACCTGCCCAACACGGTATTCGGCCACCGCAGCGCGATGTGGTGGGGCACCCTCGCCTTCATCGTCATCGAGGGCTCGACCCTGTTCATCTGTGCGGTGAGCTACTTCTACGTGGCCCAGCGATTCCCCACCTGGCCGCCGGAGCACGTGCTCCGGCCGGCCTGGACCGCCGCGTCCATCCAGGCCGCGCTGATGCTGCTGAGCAACATCCCCATGGTCATGGTGGACCGTGCCGCCCTCCGGCTCGACCTCGCCACGGTGCGCGCCGGCATGCTGGTCATCTCGCTGCTCGCCGTGGTGATGTGCGGAGTCCGGGTGCTCGAGTTCGGCGCCCTCGGCGTCCGATGGGACAGTACGGCGTATGGCTCGGTGGCCTGGGCCACACTGGTGACGCACACGACCCTGCTGCTGCTCGAGACGGTGGAGAGTCTCGTCTTCACCCTGCTGCTGTACAGCCCGAATCTCGAGCAGCGCGACCTGTCCGGGTCGTCGGACAATGCGCTCTACTGGTACTTCATGACCGGCGTCTGGATTCCGCTCGCCGCCATGGTCTTCCTCTCCCCCTACCTGCTCTAGCGGAGCGCGCCATGACCGATCCCGGAACCGAGCTGCCGGAAGCTGGCCACCTGGTCGGGCTCTGGACGGGCCTGCTGCTCGCGCCGGCGGCGTTCCTAGTCAACCTGGAACTCGGCTATCTCGCCGTGCGCGGCAGTTGTGCCGCCGGCTCGCAGCTCGCGCTGCACCTGATCCACGCGGCCTGTCTCCTGGCGGCTGGGGCGGGGCTGCTGGTGGCCTGGCGGGAGTTCCGTCGGGCTGGCGGCGTCTGGTCGGCGGAGGGTGGCGGACCCGAGGCCCGCAGCCGCTTCATGGCCATCATCGGGATCGCCACCAGTGCCCTGTTCGGTCTGACCATCGTGGCGCAATGGTTGCCGACCTTCGCCCTTCATCCTTGCCAGTGATGATCGGCGCGGCGGGTCATCTGAAGGATGCCCTGACGCCGGCCGGGTGGTGGCAGGGGGGGAGCCTGGATCCCTTCGTCGCAGGACCGCTCGCACTGTTGCTGGCCTGGTACGGGCTGGGCCTGAGCGCGCTCTGGCGGTCCGCTGGCGCCGGGCGCGGGGTGCGGCGCGGCGAGGCTGTCGCCTTCGCCCTCGGTTGGCTGACCCTGGCACTCGCCCTGCTGTCGCCCCTCCACGGGCTCAGCGAGCTTCTGTTCTCGGCCCACATGGCCCAGCACGAGCTGCTGATGGCAGTGGCCGCTCCCCTGCTCGTGGTTGGCCGGCCGGTCCTGGCGGCCGTGTGGGCACTGCCGCCCGCCTGGCGTCCGGTCGCCGGGTCGTGGGCCTCGGGCCCGCGGGTCCGGGCCGGCTGGGAAACCGTGAGTCATCCTGTGGCGGCCTGGAGCCTCCATGCCGCGGCCATCTGGCTGTGGCATCTCCCGGCGCTGTACCAGGCCAGCGTGGAGCACGAGTCGATTCATGCCCTGCAGCACATCAGCTTCCTGGGCTCGGCGGTGCTCTTCTGGTGGACCATCTTGCGCCGGCGGGCAGGGCGGGCCGGCGCCCCGTGGGCGGTTGTCTCCCTCTTTACCACGGCCATGCATACCGGCCTGCTGGGTGCCCTCCTGGCCGTGTCCACCCGGGTCTGGTATCCGATCTACGACTCGACCATCGTACCGGGGGGGCTGACCCCGCTGGAGGACCAGCAGCTCGCCGGGCTCATCATGTGGATCCCCGCCGGCATGGTCTACGCCGCGGCGGCCCTCGGCGTGCTGGCGAGCTGGCTGCGCCGGCCGGGCGCCGCCGGGCGGTTGGCTGCCGCCACCCCGCTGCTGGTTCTGGCCATGCTCGTCGCCGCCGGCTGCCAGCGGAGCGGCGCCCTGTCTGCCCGGGAAGCCAACCACCTGACTGGCGGCGAGGCCGGGCGCGGCGCGGTCGCGGTCCGGCAATATGGCTGTGGCGCTTGCCATGTCGTGCCTGGGGTCCCGGGCGCTTACGGCCGGGTCGGCCCGTCGCTCGCCGGTGTGGGCGGACAGGCGTACATCGGCGGCGTGCTCACCAACACCCCCGATCACCTGGTCCGGTGGATCGTGAACCCTCGCGGGGTCGATTCCCTGACGGCGATGCCGAACGTGGGGGTCTCACCGGAGGTCGCCCGCGACATCGCAGCCTACCTGTACACCAGACCGTGACGAGGTCGGACCTGTTCGGGCTTGGGGCGGGGCCGGTGATACCAGACGGGAGAGCCAATGGCGGAGCAGGCGGAGGCGGGCACCCGGCTCACGGCCCGCGAGATTCACGACAATATCCTCGAGCCGGGCGAGCAAGAGCTTGAGCGCCCCGCCGCCGCGCTCTGGTGGTCGGCGCTGGCCTCGGGCCTGGTCATCGGCTTCAGCTTTGTCGGCGGGGCCTACGCCGCCTCGCTGGCGGACGACCCGGTGCTGCAGCATGCCGCGTTCGCGGCGGCGTATCCGCTCGGCTTCATCATGGTCATCATGGCCCGAAGCGAGCTGTTCACCGAGAACACCCTGGTCCCGGTGATCCCTTTCTTCGAGCATCCGGATCGTCGGACCTTTGGTCGGCTGCTGCGGGTCTGGCTGCTGTTGCTGGTAGGCAACCTGGTCGGCGCGCTGATTTTTGCCTGGGCGCTGGCCCGGACGCCCTTAGTGGAGCCGGCGCTGCACGCCGAGCTGAATCGGCTGGCGACGGATGCCACGCTAGGCTCATTCGGGCAGGTGCTCTACGCCGCGGTGTTCGCGGGGTGGCTGATCGCCCTGCTCTCGTGGCTCATGGCGTCCACCCATTCCACCGGCGCCCAGATCGTCCTCATCTGGCTGTGCACCGCGCCCATCGCCGCCCTGCACTTCCGCCATTCCATCGCCGGCTCGGTCGAGGCATTCTATCGGGCAGCGACCGGTGGCGCACCTTGGGGCCAGATGGTGGGCGGTTTCGTGGTCCCCGCTGTGCTTGGCAATGCGATCGGTGGGGTGCTCCTGGTGGCGCTGCTCAACCACGGCCAGGTCGTGGCGGAGAAGGAACAGGATTCGGAGTCCCAGTCCAAGGGAACGCGGTCCGACCTCGGCTCGTCCCGCGAGGTCGCGGAACCCGGAGGAGACCGGTAGGAAGCGGACGTCACTTACGGGAGGAGGCTCGAGATGGCGGCGAAGAAATCATCCGGTCGCAAGTCGACCCGTCGGAAGACCAGCAAGGCGGCGGGGAAGTCGGTGGCCAGCGCCATGCGGCGGCGCAAGGCGGGTACCCTTCGGCGGGGGAAGGGAGGGCGGGGAGGAAAGGTAAAGAGCCGGAAACAGGCGGTCGCCATTGGCCTGTCGGAGGCGCGGAAGAAGGGCGCCAAGGTGCCTGCCCGGAAGGGCAAGGCATCGAGTAGTCGCAAGAGTACCAGCTCGGGCCGGAAGAAGTCGAGCTCGCGCTCCAAGTCCTGACTCTCGGCTTGCCCGCCGCATCCACGGCGGGCAGCCTGTCCCGCCAGCTGGCACCGATCCCCGCCGGATCGGCGGCTGCACAAGGTGGCGCTCAAGCTGACCACCGCGCCCTGGTCCACGCGCCCTGGCCTCAAGGCTCCCAAGGACCCGACGGAAAGGCGCCCGACGCGGAGGGTGTCCTCCGGCCGGGCGAATGAAGCTGGGTGTCGGCGTGGCTTGAGCCGGTGCTGCCGGGGAGGCAGCCGCCAACGGGCTCAGTCTACCCTGCCCGGACAGGCCGCGATGTGCGCTGCCTCACGCTCGCTCCTGCTCGGGTTCAGCGTCCGGCCGGGGCTCCCGCCGCCCGGAACGCCGCGGGCCGTTCTGTCCTGGCTTCTGCGAGGGCCTTCCGCACGCCCGCGGCGTCGAGATCGGTGGTGTACACCGGGGTACCGGGTTGCTGTCGCCACGACTGGTCCAGTGAGCCGGCGTCCACTCCGTCGAAGCCGAGGTCGTCCAGCAGGCCGATCACCACCTCCTTGGCTCGACGGTCGTCCCCGGCGACCGGCAGCGCTACCCGGCCCGGCGTGCCTTTGGGCCTGCCGCGCTCCAGCAGATGCTGGGCGTAGATGTTGTTGAACGCCTTGATTACCGGACGACCCAGCTGGTGCGACACCCAGCGGCTCTCGGTCAGCCCCTCTTCGATCGCGTCGATCCGTCCGTCCCGCTGCTGAGGGTAGTAGTTGCCCGTGTCGACCACGACTACAGCGGGCGACACCCCGTCGAACAGTGTCTTGGGCAGCTGGGGGATGTTCTTTTCAGGGATGGTGATGATGACGACCTCTCCGGCCCGGGCTGCCTGCTCGGCGGTGACCGCGCGGGCGCCGGTCTCTTGAGCCAGGCCGGCCAGCGTGGCCGGGCCGCGGGAGTTGGCTACGGAGACACTATGGCCCGCCGCCGTGAGGCGCCGGGTCAAGGTGCTGCCAATCTGGCCCGCGCCAATGATGCCGATCTTCATGCGTCCTCCTTGTGGGACTCCAACGATCCTGCCCCGGCGGGTCGCAGTCAATGACCAGCCGGGACTCCGGGAACCAACCGGGGAGCCAGCCGGTTCCGGCCGGCCAATGGATTCTCACTACCCGCGTCGGCAGCGGTATATGTTTGGCCGGTTCGCCCACTTTGACGCTCTTCATGAGGCCTTGACGATGTTACGACTGCGTTCCCGGGGCAGTGTTACCATGGCTGCTCTGCTGGCACTGGTGCCCCTCTTCCGCCTGCAGGCCCAGACCAGTCCCGCGGAGACCGCCTCCCGGCCCACACCCGGCGTGGACACGGCCGGTATGGACCGCCGGGTCAGGCCGGGCGACGACTTCTTCGAGTACGCCAACGGCTCCTGGCTTCGGCAGACCGAGATTCCCGCCGACCGGAGCAGCTACGGGGCCGGCGCGTTGCTGACCGAGCTGACCGATCAGCGGACCGCGGAGTTGATCCAGGATGCGGCCAGGGCGGGTGGCGCCCCCGGGTCCGACGCCCGCAAGGTGGGTGACTTCTACGCCAGCTTCATGGATTCCACCGCGATCGACGCCGCCGGTCTGGCGCCGCTTCAGCCCACCCTGGACTCGATCGCCGCCATCCGTGATCGCAAAGGCCTGGCGCAGATGCTAGGCTCGACCCTCCGGGCCGACGTCGACGTCCTCAATAACACCAAGTTCTATACCGAGAACTTGTTCGGCCTCTGGGTGGCCCAGGACCTGGGCGACCCGACCCGCTACTCCCCGTTCCTCCTCCAGGGCGGGTTGGGGATGCCGGACCGCAGCTACTACGTCGACTCCTCGGCCGCGATGGCCGCGATCCGGGACAAGTACCAGCAGCACGTCGCTGCCATGCTCACCCTGGCCAAGGTCCCCGACGCCGCCGCCAAGGCCAAGGCGATCACGACGCTGGAGACCAGGATCGCCACGGTCCACGCATCCCGCCAGGTCTCGGGTGACGTCACCAAGGGGAACAACCACTGGACCCGCGCGGACTTCGGGACCAAGGCTCCCGGGCTCGACTGGGATACCTTCTTCGCGGCGGCCGGTCTGGGGCAGGCTCCGCGATTCGTCGTCTGGCAGCCAGCCGCCATCGCCGGGATCAGCGCGCTCGTCGGCAGCGAGCCGGTGGACCTGTGGAAGGACTATCTGAGCTTTCACGCCCTTCAGTCCCACGCAGCCGTGTTGCCCACGCCGTTCTACCGCCAGTCGTTCTCGTTCTTCGGGCCCGTCCTGAGCGGCGCCCAGAAGCCGCGCGATCGCTGGAAGCGCGCGGTGGCCGCCACCAACGGCGCGGTCGGGTTTGCGGTCGGTCGGATGTACGTCAAGCGCTACTTCCCCCCCGCCGAGAAGGCGCGGGCGCAGGCGATGGTGGCCAATCTGATCTCGGCCTTTCGCAGCCGGATCGACCGGCTGGACTGGATGGCTCCCGCCACCAAGGCCGAAGCCAAGGCCAAGCTGGCCGTGCTCCAGGTGGGCGTGGGGTACCCCGACCGGTGGCCCGACTACCGGGGCCTGGTCATCAGGGCCGGCGATGCCTACGGCAACAGCGAGCGGGCCCAGCTGTTCCAGCTTCGCCGCAGCCTGGCCAGGCTGAGCCGGCCGGTCGACCGGTCGGAGTGGGTGATGACGCCGCAAACGGTCAACGCCGTCAACCTGCCGGCCATGAATGCCATGAATTTCCCGGCCGCCATTCTTCAGCCACCCTACTTCGACCCTCACCGCCCGGCGGCGATGGACTACGGCGCCATGGGCGCCATCATCGGTCACGAGGTGAGTCACAGCTTCGACAACTCGGGGGCGCTGTTCGATGCCAGGGGCCGCCTGCACAACTGGTGGACGCCGGCCGACTTCAAGCATTTCGAGGCGTCCTCGGCCCAGCTCGCTGCCCAGTATGACGGCTACCGGCCCTTTGCCGATCTCGCGGTCAACGGCAAGCAGACCCTCGGCGAGAACATCGCCGACGTCGCCGGGCTCACCGCCAGCTACGACGCCTACCACCGCTCGCTCCACGGCAAGCCGGCCCCGACCGTGGACGGTTTCTCCGGTGATCAGCAGTTCTTCATCAGCTTTGCCCAGAGCTGGCGGGGCAAGGCCCGCGATCCCGCCCTGCGGAACGCCGTCCTGACCGACGGCCACGCTCCGCCCCAGTACCGGGCGCTCACAGTCCGGAACATCGATGCGTGGTACCGTGCCTTCGGCGTGGCCCCGGGCCAGAAACTGTATCTCGCGCCGGCGGACCGGGTGCGAATCTGGTGATCAGCTGGAGGTGACCGGGAAACCGGCCCGCTTCTCGAACGGCCGGTCGCGAGGGAGGCGTGACGACCCGGGCGTATCGGTGCTCGATCCGCTTCAGCCTCCGGCCGGCCGACGATGCCTTGGACGACGGTGGCGCCAGCGCCGGCCCTCGCGCCAGGCCCAGATGCCCGTCGCGATGATCAGGGGAAGGAAGAAGTACACCAATCGGTAGCCCACCAGGGCGACCAGAACCGACGGCGTGCTCAGCGCGGGCGTGAGGCCCCACAGCATGACGGCCTCGAACACTCCGAGGCCGGCCGGCACCTGCGCGATCAGGCCAGCGATCTGGCCCAGCAGGAACACCGCGAAGAAGACGTGGAACGGAACCCGCGACGGCAGGAGCACGTACAGGGCGGC
>DATAOR010000102.1:0-15802 GCA_036265635.1 Gemmatimonadales bacterium
ACGTCCATTCAGGCCGCTCTCCCGGGGCTCGTGCTCGCGGTGTGCACCGTGCTCTTCGGTTTTGCGATGGGCGGAATCTTCGGGCTGAACGAGGACCTCATCAAAGGCCGGTTCGCCGCGTCGGCGGCCGCCGTGACTGCCACCGTCTACCACGGCGATGCGGCCGCCGCTGAGCCGGTGATCGCCAAGTCCTGGGACTACATGCAGCGCGCCCACCTGCACGGCGGCGCGATCGGCACCGCGGCGATCGGGATGATTGTCGTCTTGCTCCTGATCGGGACTGCACCCCGTACCGTACGGATACTGAGCCTCGCGCTCGGCGCCGGCGCCCTTGGCTACTCGGTCTTCTGGATGTGGGCGGGATTCATCGCACCGGGACTTGGCAGTACCGGCGCCGCCAAGGAATCACTCCGATGGCTTGCGATGCCCTCGGCCGGCGCCGTGATGCTGGCGACTGCCGCGGTCGCGTTCCTCTGCGTCCGCGCCGTGGCACGCGGAGAGAATCACTGAACCCCGCGTGAAGCAGGGGAGGCGCCGCTTCGGCCCTGCGCATCACCTTCCGACGCGGCGCCCGACCACCTCGCCTATTTCCTTGGTGCCAGGTCGAACTCGACTCCCGACCCGCCGTTCTGCACTACGAGCTCGCGAACTTGCGACCCATAACCCGGCGCGCTGGCTCGGAGTGCCACAGTTGCCCCCATTGGAACATTGCGAAACTCGTAGCCGCCGCTGTAGTCCCAGGCGCTGCATCCGTCCGCCTGAGCGCTCTTCCGCCCGGTGCCCGGTCCCTGGACAATCTCCACGACCGCCCCGTGGACACACGCCCCCGACACACCGACGACGAACCCCCAGATGTAGCCGCTTTCTGCGGTGGGCTCAGGGGTAGGCGGGGGCGATTCGGACACCGGCCCTGCGGTATCCCCGCAGCCGAGGCAGAGGAAGAGAAAGGAACCGAGAAGGGCGGAACTGCTCCGACGCTGAGGCATGGCTCACCTCCGGCGTAGTAATGATGCCCGACGTAACTCGAAGCTAGAGGATTGGTTGGCTGCGGTCAAACCCACCGTCCGCTTAAGACCACTCAGGCAACCTTATTCCGGCGGCGACCGTGCGGTCAGAGGCAGGAGGATGGGGCGGAGATAATTGCCTGACCCGGTTACCTCGGAGTGGACTGACGATCCTTGCTACTCCAGCCTGAGGATGCGAAGGACCGGCCTGCCTTGCACGTTCTCGAGCGGCAGGTACACCATGTGGGTGGTCGGGTCTACCGCGACTGAGTGGGCGTGGGCGGCCCTGTACTCCGGCAGCGGCACCAGTGAATCGCCGGAGACGTCGAACGCCGAGAGCACGCCGGATTCGGCGGCGATGAACAGCCGGCGCCGGACGGGGTCCAACGCCACCACGTCGGGCTCCGCTCCAACAGGATACGTCCGCACGATCAGCCGGGACCGCAGGTCGAGCACCCCTACCCGGCCGTTCTCCTCCCCCGTTACGTAGATCAACCGGTGCCCCGGGTCCACCGCGAATCCGTGAGGACGCTCGATCCCCGGCACAGGGATGCGATCGACCACGGAGTCGGTGAGTGGGTCGATCGCCGCCAGCTCGTTGCGCGTCTGCACGGCAACCCAGACGCGGCCGGCAACGGAATCGTACTGGGTGTTCCCTGCCTCTCCGCCGAGCGGAATCGGCGGCCGGCTCGTCGAGGAGGGCACATCAACGACGAGCTCCTGCCGGCCGTACTCGTCGGACACGTACAACTTCCGCCCCTCAGGTGCGTAGGCGAGCCCATCGGGAAACCGGCCACCGGGCACTCGCGCGAGAATCCGCCCGCTGCGACTATCGAGGACGGCAACCTCGTGCCCTGCGCTCAAAGCCGCGAACACCCGCTGCAGCTCCGGCACGACGCGGATGCCGGAGACCCCGGGCATGCCCGGTATCCGGGCCGCGATTCGGCGCGCGGCCACGTCCACGGCGAGGACCTGGCCGGCCCCCATGTGCGCAATCCAGAGCCGTTCGGCGGGCCCGTCGAAGCTCTGGTAATCGAACCGGGCAGGCTTGCCCGGCAGGGGTACGTCGGCAATGACTCGCCACGCCGGCCTGGGCCCCGACACCTGCGCACCAGCGCGGCAACCGGCCAGCATGAGCACGAGAGCGAGGACCGAGCGCATCACCATCGGAGCTGCACCCCGCTGTAGAGTCGATGGTCCGGGCGGTCATCCTCGCTTCCTGCCACCGCCGTCGTGAAGGCGAGCAGCAGGCTGAGCGCCCGCAGCGGCTCCCAGCGAAAGCCCGCGCCACAGAGGACGCCCTGGTGGGACAGGTCGGCCTCCCCGCCACCATGGCATTCTCCCAGGAGCTCGACGGAGGGGCTGGCTTGATGAGCGAGCGCCAGCCCATAGACGAGCTCGGCAGCACCCGGGCCGGCCTGATATCCGGCTTCCGCGTTGAGGGCGACCGGACCAGCGACCCAGGCGATCTCGACTGGCATGAACAGCGTGGTCCCCGAGTCGGCCAGGCCCTGCGATTGCGAACGTTCCGAGCCGCTCAGCGTCACCTGTGGGTAAGTAGAGACAGCGACGGGCCCGGATTCGGCAAACCGCCATTTGACGCCCAGCGTCACGTTGCCCATCCCTGAGCTGGCTGGCGACGCCGGGGCTGTAGCGACCCGCCAGGGAACCTCGAGCTTGAGCTGCAGGTGCCTGCCGACCCCGAAGTTCGCGTCCAGTCGAGGCGCGTCGTACAGCGTCCGGGAGCCCTCCCATTCGGCTTCCGCTGAGACGTTGAGCTCGAGACGCCCGGCGCCCGGGGTCCCCGGGTCATCGGTCTCGAGCGGCGGGCCGCCCTGCGCAGCCAGGGCACGGGCGCCGATGCCCCCGACCATGAGACCGAGCAGCGCGGCGCGCCCCCAAGCTCGCCGAGCTCTACGGCCAAACGCCGCAACCACCAGGCAGCCCGCCCTTGGCCTCAGCGGGGCCGCGTCAGCAGCACGCCGATCAGGCCGGCCGCCACGATCACCAGCGGCTCCGGCACGCGACGGACCCGGATCAGCACCAGCAGGGTCACCAACGCGATCGCCATGGTCGGGACGTCTACGATCGCACGACGGCCCAGCACCACGACCGCCCCGGCAATGGCGCCGGTGGCCGCCGCCGTTACTCCGTCCACCGCCGCCCTGAGATGTCGGCTGGCGATGACTCGGCTGAAGGATGGGGCCGTGAGCACTACCGCCAGATAGGTCGGCAGGAACATGCCCAGCGCGGCGATGAGTCCACCGAGCGGTCCGGCGACCAGGTAGCCGATGAAGGCCACGGTGATTACCACCGGTCCTGGCGTGATCATCGAGACGGCCACGGCGTCGAGAAACTGGCGCTCGGTCAGCCAGCCGTACTCCCCGACCACCCCCCCATGCAGGAACGGCACCACCGCGAGGCCGCTGCCGAACACGACCACAGCGGCCTTCGCGAAGAAACCCAGGATGCGACCCATGGTCTCGCTCGAGGCCGGCCCATGGAGGCCGGTGACGAGCCACCACGGCAGGATGGCCGCCGCCGCGGCCGCCGGTGACGCCGGCCGCTGACGCCAGGCTCGCCACAGCACGACCACCAACCCGCTGAGGGCGAACACCCAGAGGATCTCGGCCTCGAACCAGGCCACCACGATCGCGTTGATGAGGACGATCCCCCACAGCAACGGATCACGGCCCACGCTCGATCGGAGCAGCTTTTCCGCCCCTCTCGCCACGATGGCGATGACTGCGGCGCCGATCCCGTAGAACGCACCCTGCATCCACGAGAGCGCGCCGAAGCGGACATAGAACGCCGAGAGCACCAGCACCATCAGGAACGAAGGTCCGACGAAGGCGAGCCCCGCGACGGTTGCGCCGAGGAGCCGCCAGCGGGCCCAGCCAAGGTACATGGCCAGCTGCGCGGCCAGCGGCCCTGGGGCCAGCTGGGCAAGCGCCAGCCCCTCCTTGTACTCCTCCATGCTCACCCACCGTCGGTTCACCACCAGGTCGCGGTGCATGGTCGCAGCCAGCGCGATCGGCCCACCGAAGCCGAGCGTGCCGAGCCGGAGGAAGTACCGGGAGAGCGCCCCCAGGGCGACGGCGGTGGGCCGGTCAGCCAGGGTGGCGCCTGGCGCGGGCTCTTTCCGGTAGGCTGGGGGTCGCGGCGAGAAATCCGTCATGCGGTGGCTGGCCGGAAACTGTTATGTGCTGGGGCGGGCGGCAACGATCAGCGGGGGCATGGGATCTCCGAGCGGGTCGCCATACGATGGCACCGGCAGCGCCCAGGAACAATCCCGGTAACGAACCAGCCAGCGCGGCTGGCGACTGGCAGGGGGAGGGATGGCTGACCGTCGATGACCTGGCGCCTGCCAAGGTCGCGCAACAGGCAGGCCCCCGGATCGCGGAGGCGGCGGCCCGAATGACTGCTATCCCGGGTCCGAGCCGAGCCAGGAGAACAGCCGGGCCCGGCTCGGAGCGGGAGCCGGCGGTCGGGCAGGGTCCAGCGAGCCTGTCACAGCCCTGCCACCGAGCCCCTTCGCCTCCGCACTCGGAGCGGACCGGCCCTCGAGGAGGAGCGGCCCGCCCGGGAGCTGCCGGACCAGTGCCCCCATCAGCATCGGCCCCGCGACCCCGGCCGCCACGGCCGTTGCGAAGAGCACGCTTGTCGGCTGGGCGATCCGTCCCCCGGCCACGGTCAGCACCGCCGCCACGAAAACCGGATGGTAGAGATAGATCGGGTACGAACAGCCACCGACCCGCTCCATCACGCGCGCGCGTGGCAGCAGTTGCAGGGCGGCCAGGCTGGCCGACATGCCGATCACCAGATTGAGGAGCGACCGGTGCGCCACGGGATCCAGCGGCGCCGGAGCACGGGTCAGGACGAGATAGGAATGGAAGCCCTGGGCTCCCACGAAGCAGAGCACGGTCACCAGCAGCGCTCGCCTCGATCGGAGGAGCTGCCGATAGCGATGCGCGCCGAGACCCCAGAGAAAGAACGGCAGCAGGTAAGTGGCGTTGTGCATGCCGGCGAGGTCGCGCCCCTCGAACTGTCCGAGGAAGTAGAGGCCGACGGAACACGCCAGCACCGCCGCAAAGCGGGTGGCCGTCGCCAGGGCCCCGAGCGACTCCAGCACTACCAGCACCATGAACACCAGCAGAAGGGCCTGCACGAACCAGAGGTGCCAGTAGGGAAAGACGAAGATGGTCCAGACCTGCCGGAGCGGCGGCACCTCATCGTGCATCGCCCGGTGCAGGAGGTACAGCACCGTGGCGGTGACCATCAGCGGCACGCCGAGTCGGCGAAGCTTCAGCCTGGCGAACTGCCACTCCCGGCCTGCACGCAACGGCCGCCCGGCGTAGACCAAACCGGACAGAAAGGTGAAGAGCGGCATCCGCACATGGACGAAGAGGTTGGTGAACACGCGGTAGGGCGAGTCGTCGCCGGCATGCAGCCCCGAGGCGGCGGTCGAGCCGACCGCGTGAAAGGCGACGAGGAGCAGGCAGGCGACGCCACGCAGCGTCTGCACCCTGGCGGACTCGAGCGGGTCGATCGGGGCGTCGGCCGGCCCGGCGCGCGATGGGATCGGCGCCCAGCTGATGCGACTGAGCTGAAAGGTCGGCCAGCCTGCGGAATCGTTCATGTGCCGGCCTCGACCCTCGATCAGATCGTAGGACATCGTTCCATGGCGCCGGCACCACGCGGCCGGCACTCATCGCCGGCGGGTTGCCGGCAAGCGTCAAGCTGACTTCCATCCGTTGGGGACCAGCGAGTACGTCTACCAGGCGGGTAAGGGTGCTCGGTGGGCGCAAGAGGCAGGCCTCGCATCCGGTGCGAGAGTCCGACGAGGCCGGCGAGCTATCATTATGCGAGGAAAGGACTTGGGAGGCGGATCCCGGGACGGCCCACCGGACCGTGGGACCGTCCCCTCAGGTATTCCGCCACAGGAGCGTGAAGCCGCAACGCCGGCGGATCGCCCGCCGGATCAGGCCATCACGCGCGACGCCCCGCCGTCTGACCGAGACGGCGGGGCGCTGGAGCAAGTCGGACCGGCGGGAGGGCCAGCCGGACTGTTCACCTCACCAGCTGAGTGACTCCAGCCGATCCACCGAGGCGGCCACCGAGACCAGCGAAGCCAGGTCGAGCTCCCGCTGGAAGCGATAGGCGGCGTCGCGCACTTCGGGCGATACGGCCGCACCCGTGCGCCGGCGGTAATCACGGTACACGTCGCCCAGGTCCAGGAACACGCGACGTAGCGCGCGGGCTTCGCGCAACTGCTCGGGCGACCGGCCCGTCGAGGCTCCACTCAACCGGGGCTGACGGCGGGACGCCCGCCGCTTGGCGGCAAGCTCCGCCCGGTGCACCCGCGCCAGCACCCGGGCCGACAGCGGAGGATGACCCGAATCGGCTGAGGAGCCGGATGACTTCGGCGAGATATCGGACATGGGAGCCTGCCGGTGGCGAGAAATGCCCCTGAGCCGGTGTGGGAGGAGGCTCCTGAAAGCTAGCCGGAGAGGCACCGGATAGCGAGCGGCGCGGCCTGGTGCGCGATGCGCTACTTTCCGGCATCCCGTGAACGTCGTGGCCGGCTTCCGGCTCGGGCGTCTCCGGTCTGTCGAAAGGTTTCTCGTGCCCAAACGGAACTACGGTCAGGCAAAGCGCCAGCGGGAAGCGAGCCGGGAGGAGAAGAAAGCGCAGAAGATGCAGCGCAAGCTCGAGCGGGTCGAGCCGTCCCCGTCCGAGGAACAGACCGACCAGGACGACTCCGACACTCCCACCCCATCCTGACCGTAGCACCGGATCACCTGGGCGTACCAGCGGGCGGCTCTCTGCCGGCGTGGGTCCGCGCCGCCGTGGTCGGCCTCGGGCGCGGCGCGCAGGCGGACAACATGGCCTTTCCGGCTCACCGCCGCCACCCAACCGTCGCCGTCGCCGTGGTGCCGTCGCCCTAGCGCCGTCGCGGTCGGGAGGTACCTTATCGGCCAGAGCGATGTCCGTCGTGGCGGGCACGTTGTGATGGAGCCCTGACTGCGAGGCCCGCATGCCCGACGAGATCGGTGGCGGCACCGTGCTGCTGGTGGATGACCAGGAGGGCGTGCGCGCGCTGCTCCGGCGCGAGCTGACCCGTCGGGGCCATCAGGTGCTGGAGGCCGCCGACGGCTCGGACGCGCTTCACCTGGTCCGCCGGCGGAACGGCGCGGTGGACGTCATCGTGAGCGATGTGGTGATGCCCGTCATGAACGGCCCCGAGCTGGCGGCCCATATCGGCGTCGAGTTCCCCGATGTCCCGGTCATTCTGATGTCCGCCTTCACCCCAGCCGGCGTCGCCCGGGTCGGCCTGAGCGAGCGTCTGGTTCCGGTGCTGCAGAAGCCGTTCGAGCCCTCCCATCTGGCCGAGCTGGTCGCGCTTGCCCTGCAGCATCCCGCCCCGGCCAGCGCGACCCCCCGCTCGACGCCGTCCTGAGGGCCCTCGGGCCTTGGCGCGGCGGCCCATTCGCGTATATCTCTCAGCCCTACCCGACGGAGAGGTCCCTGTGAGCGAAAAACGCGGCCGGGAGGCGCGGCTGCGCCCGGAGTTCGACTACCTGTATCCCGAGCTCAAGCCGGGTGTGTGGCAGCCGGTCGAGGCGCTGATCGGCCACGTCGTCAACATGCTCTACGGCGACCGCTCGCAGTCCGGCATCATCACGGGCGAGCGTCTCCTCCGCGACGACCACTTCGAGTTCCGTGGGGCCTCGCCTCGTCCGCCCGGGCTGCCGCCCGACCTCAGCCGCCTGAGCGATGCCAGCGCGGAGCCCAAGGCGGGGCGCCGGAACCTTGGGTCGTCGCCCAAGCCCACCAAGCCCTGATGGTCTTCCCGTGCCTCGCACCGCTCTGCTCTGCCTTCTCCTGGCAGTCGCCCCGCCGGCGGCTGTCCGGGCGCAGGTCGAGTTCCAGGCCTTCCTGGGCTCTTCCGTCAGCGCCCCCTCGCCGCTCTCGATTACCCAGGCGGGGCAGCCGGATGTCCGGTTCACGGCCCACTGGGCGACTCGCCCGTGGCTCGACACCTGGTATTACGCCGGTCGGGTCGGGCTGTGGTCGGGAGACCGCGGATGGCTGTTCGACTTCACCCATCACAAGATCTACCTGACCAACGGCCCGGCGGAGGTCCAGAAATTCCGGATCACCAACGGGATGAACCTGTTCACCGTGAGCCGCGGCTTCCGCCGCGGGCCATGGTCCTACGCCCTGGGGGCCGGCCCGGTGATCACCTTCCCGATCAATCGCATCCGGGGCCGGAAGCTCGAGAGTGGGCGGGGGTTTCTCGGCGGGTACTTCCTGTCGGGGGGCAATCTCATGGCCAGCGTGACTCGGCGGTTCCCGCTCACCTCCGGCTTCTTCCTGAGCCTCGACGGTCGGCTGTCGGCGATCTATGTCCGGGTGCCGGTGGCGGGGGGACACGCATCGGTCCCCAACGGTGCGCTCCATGTCCACGTCGGGCTCGGCTTCTCCCCGCCCCGGCGCGACGGCCCCGCCCGCCCGACCTGACCGACCCGAGCCGCGGTGAACCGGGCTGCCGTGCCCGGCCGGCTCAGCCGCGCATCCGCCCCAGGGTGAAATGGAAGGTGGCCCCCTGCCCCGGGAGCCCCTCCGCCCAGACGCGGCCGCCGTGCCGGTGGATGATCCGCTGCACCGTGGCCAGGCCGATGCCGGTGCCGGGGAACTCGCTCTGCAGATGAAGCCGCTGGAACGGGCCGAACAGCCGTTCTACGTAGGCCATGTCGAAGCCGGCACCGTTGTCGCGGACGAAGTAGGTTGGCTCACCGCCCACGTTGGTCAGCCCGAACTCGATCCGGGGCGCCGGTTCCCGGGCGGTGAACTTCCAGGCGTTCTCCAGCAGGTTCTCCATCGCGATGCGCAGCAGGTGGCCGTCGGCCAGCACGCTCACCCCGGGCCGCACCCGGGTTTCGACCGTGCGGGCGGGCTCGGCCTCGCGCAGCCGCTCGAGCAGCAGCTCGACCAGGCCGCTCAGGTCGACCTCCTGTTCCCGCATCTCGGCCCGGGTGACCCGGGCCAGATACAGCACGTCGTCGATCAGCTCGGCCATCTGCCGGCTGGCCTCGCGGATTCGCCCCAGGTAGTGCCGCCCGCTGTCGTCCAGCCGCTCCGCCTGGCTTTCCTCCACTGCCCGGGAGAAGCTCTCGATCCGTCGGAGGGGGGCCCGGAGGTCGTGCGACACCGCGTAGCTGAAGCTCTCCAGCTCCCGGTTCTTGTGCTCCAGGTCGCTGACCAGCTCGGCCTGGGCTTCGGCCAGGTCGCGCGCCTCCTGCTCGCTGGCTCGCAGCCGCTCGGCCTGACGCCGGAGCAGCTCGGTCTTCTTGGCCAGCTCGACGAACACCATCACCTTCGACCGGACGAACTCGGGCACGATGGGCTTGGTGAGGTAATCCACCGCGCCCACCGCGTACCCCCGCACGGCCTGGGTCTGGCTCTGATCGGCGGCGGTCAGGAAGATGATCGGGGTGTGGCGCGATTTGTCCCGCTGGCGGATCAGCTCGGCGGTCTCGAAGCCGTCCATCTCCGGCATCTTGACGTCCAGCAGGATGACGGCGAACTCGTCGGTCAACAGGCACTTGAGCGCCTCGCGCCCCGAGGTGGCCTTGACCAGGTTCTGGCCCAGATCCTCCAACATGGCCTCGAGGGCCACGAGATTGGCGGGCTGGTCGTCTACCATGAGGATGTTGATCCGCTCGGGCGCGGCGTCGGACGCCCGGCCCTCCTCGGCCGCCGGTGTCTCGACGACCGGAGCCTCGCGGCCCGGAAGGTCGCCCGCCGGGGGGGTGGTCGGCGCTGTCGCCGTGCCGTCCGGCGCTGGGAACAGCGGCGAGCTCACCGGTAGAGCCAGACCCGGAGCAGCGACAGCAGCTGGTCCATGTCCACCGGCTTGGCGATGTAGTCGGACGCGCCCGCCTCGATGCACTTCTCGCGGTCGCCTTTCATCGCCTTGGCCGTCACCGCGATGATCGGCAGGTGGCGGAACTGGGACATCTCCCGGATGGCGCGGGTGGTCTCGTAGCCGTCCATCTCAGGCATCATCACGTCCATCAGGACCACATCCACGCCGGGCGTCTCCTGCAGCCGGGCGATGCCCTCACGCCCGCTCTCGGCGTAGACCACCTTCATCTCGCTCCGCTCGAGGAAGGTGGTGAGCGCGAAGATGTTGCGGACGTCGTCGTCGACGATCAGCACGGTGCGCCCGGTCAGCGTCGGGTCGGTCCGGTGCAGCGCCTCGAGCATCCGCCGCTTCCCCTCGGGCAGGTTGGCCGTGACCCGGTGGAGGAACAGGGCCGTCTCGTCGAGCAGCCGCTCGGGCGAGCGGGCATCCTTGATCACCACCGATTCGGCCAGCCGTCCCAGCTCGGCTTCTTCCCGCTTGGTCAGTTGCTTGCCGGTGTAGACGATGGTCGGCAGCTTGCGCAGCCCGATCTCGCTCTTGACCCGGGTGATCAGCTGGAAGCCGGTCATGTCCGGGAGGCCGAGATCGAGCACCATGCAGTCGTACCGACCGGTCTGGAGCGCCTGAAGCGCTTCGGCCCCGGTGCCGACCGTGGTGGTCTGCACGTCGCCATCCCCGATCAGTTCGGCGATGCTCCGCTGGGCGGTCTCGTCGTCTTCCACCACCAGCAGCCGCTTGACCGGCCGGTCGATGAACTCGTGCAGGGTGGTGAGGGCATCGCTGAGCGACTCCTTGGTGGCCGGCTTGGTCAGGAAATCGATGGCGCCCAGCCGGAGCCCCCGCTGCCAGTTCTCCTCCACCGAAATGATGTGCACCGGGATGTGCCGGGTGGCCGGATCGTGCTTGAGCCGGTCGAGAATGGTCCAGCCGTCGGCATCGGGCAGCCGGAGGTCCAGAGTCACGGCGGTCGGCTGGAATTCCCGGGCCAGCGCCAGCGCCCGGTCGGCCCGCTGGGCCACCAGTCCCTTGAAGCCGCGATCCCGGGCCAGGTCCAGCAGGATCTGGGCGAAATGGGGATCGTCCTCCGCGATCAGCAGGATGCGATCGCCATCCTTGATGGCGCTCCGGTCGTCGTTGATGGCGCGCTCCACCACCGGCGCCAGCATCACCCGCGAGCTGGCGGTGACCATCACCTTCCCGGCGGTCTCGCCGCTGCCGCCCGGCTCCGCCGGTCCGCCCGTCTCGACCAGCGGCACGGCGGCCGGGGCCACGGGGTAGATCAGCGGGAGGTACAGCGTGAACGTGCTGCCGAGTCCGGGAGCGCTCTCCAGCCGGATCTCCCCGCCAAGCAGCCGGGTGATCTGGCGGCTGATCGACAGGCCGAGGCCGGTGCCGCCGTACTTGCGGCTGGTGCCGGTGTCACCCTGCTGGAACGCCTCGAAGATCACCCCGTGCTTCTCCTTCGGGATGCCGATGCCGGTATCGCTCACGCTGAAGGCCACCACGGCATTGGCCGCGTTGAGCATCTCCTGCTCCGGGTTCCAGCCCTCGGTGGCCAGGCGCGCCTTGAGCGAGACGGTACCCCGCTCGGTGAACTTGAAGGCGTTGGAGAGCAGGTTCTTGAGCACCTGCTGCAGCCGCTTGGTGTCGGTCTGCAGCGCCGGCGGCAGCGCCGGGTCTACCTCGACCTCGAACTGGAGCCCCTTGAGGTCGGCCATCTGCCGGAAGGTGCTCTCGACAAACCGCCGAACCTCGGTGAAGGACACCGCGCTGATGTCCACGGCCATGGTGCCGGACTCGATCTTCGACAGGTCGAGAATGTCGTTGATCAGGTCGAGCAGGTCCGAGCCCGAGCTGTGGATGGTCTGGGCGAAGCCGACCTGTTTGGCGGTCAGGTTGCCGTCGGCGTTCTCGGTCAGGATCTGCGACAGGATCAGGAGGCTGTTGAGCGGCGTCCGGAGCTCGTGCGACATGTTGGCCAGGAACTCCGACTTGTACTTGGAGATCAGGGCCAGCTGCTCGGCCTTTTCCTCCAGCGCCACCTTGGCCTGTTCGACCTCCTTGTTCTTGAGCTCGACCTCGGTCTTCTGACTCGACAGCAGCTGGGCCTTGACCTCGAGCTCGGCGTTGGTCTGCTGCAGCTCGTCCTGCTGCTTCTTGAGCAGCTCCTCGGACTGCTGGAGCGAGCGCGTCTGCTGCTCCAGGCGCTTGTTGGTCTCGGTCAGCGCCTCCTGCTGCGCCTGGAGGCTCTCGGTCAGCGCCTGGCTCTGCTTGAGCAGCTCCTCCGTCCGCATGTTGGCCGCGATGGTGTTGAGCACGATGCCGATGCTCTCGGCCAGCTGTTCCAGGAAGGTGAGCCGGATCTCGTCGAACTCGTCGAAGGTGGCCAGCTCGAGCACCGCCTTGGTCTCGCCCTCGAACAGCACCGGCAGCACCACCAGGCTCCGCGGCGGAGCCTGACCCAGGCCGCTGTTCACCTGGATGTAGTCGGGCGGCACCTGGCCGATGGTGAGCATCCGGCGGTCCTTGGCCACCTGGCCCACCAGCCCCTCGCCCAGGCGGAATTCGGCGGCAGCCTGCTTCCGCTCGGTCTGCGCGTAGCTGGCCAGCAGCTTGAGGGCCGGCGTATCGCCGCCGCTGTCGACCACGTAGAAGACGCCGTGATGGGCGGTCACCAGCGGGGCGAGGTCGGACAGGATCAGCTGCGACACCGCGGCCAGGTCGCGCTGGCCCTGGAGCATCCGGCTGAACTTGGCCAGGTTGGTCTTGAGCCAGTCCTGCTCCATGTTCTTCCGGGTCGAGTCGCGCAGGTTGCGGATCATCTCGTTGATGTTGTCCTTGAGCTCCGCCACCTCGCCCTGGGCCTCGACCGCGATCGACCGGGTCAGGTCGCCCTTGGTGACCGCCGTGGCCACGTCCGCGATGGCCCGCACCTGGGTCGTCAGGTTGGCCGCCAGCTGGTTCACGTTGGCGGTGAGGTCGCGCCACACCCCGGCCGCGCCCGGGACCCGGGCCTGGCCGCCCAGCTTGCCCTCGACCCCCACCTCGCGGGCCACGTTGGTGACCTGGTCGGCGAAGGTAGCCAGCGTGTTGGTCATGCTGTTGATGGTGTCGGCCAGGGTGGCGATCTCCCCCTTCACCTCCACCCGCAGCTCCTGCTTGAGGTCGCCGTTGGCCACCGCCGTGACCACCTTGGCGATACCGCGCACCTGGCTGGTGAGGTTGTTGGCCATCCAGTTGACGTTATCGGTCAGGTCCTTCCAGACGCCGGCTACCCCGACCACCTGGGCCTGGCCGCCCAGCTTGCCTTCGGTGCCGACTTCGCGGGCCACCCGCGTCACCTCCGACGCGAACGAGTTGAGCTGGTCCACCATCGTGTTCACGGTGCTCTTGAGCTCGAGAATCTCGCCCTGGACATCCACGGTGATCTTCTTGTTGAGCTCGCCCCGGGCCACGGCGGTGGTCACGTCGGCGATGTTGCGGACCTGAGCGGTCAGGTTGCCGGCCATCGAGTTGACGTTGTCGGTCAGGTCTTTCCACGTCCCCGCCACGCCCTTGACGTAGGCCTGGCCACCGAGCTTGCCCTCGGTGCCGACCTCCCGCGCCACCCGGGTCACTTCCGACGCGAACGAGTTGAGCTGGTCCACCATGGTGTTGATGGTGTCCTTCAGCTCGAGGATCTCCCCGCGCACATCCACCGTGATCTTCTTCGACAGGTCGCCCGTAGCCACGGCGGTGGTGACCTGGGCGATATTCCGCACCTGGGCGGTGAGGTTGCCGGCCATCGAGTTGACGTTGTCGGTCAGGTCCTTCCAGACGCCGGCCACGCCGGTCACCTGAGCCTGCCCGCCCAGCTTGCCCTCCGTGCCCACCTCGCGCGCGACCCGGGTCACTTCCGAGGCGAACGAGTTGAGCTGGTCCACCATGGTGTTGATGGTGTTCTTGAGCTCGAGGATCTCGCCCTTCACGTCTACCGTGATCTTCTTGTTGAGCTCGCCCCGCGCCACCGCCGTGGTGACCTCGGCGATATTTCGCACCTGAGAGGTGAGGTTGCCGGCCATCGAGTTGACGTTGTCGGTCAGGTCCTTCCAGGTGCCCCCGACCCCACGCACCTGGGCCTGGCCGCCCAGCTTGCCTTCGGTGCCCACTTCGCGGGCCACCCGCGTCACCTCCGACGCGAACGAGTTGAGCTGGTCCACCATGGTGTTGATCGTGTTCTTGAGCTCCAGGATCTCGCCCTTCACATCCACCGTGATCTTCTTCGACAGGTCGCCGTTGGCCACCGCGGTCGTCACGTCGGCGATGTTGCGGACCTGACCCGTCAGATTTCCCGCCATCGAGTTGACGCTGTCGGTCAGGTCCTTCCAGGTGCCGCCGACCCCCGCCACCCGCGCCTGGCCGCCGAGCTTGCCCTCGGTGCCGACCTCGCGGGCGACCCGGGTCACTTCCGAGGCGAACGAGTTGAGCTGGTCCACCATGGTGTTGATGGTGTTCTTGAGCTCGAGGATCTCGCCCTTCACGTCCACGGTGATCTTCTTGTTGAGCTCGCCCCGGGCCACCGCCGTGGTGACCTCGGCGATGTTCCGGACCTGGGCCGTGAGGTTGCCGGCCATCGAGTTTACGTTGTCGGTCAGGTCCTTCCAGGTGCCGGCCACCCCCTTCACCCGCGCCTGGCCGCCCAGCTTGCCCTCGGTGCCGACCTCCCGGGCCACCCGGGTGACTTCCGAGGCGAAGGAGCTGAGCTGGTCCACCATCGAGTTCACCGTCCGCCCGATCCGGAGGAACTCGCCCATCAGCGGCCGGCCGTCGATGTCGAGCGCCATGGTCTGGGAGAGGTCACCCTTGGCCACCGCGCCGATCACCCGGGCGACCTCGCTGGTCGGCTGGACCAGGTCCGCGATCAGGGTGTTGACCGAGTTGACCGACGCTGCCCACGACCCCCCTGCCCCCGAGAGGTGGGCGCGATGGGCAATTCTGCCCTCCTTGCCCACCGCCAGGCTCACCCGGTCGAGCTCCTGCGCCATCTGCTGGTTGAGCTCCACGATATCGTTGAGCGTATCCGCGATCTTCCCGGCGAGACCGGTCTGGACGCTCCGCATCCGTACCGAGAAGTCGCCTTTGCGGACCGCGGCCAGGACGGCCTGCAGCTCGTCGAGGTCGAGGGTATCGGCGCGGCCCCGGGCCGCGCCGGCGGTGGACGTGCGTTTAGTCTGGCGACCATTGCTGGCCGGCGGGGTCGGCATGGGGGACTCCGGGACCGGAAGTACGGAGCTCGACGGTGGGGACCACTCAAGCTGCCGCTCCATGCAGCCGGATGGCCGTGATACCGGTCACATACTATCACGTCCGGCGACGAGAGCGGAAGCGGCGCTTGACACGGCGCCCGGTCGGGGCAGACTTGAATCTGTTCGCCATGCCCGATTCCGACCTGCTCATGCGGAGCGTATGGCCGCCGATCCGCTTCGTGTCCTCATTATCGAAGACGTCCCGATGGATGCCGAGCTCGTGGAGTACGAGCTTGGCCGCGCCCGGATTCCGTTCGAGGCCCGGCGGGTGGACACCCGGGAACGGTTCCTGGCCGAGCTCGACGCCTTCGGACCGGACGTCATCCTCTCGGATTACACCCTGCCCCGATTCGACGGCATGGCCGCGCTGGAGCTGGCCCGGAGCCACGCGCCCGCCACCCCCTTCCTGATCGTCACCGGCTCAATCAACGAGGAGACCGCCGTCGGCGCGATGAAGGCCGGCGCCGCCGACTACCTGCTCAAGAGCAACCTCGCCCGGATCGGCCCCGCCATCGAGGGTGCCCTGGCCCGGGTCCGGGCCCGGGTGGAGAAGGCCATGGCCGAAGCCGCGCTTCGCCGCT
>DATAOR010000103.1:0-18968 GCA_036265635.1 Gemmatimonadales bacterium
CGGCCCGACGCCCTGCTCCCGACCATGGGCGGCCAGACCGCGCTCAACGTGGCCATGGCCCTCCAGCGGGACGGCACGCTCGAGCGGTTCGGCGTCGAGCTGATCGGCGCCAACGAGCGGGCCATCCGGCTGGCCGAGGACCGGGACGAGTTCGCCCAAGCCATGCGCCGGATCGGGCTGGCGACGCCGCCGGGCCGGACGGTCCGGAGTATCGAGGAAGGTCACCTGGCCGTGGCCGAGACCGGCTACCCGGCCATTCTGCGGCCGTCGTTCACCCTTGGCGGGACGGGCGGCGGCATCGCCTACAACCCGCAGGAGTTCGACACGCTGATCCGGCGCGGCCTGGAGCTGTCGCCGGTGGGCTCGGTGCTGGTCGAGCGGAGCATCATCGGGTGGAAGGAGTTCGAGCTCGAGGTGATGCGGGACGGGGCCGACAACGTGGTCATCGTCTGCTCGATCGAGAACTTCGATCCCATGGGCGTCCACACCGGCGATTCGATCACCGTGGCGCCGGCGATGACGCTGACCGACCGCGAGTATCAGGTGATGCGCGACGCGGCCATCCGGATCATCCGCGAGATCGGGGTCGCCGCCGGCGGCTGCAACATCCAGTTCGCGGTGGATCCCGCCACCGGCGAGCAGCTGGTGATCGAGATGAACCCGCGGGTGTCGCGCTCGTCGGCCCTGGCGTCCAAGGCGACCGGGTTCCCCATCGCCCGGATCGGCACCAAGGTGGCGGTGGGCTACCGGCTGGACGAGCTGCCCAACGACATCACCCGGGTGACCCCGGCCTCGTTCGAGCCGGTGCTGGACTACGTGGTGGTCAAGATTCCCCGGTTCGCCTTCGAGAAGTTCCCTGCGGCCGACCCGACCCTCACCACCCAGATGAAGTCCGTCGGCGAGGCGATGGCGATCGGCCGGACGTTCAAGGAGGCGTTCCAGAAGGGTCTCCGGGGCCTCGAAACCGACCGGAGCGGCTGGGTCGAGGGCGCCACCCTGGCCGACGACCGGCTGCAGGACGACTCGCTGGCCTCCGCCCTGGCCGCGCTGCGGACGCCGACCCCGGAACGGGTGTTCCAGATCAAGCGGGCGCTCAGGCTCGGCGCCTCGGTGGACGCGGTGGCGGAGCGGACCGGGATCGACCGCTGGTTCCTTCACCAGCTGGCCGAGCTGCTCGAGGCCGAGGAGCGGTGGCGGGCGCTGGGGCCTTCCACCGGCCGCGGGGCGAGCGACGAGGATCGCCGGGCGGCCTTCCGGACCATGAAGCGGAACGGCTTCTCCGACCGGCAGCTGGGCGAACTCTGGGGGCTGAGCGAGGCCGAGATCCGGCGACAGCGTCACCGCCTGGGCGTTCGCCCGGCCTACAAGACGGTGGATACCTGCGCCGGAGAATTCCCTTCGTCCACGCCCTATCTCTATTCCTCCTACGACGAGGAGAACGAGGCCCTGGGCACCGCCGAGCGGACCATCGTCATCCTCGGCTCGGGGCCGAACCGGATCGGGCAGGGGGTGGAGTTCGACTATTGCTGCGTCCGGGCCGCCATCGCCTTCCGCGAGCTGGGCTACCGGACGGTGATGGTCAATTCCAACCCTGAAACCGTCTCGACCGACTTCGACATCTCGGATGCGCTGTACTTCGAGCCGCTCACCCTGGAGGACGTGCTCGAGATCGTCCAGGTCGAGCGTCCCCTCGGCGTGGTGGTCCAGCTGGGGGGGCAGACGCCGCTCCGGCTGGCCCGCGGGCTCGAGGCCGAAGGGGTCAGGATCCTGGGCACCTCATCCGAGGCGATCGATGCGGCGGAAGACCGGGGCCGGTTCGAGGCCCTCACCCGGGAGCTGGGCGTGGCCCAGCCACCCAGCGGGGTCGCCTTCTCGGTGGACGAGGCGGTGGCGGTGGCGACCAGGGTGGGCTACCCGGCGCTGGTCCGGCCGTCCTACGTCCTCGGCGGGCGGGCCATGGAGATCGTGTACGACGAGAGCTCGCTCCGGGGCTACTTCGACCGGGCGGTGCGGGTGGCGCCCGAGCACCCGGTCCTGATCGACCGCTTCCTCGAGGACGCGTTCGAGGCCGACGTCGACGCCATCGCCGACGGCACCCGCTGCGTGATCGGCGGGGTGATGCAGCACATCGAGGACGCCGGCATCCACTCGGGCGACTCCGCCTGCGTGCTGCCGCCCTACCTCATCACCGAGGCGCAGGTCGAGGAGATGCGCCGGCACACCCGCGCGTTCGCCGAGCGGCTGGGCGTGGTGGGCCTGCTCAACGTGCAGTACGCCATCAAGGACGGCACCGTCTACGTGCTCGAGGTGAACCCGCGCGCCTCGCGGACCGTCCCCTTCGTCTCGAAGACCACCGGCGTGCAGCTGGCCAGCCTGGCGGCGGCGATCATGACGGGCGCGACCCTGGACGACCTGGGCCTGCACGACGACGTGCTCCAGCCCTACGTGGCGGTGAAGGAGGCTGTGTTTCCCTTCAACAAGCTGCAGGGCGTGGACCTGATCCTCGGTCCCGAGATGCGCAGCACCGGCGAGGTGATGGGCATCGCCGACTCGTTCGGGATGGCCTTCGCCAAGGCTCAGATTTCGGCCGACGGCGCCCTGCCGCTGTCCGGCTCGATCTTCGTGACGGTCAACGGCCACGACAAGGCGAACGTGGTCCCCATCGTCCGGCGGTTCCACGGGCTCGGCTTCCGGGTGTTCGCCACCGAAGGCACGGCGCGCTACCTCCGCGCCCGCGGGGTCCCCGCCGAGCGGGTGCTCAAGGTGCACGAGGGGCGCCCCAACGCCATCGACCTGCTCCTGTCGGGCCAGATCCAGTTGCTGATCAACACGCCGCTTGGCAAGCTGAGCCAGCAGGACGACTACGCCATCCGCCGGGCGGCGCTGCAGCAGCGGGTGCCGTACACCACCACGCTGTCGGGCGCGAGCGCCGCCTCGGACGCCATCATCGCGCTCCGGAGCCGGCCGGGCGAGGTGCGTCCGCTCCAGGAATGGCATGCCCTGGCGCGCGAGGTCTCGCCGGAGTGGACCGGCTGAGCGCCCGGGATCCCGCCTTCGCCGCCGGGCTCCGGGCCAAGCTCGAGGGCGAGGTGCGGGAGGCCGAGCCGCTGGCCCGCTACTCGACCTACCGCATCGGCGGGCCGGCGACGGTGGTGCTGCCGGCCAGCGTGGAGGACGTGGCGACGGCGCTGGCCGCGGCGACGGCCGCGGGCGTGCCGTGGTTCGCCCTCGGCCTGGGGTCCAACATCCTCCTGCCGGACGAGGGGATGGACGCCCTGGTGATCCGGCTGGGCAAGGGACTCGACAGCCTCAAGCAGGATGGCGACCGGTGGACGGTAGGCGCGGGGCTTCCGGCGCCGCTCGCCGCCCGGCGCACCGCCGCGGCGGGGTTCGCCGGGCTGCACATCTTCATCGGGGTGCCGGGGACGGTCGGCGGCGGAGTCTACATGAACGCCGGCTGTCATGGGGGAGACTGGTCCGAGGTAGTGGAGCAGGTCACCGTGGTGGACCAGGGCGGCCGGGTCGGCTCGCTCACCCGGCTGGAGGTGCCGTTCACCTATCGCCGGAGCGGTCTGGACGGCCGGATCGTGCTCGAAACGACCGTGCGCCTCCGGCCCGAGGGTCGGGGTCAGCTCGACGAGCAGATCGCCGAGATGTTCGACTGGCGGCAGCGGGGCACGCCGTTCAACCAGCCGTGCTGCGGCAGCGTGTTCAAGAACCCGTCGGGACCGAGCTGGAAGCAGGAGAGCGGACCGCGGACCGCCGGGCAACTGATCGAGGCCGCCGGGCTCAAGGGCACCCGGATCGGCGGGGCGGAAGTGTCGCCGATGCATGCCAACTACTTCGTCAACACGGGCGGCGCCACGGCGGCCGACGTTCGGGCCCTGATCGAGCGAGCGCAGCATGAGGTCGAAGCCCGGTTCGGCGTTCGGCTCGAGCCCGAGGTCAAGCTGATCGGCCGCTCGGGCCGGTACCTCAACCCGGAATAGCATGGCCGACTACTTCGTGCACGAGTCAAGCTACATCGACGAGGGCGCCGTGATCGGGCGGGGGACCAGGATCTGGCACTTCTGCCACGTGCTGGCCGGGGCGGTCATCGGGGAGCGGTGCAACCTGGGCCAGAACGTGGTGGTCATGGGCGGCACCCGCCTGGGCGACAACGTGAAGGTGCAGAACAACGTCTCGATCTATGAGGGGGTCACTCTCGAGGACGACGTGTTCTGCGGGCCGAGCTGTGTGTTCACCAACGTGGCCAATCCGCGAAGCCACGTGAGCCGGAAGTCGGAGTACCGGCCCACGCTGGTCCGCCGCGGCTCCACCATCGGTGCCAACGCCACGATCGTCTGCGGCAGTACCCTGGGGGAGTACAGCTTCGTCGGTGCCGGCGCGGTGATCACCGGTGATGTCCCGGCCTACGCCCTGATGGTGGGCGTGCCGGCTCGGCGGATCGGCTGGATGTGTCAGTGCGGCGTCCGGCTCGAGCTGGAGGAGGGGGCGGCCCGCTGCCGGTCCTGCGGGGCGAGCTACCGGGAAACCGACGGCCGCCTCCGTCAGATTGACCCACCGGAGCCGCGCGTCTAAGTTGCAGCGCTCCCAGAGCTTCGGCTGTTTCCCGCGTCCGCGGTCGGCCCCGGCCGAGGCGGACGCTTTCTCCATGAGGGACGGCACCTTTGAACGTTCCCCTGCTTGATCTGGTCGCGCAGTACCAGAGCATCAAGGACGAGCTGGTCCAGGCGGTGATGGGCGTGGTGGAGCGGCAGAGCTTCATCATGGGGCCCGAGGTGGGCCAGCTCGAGCGGGCGGTGGCCGAATTATCGCACACCCGCCACGCGGTGGCGTGCGCCAGCGGCACCGACGCGCTGCTGCTGCCGCTCAAGGCGCTCGATCTCCAGCCGGGCGATGAGATCATCACCACGCCGTTTACCTTCTTCGCCACGGCGGGGGCCATCCACAACGCCGGCGGCAAGCCGGTGTTCGCGGACATCGAGCCGGGAACCTTCAACCTCGACCCGGCCGCCGTGGCTGCGGCGGTGACGCCGCGGACCCGGGGGATCGTGGCCGTCCACCTGTTCGGCCAGATGGCCGCCGTCGAAGCGCTCCTGCCGATCGCCGCGCGGTCGGGGCTGGCGCTGATCGAGGACGCGGCCCAGTCGATCGGGGCCCGGCGGCGGGTGGACGGCGCCTGGCGGATGGCGGGCGAGCTGGGCACCGTGGGCACCCTGTCGTTCTTCCCCAGCAAGAACCTCGGCGCCTTTGGCGATGGCGGCATGATGGTGACCCAGGACGACGCGCTGGCCGAGCGGCTCGGCCGGCTCCGGCTTCACGGGGGTGCCCGGCAGTACTTCCACGACGAAGTCGGCTTCAACAGCCGACTCGACACCCTCCACGCCGCCGTCCTGCTGGCCAAGCTCCCCCACCTGGCCGACTGGAGCGCCACCCGGGCCCGCCACGCGGCCCGGTACACCGAGGCGTTCGCCGGGCACGCCGACATCTGCCCCCCGCGGACCGATCCGGCGAACGAGCACATCTACAACCAGTACACCATCCGGGTACCCCGGCGGGACGAGCTGCAGGCCCACCTCAAGCGCCGGCAGATCGGCCACTCGATCTACTATCCGCTGCCGCTCCACCTGCAGCCGTGCTTTGCCCACCTGGGCTACCAGCGCGGCACCATGCCGGCTTCGGAGGCGGCGGCGGCGCAGGTGATCTCGCTGCCGGTCTACCCCGAGCTCAGCGAAGCCCAGCAGCAGGCGGTCATCGACGCGGTCCTGGAGTTCTACTCATGACCATGGCGCAGGATCTGATCGCCCGGGCCGAGCGGCGGGACGTGCTGTTCGGCATCGTCGGGCTGGGCTACGTGGGCCTGCCGCTCGCGGTGGAGCTGGCCAACGCCGGCTACCGGGTGCTGGGGTTTGACGTGCAGCCGAAGGTGGTGGAGGGGCTCAACGCGCGGCGCTCGCACGTGAAGGACGTGACCCAGGCGCAACTCGAGGCGGTGGTAGCGTCGGGCCGGTTCAGCGCCACCACCGACATGGCTCGGCTGGCCGAGCCCGACGCCATCTCGATCTGCGTGCCGACCCCGCTGTCCAAGTTCAAGGACCCGGACGTCAGCTACATCGTGGCGGCCACCGAGGCGGTCAAGCGGACGCTTCGGCGGGGGCAGGCCATCATTCTCGAGAGCACCACCTACCCGGGGACCACCCGGGAGATCCTGCTGCCCGCCCTGGAAGGCACCGGGCTCGCGGTGGGCGAGGACTTCTTCCTCGCCTTCAGCCCCGAGCGGGTGGACCCGGGCAATCCCAGCTACGGCACCCGCAACACGCCCAAGGTGGTCGGGGGGATCACCGCCAGCTGCAATGCGGTGGCGATGGCGCTGTACCGGCCGGCCATCGAAACCCTGGTCCCGGTCTCGACCACCGAGGCGGCCGAGCTGGTGAAGCTGCTGGAGAACACCTTTCGCAGCGTCAACATCGGCCTGGTCAACGAGATGGCGATCGTGTGCGACAAGCTGGGCGTGGACGTCTGGGAGGTAATCGAGGCCGCGGCCACCAAACCCTTCGGATTCATGAAATTCCTGCCGGGGCCGGGGCTGGGCGGGCACTGCATTCCGATCGACCCCCACTACCTCGCCTGGAAGATGCGGGGCCTCAACTACAAGACCCGGTTCATCGACCTGGCCGGCGAGCTGAACACCGAAATGCCGCTGTTCTGGGTCCGCAAGCTGTCGGAGGCCCTCAACGGCCAGGGCAAGGCCGTCCGCGGCGCCGCGGTCCTGGTGTTGGGCGTAGCCTACAAGCGCGACATCGACGACCTGCGCGAGAGCCCCGCGCTGGACATCATCCGCCTGCTCGAGGGCCAGGGCGCCCGGGTGAGCTACCACGACCCCCACGTGCCGGCATTCGAGGAGGACGGGCACGAGTTTCGCTCGGTGCCGCTCGATCCGGCCACGGTGGCGGCCGCGGACTGCGTCATGATCGTGACCGACCATACCGCCGTGGACTATCACATGATCAAACGCCAGGCCAAGCTGGTGGTCGATACCCGGCACGCGATGCCCAAAGAGGACTGACATGCACGTGGCGGTGATCGGAAGTGGATACGTCGGCCTCGTGGCCGGGGCCTGCCTGGCGGAGACCGGCAACGACGTGGTCTGCGTGGACAAGGACGCGGACAAGATCGCCCGGCTCCAGAAGAACGAGATCCCGATCTACGAGCCGGGGCTCGAGCCGATGGTGCGGCGAAACCAGGAGGAAGGCCGGCTGACCTTCACCACCGACCTGGGCAGCGCGGTGCGCTCGGCCCGGGTGGTGTTTATCGCGGTGGGCACCCCGCCGGGCGAGGATGGCTCGGCCGACCTGCAGCACGTCCTGTCGGTGGCCCGGGAGATCGGCCGCAACCTGAACGGGCACAAGGTCGTGGTGACCAAGTCCACGGTCCCGGTGGGGACGGCGGAGAAGGTCCGGGCCGCGGTCCGTTCGGAGACGAAGGAAGCCTTCGCGGTGTGCTCGAACCCCGAGTTCCTGAAGGAGGGGGCCGCCATCGAGGACTTCATGAAGCCCGACCGGGTGGTCATCGGGGTGGACGACGAGCAGGCCCAGGCCGTCATGGGGGAGCTGTACGCCCCCTTCACCCGCCAGGGCGGCAACCGGATCCTGTTCATGGACATCGCCTCGGCCGAGGTGACCAAGTACGCCGCCAACGCCATGCTGGCCACCCGGATCTCGTTCATGAACCAGATGGCTCAGTTCTGCGAGCTGGTCGGGGCCGACGTGCACAACGTCCGCCTGGGCATCGGGTCCGACCAGCGGATCGGCCGGGCCTTCCTGTATCCCGGGCCGGGCTACGGCGGCTCCTGCTTCCCCAAGGACGTCAAGGCGATCATCCGGACCGCCCAGTCCCTGGGGCTCTCGCTCGATGTGCTCAAGTCGGTCGAGGAGGTCAACGAGGCCCAGAAGCGCGTGGTGCTCAACAAGACCTTGAAGTATCTCGGCCCCGATCTGTCCGGCAAGATCGTCGGCATCTGGGGCCTCGCCTTCAAGGCCGAGACCGACGACATGCGGGAGAGCCCGACGATCCCGCTGATCGAAGGACTGCTGGAGGCAGGCGCCCGGGTCCAGACCCACGACCCCAAGGCCACCGACTCGGCCCGGGCGATCTTCGGTGACCGGGTGATGTACGCGGCCGACCCGTACAGCGCCGCCCACGGAGCCGACGCCCTGCTGCTCATGACCGAATGGCTGGTCTATCGCAACCCCGACTTCGAGCGGGTGCTCAAGCTGCTCCGGCGCCCGCTCCTGATCGACGGCCGCAACCTGTACGACCCGAGCCGAATGCGGGCGCTGGGGTTCGAGTACCACGGAATCGGGCGGGGCCGGGCTTGAGTCGAGTTCTGGTGACGGGGGCGGCCGGCTTCATCGGCTCGCATCTGGTCGAAGCGCTGGCGCGCCGGGGCGGCGAAGTCGTCGGGCTCGACAACTTCGACCCGTTCTACCCCCGGGCCATGAAGGAGCGCAACCTTCGCGAGGTCGGCCGCCCGGCGGGGTTCCAGTTCTTCGAGCAGGACATGCTGGACGTCGCGGCCCTGCGTGCCCGGCTGACGCCCGAGACGGTCATCGTGCACCTGGCCGCCAAGGCCGGCGTTCGGCCGTCGCTGGCCGATCCCGTCGGCTATGCCCACACCAACCTGACCGGCACCGCGGCGGTGCTGGAGGCCGCCCGCCAGGCGGGCGTCGTGCGGGTCGTGTTCGGTTCGTCGTCCTCGATCTACGGCGACACGACGCCCGCGCCGTTCCGCGAGGACGCGCCGGCGGTGGCGCCGGTGTCGGTCTACGCCGCCACCAAGCGGGGCGGGGAACACCTGCTCAGCTCGGTAGCGCCGATCTTCGGCTTCCGGAGTGCCGCGCTGCGGTTCTTCACGGTCTACGGTCCGCGCCAGCGACCCGACCTCGCCATTCACGCGTTCGCCCGGCGAATGGCCGCGAGGGAGCCGCTGACCCTGTTCGGCGACGGTACCCAGGCCCGCGACTACACGTACTGTGACGACATCGTGGCCGGGGTCACCGCCGCGATCGACTGGACGGCCACCGCGCCCGTGGGCATGGAGGCCTTCAACCTCGGCGGCAACCGCGCGGTCCGGACCGGCGACATGGTAGCCGAGATCGCGAGGGCCATGGCGATCGAGCCCATCGTCAGCTGGGCCCCGATGCAGCCCGGCGATGTCCAGCTGACCTCGGCCGACCTGACCAAGTCGGGCGCCCTGCTGGGATATGCCCCGCGGACGCCGTTTCCCGAGGGCATTCGCCGGTTCGTCGGCTGGTTCCGGGAGGCCTATGGCCAGTCAGACTGAGCGGCTGCTGGCCCGGGCCCGCGATCGCTTCACCGTGCAGGACTACTACGGCGCGCTCTACCTGCTCGAGGAGATCGTCGCGTCCGGCCGGGCCTTTGCCGACGTGCATCACCTCATCGGAGTGAGCCTGTCGCTGCTCGGGCGGTCCGAAGAGGCGCTGGAGGAGTTCGGCCGTGCGCTGGCGCTCAACCCGCGCTACCTCGAGGCGCTCATCCACCAGGGGTTGATCCAGCGCGAGCTGGGGCGGGCGGGCGAGTCGGAGGAGTCGTTCCGGCGGGCGTCGGAGAGCGTGGCTCCGCCCGCGGCGGGGCTGCCGGCGCCGGTTGCCTCCCGGCTGGCCAACCAGCATGCCGAGCTGGCCGACGCGTACGCCGAAGCCGGCGCGCTCGGCCGGGCCATCGAGCAGTACGAGCGGGCGTTGGAGCTGGGGCCGGCGTTTCACGACCTCCGCTACCGCATGGCCAGGGTCCTGCTCGAGGCGGGGCGGGCCCTCGAGGCGCGCGAGGCGCTGGAGCAGGTGCTGCGCGCCCGGCCCAATTTCGTGGATGCGGAGGCGGCGCTGGGGCTGGCCCACTTCCTTTCGGGCGACGGGGTCGGCGCCCGGGACGTGTGGCGGTCGTGTCTCGCTCGCCGGCCGGAGAACGCCCGGGTCGAGGCCTATCTGGCCATGTTGGGACGCACGGGCGCGTGAGACGGAGGCTCGCCGGGCGGGCCATCGGGCTCGCCCTGGCGACGGGGCTGGTAGCCTGTGGCGGACGGACCGATCACGAGGCCCTGGGGGACCGAGCCTACGGCGAAGCCCGCTATGCCGACGCCATCACGGAATATCTCGAGGCCTCGCGGCAGGGACGCCGGCCGGATGTGTGGGCCAAGCTCGGCGCCGCGGCCCTCCACGCCGGCGAGCTGCGCCAGAGCACGGAGGCCTACCTCAAGCTCGCCGAGCTGGACCAGGCCCGCCGAGCCGAAGCGGCCGAAGGACTCGACGGGGTGGCCCGGGCGGCCGAGCGGACGGACAACGCGGACGTGCTGCAGGAGGCGGTCACCGGGCTCACGGCGGTTGACCCTGGCCGGAGCACCAGCCGATTCGCCCTGACGCTGGCTCGGCGGGCCGATGCCGACACGGCTGAACTGGTGGCCCTGCTTCCGAGCGCCCTGGCCGCGGCCAGCTCGGCTGAGGAGTCGGATTCGCTGCTGGTCCGCTACGGGCAGGCGCTCCAGGGCACCGAGGGCTGCGGCCAGGCGCTGCTCCAGTTCCGCGCCGCGCTTCGCCGGAGCCGGGACAGCAGCGTCCGCACCGAGGCCCGGCAAGGCGCGGCGGAATGCGCCTTGGCACTGGGACTTCGGGCCGACAGCACCCGCCGGACCGAGGAGGCCGCCCTGTGGTACGCCGAGGCGGCCCGGGTGGACAGCACCACGCCGGTCGGGCGGCTGGCGCTGCTGCGTTTCGGGGCGGCGCGACTGAGCCAGGGCGACACGTTGGCCGCCGCGGTGGCCTTCCAGACGGTGGCCGCGGCGGGCACGGACGATTCCACCGGTCAGGCCGCGGCTGCCGCGCTGCGCTCGATTGGAACGATCACGCCGGCGGACACGACCGGCACGGGAGCACGATGATTCCAGGCAGCTTGTCTCCACGGTGGCGCCGGTTCCTCCTGACCGGTCTGGTGGCCGGCCTGCCCGGGTGCGGGGCCTCCACCCCGGCGCCCAAGGCCGCTCCGACCCCGGTGTCGGACGTGGCGGAGAGTGCCACGCCGAAGGAGATCGACCAGCGGTGGCTCAAGGCTCAGACGGCCGTCCGCCGGGGCAAGTGGGGCGAGGTGGTCAAGGACCTGGACCGGCTGCTGCTGGAGTTTCAGCCGGGTGACCGTCGCATCCCCCAGGCCCACCTGTGGCAGGGTGAGGCCCAGCTGGCCCTGGGGAGCAACCTCCAGGCGGCCCGGGAGTTCCGGAAGACATCGGACGATTCGCCCAACGATCCGCTGGCCCCCGAAGCGTTGCTCAGGGTGGGGGACGCCTACGCCGACCTGTGGCGGCGGCCGGAGCTCGATCCGTCCTACGGACAGACTGCGCTGGCGACGTACCAGGAGCTGCTTAACCGCTATCCCAACACCACGGCGGCCAAACGGGCCCAGCAGCGGATCGACGATCTCCAGGAGCGGTTCGCCTACAAGGAGTACAAGGCCGGCCTGTATTACATCCGGCTCAAGGCCTACGACTCGGCCATTCTCTACCTGAAGGATGTGGTCGCCACCTATCCACGAGCTACCGTGGCGCCCGACGCGCTGCTCCACCTGGTGCAGGCCTACCGGACGCTGGGATACAAGGAAGACGTCCAGGAGACCTGCGGCTACATCCGTCGCTTCCATCCCAAGGCGCCGGGGGCGGGGAAGGCCTGCCCGGAGGGGCCGGAAGCTTCGTGACCCGGAAGGTCCGGCGCTCTCGGGTCCAGGCGCCGCGGGACGGCTCGGTCCGCGCATGCCCCCGGCCTCGGTCGGGGGCGGGCGACGCGGGTTCGCCGCGCCGCGCCGGGTGATGGCCGTGCGCGCGGTCGGCCTGCTGGGCGGCTCGTTCGACCCGGTCCACCACGGCCACCTGATCGTCGCCCGGGTCGCGGCCGAGGCACTTGGCCTGGACGAGATTCGGTTCGTGCCCGCCCGGGAGCAGCCGTTCAAGGTCGGCCGCCACGGCGCATCGGCGGCCGACCGGGCGGTGATGCTGGAGCTGGCGGTGGCGGGCAGCGACGGGTTCGCGGTCGAGCGGGCCGAGCTGGAACGACCTGGTCCGTCCTATACGGTCGATACCCTCGAGGCCCTGAAGCGCCGGGAGCCGGGCACGGCCTTCACCATCCTCCTGGGGGCCGACGCCGCCGCGGAACTGCCGGCCTGGCACCGGGCGGCCGACCTGCCCGGGCTGGCCCGGATCGTCGTCTTCGCCCGCCCGGGCTCCCCCGCGGCACCCTCCCCCCTCGCCGCCGCGACGATCGATGTCCCGGCGGTCGACATCTCGGCCACCGAGATCCGCCGCCGGGTTGGGGCCGGCCTCCCGGTCCGGTACTGGGTGCCCGACGCGGTGGCCGAGTATATCGACCGGCACCGCTTATATTTCGAGCCAGCATGATCAAGAATCTGATGACCGCCGTCTTCGGGACGCGGTTCGACCGGGATCGTCGGCGGATCCAGCCGACCCTCGATGCCATTCACGCCGAGGAAGAGCGGCTCAAGGACCTGAGCGAGGACGAGCTCAAGGCCCAGACTGCCCGCTTCCGCGCCCTGCTGCAGGAGCGGACCGGCGAGCTCAAGGGCCAGCTCGACGAGGTCCGCGCGGCCAAGCACGCCTGCGCCGACCCGGTCGAGCGGGAGCAGCTGGAGCAGCAATCGCATCAGCTCGAGCGCGACTACAAGAAGGCCCTGGCCGAGGGCCTCGATGCCATCCTGCCCGAGGCCTATGCCACGGTGCGGGAGGCCTGCCGGCGGCTGGTCGGGACCACGGTGGACGTGACCGGCCACCAGCTGGCCTGGGACATGGTGCCCTACGACGTGCAGCTGATCGGCGGCGTCGTGCTGCACCAGGGCAAGATCGCCGAGATGGCCACCGGTGAAGGCAAGACCCTGGTGGCCACCCTGCCGCTCTACCTCAACGCACTGACCGGCCGAGGGGCGCACCTGGTCACGGTGAACAACTATCTGGCCCGGCGCGACTCCCAGTGGATGGGGCACGTCTTCCGCTATCTCGGCCTGACCGTCGCCTGCCTGGACGATACCGAGCCGTCGTCGCCCGAGCGCCGGGCCGCCTACCTGGCCGACATCACCTACGGCACCAACAACGAATTCGGCTTCGACTACCTGCGCGACAACATGGTGTTCTCGCTGGAGCAGCGGGTCCAGCGGGAGCACGCCTACGCCATCATCGACGAGGTGGACTCGATCCTGATCGATGAGGCGCGAACGCCGCTCATCATCAGCGGTCCGGTGGGCAACGAGGCGGACGACAAGTACGCCCAGTTCAACCGGCAGGTGGCGGAGCTGGTCCGGAAGCAGACCGGGGTGGTGAATACCCTCCTGGCCGAGGCGGAGCGGCTGCTGGCGGACGAGAAGACCCGCCAGGAGGGCGCACTCAAGCTGTACCAGGCCCAGCTCGGCATGCCGAAGAACAAGCGGCTCATGAAGATGATGAACGAGCAGGGGGTCAAGCAGCTGACCCAGCGGATGGAGCTCGACGCCATCGCCGACCGGAAGCTGCCGATGAAGCAGCAGCGGATGCGCGACATGGAGGACGTGCTCTACTTCGTGCTCGACGAGAAGGGCCACTCGGTCCACCTGACCGACCGGGGCGCCGAGGCGATGTCGCCCAACGACCCCGAGCTGTTCCTGGTGCCGGACATCTCCGAGGCGATCCACCGGATCGACAAGGACCCGGAGCTGAGCCCGCACGACCGGATCGAGCAGCGCCGCACGGTCGAGTCGGAGTACGCCCTCAAGAGCGAGAAGCTCCACATCATCCACAAGCTGCTCCAGGCCCACGCCCTGTACGAGAAGGAAGTGGACTACCTGGTGCAGGACGGTCAAGTGCTGATCGTGGACGAGTTCACGGGCCGGATCATGTCGGGCCGGCGCTGGGCGGACGGGCTGCACCAGGCGGTGGAGGCCAAGGAAGGCGTGCAGGTGAAGGGGGAGACCCAGACCTTCGCCACCATCACGATCCAGAACTACTTCCGGATGTACGACAAGCTGGCGGGCATGACGGGCACGGCCGAGACCGAGGAGACCGAGTTCTACCAGATCTACGGCCTCGACGTCAGCGTGATCCCGACCCACCGGCCGATCCGCCGGCTCGACCAGGCCGACCGGATCTACAAGACCCGCAAGGAGAAGCACGACGCGATCATCAACGAGGTCGAGCGGCTCCACGGGCTGGAGTGGCCGATCCTGATCGGTACGGTCAACGTCGACGTGTCGGAGACGCTGTCGCGCCAGCTCAAGCGGCGCGGGCTCAAGCACGAAGTGCTCAACGCCAAGTATCACCAGCGCGAGGCGGAGATCGTGGCGGGCGCCGGGCAGAAGGGGGCGATCACGATCGCGACCAACATGGCCGGGCGCGGCACCGACATCAAACTCGACAAGGCGCTCGACCTGACCCAGCCCGAAGCCGGGCTCCAGATCATCGGCACCGAACGGCACGAATCGCGGCGGATCGACCGGCAGCTCCGGGGCCGGTCCGGCCGCCAGGGCGATCCGGGCCAGAGCATCTTCTTCCTCTCGCTCGAGGACGACCTGATGCGGCTGTTCGGGTCGGACCGGATCGCCCGCTGGATGGACAAGAGCGGGGCGGAGGAGGGCGAAGTCATTACCGGCGGCCTGGTGACCCGGGCCATCGAGCAGGCCCAGAAGCGGGTCGAGCTGCAGAACTTCCAGAGCCGGAAGCGGCTGCTCGAGTACGACGACGTAATGAACCAGCAGCGCGAGGTGATCTACTCGCTCCGGCTGTTCGCCCTCGAGCGGGGCGAGGAGCTCAAGGCCGAGGCCCGGCGGATGATCGAGGCGGCGGTGGAGCGGGTGGTGACCCAGTTCCTGGCCACGGCCGAGCGGCCCGAGGAATGGGACCGGGGCGGGCTGCGCGAGGCGCTCACGCTGCAGTACCTGGTGACGGCGGACGCGCTGGTCGACGCCGAGGCCACGCCGGGCATGGACCAGATGCTGGCCGCCGCCAAGGCCGAGGGCGAAGCCAGCTTCCAGCGGAAGGTCGAGTACCTGGCCGAGTTCGGCCGCAGCATCGGGATCCCGGACGTGGACGTGCAGGTGCTGTCGCAGGTCATGCTCAACGTGCTCGACGAGCGGTGGAAGGACCACCTGTACGACCTGGACCAGCTCCGGAACGCGATCCAGTACCGGGCCTGGGGCCAGAAGGACCCGCTGGTCGAGTACAAGCGCGAGGCCTTCGAGATGTTCGAGGACCTGATGCGCGACATCCAGAGCACCTTCACCGAGCGGTTCCTCAAGATCCAGGTGAGCGCCGCGCGGCCGGAGCCGCCGAGGGTCGCCCCGCCGCCGCCACCGCCCCCCGCGGCGGCGACGCACCAGGCGGCCCCGACCAGCGGGGCGGACGACCTGTTCATGGGGCCGGCGCCGCGGGCCGCCCGGACCGTGCCGCCAGCCCCGCCTCGACCGGCCGATGGGCCAGCGCCGGCGGTCAACAGCTCGATGGGCCCGGTCGGACGGACGACCACCGCCGTGCCGGAGGCCGGCCGGAACGACCCCTGTCCCTGCGGATCGGGCAAGAAGTACAAGAAGTGCCATGGGGTTGGGCGGTAGCGGCCCGAGGCCTTGCCGGGCGAGCTCCGTTGGTTGACAGCGACGTCACCGGTCGCCATCGTGTTCGGTACCTCGAACGCTCTGCGCGAATGGAGGGCTCCATGGCCCACCTTTCCCTCACCGGCGCGCCGCTCGTGGTCCTGGCGGCGTTGTCCCCGGCGTGCGGTCGGTCGGACGGCTCGAACTCCGCGGCCACCACCGGGATGGCCGATTCGGCCAAGGACGCGGCGGTCCAGTCCAGCGGGGTCCAGGTCTCGAACGTGATGATCGGGCGTCGGATCGACCCCGCCAACCACATCACCGAACCCACCTTTCAGTTCGCTCCCCAGGATACAGTGTACGTCTCCATCGCCACCTCCGGCTCCGGCGGGGCCAACCACCTCACGGCGGCGTGGCGCTCACAGACGGGTGAGATCGTCCAGCAGTCATCCGAGCCGCTGCCCGAGCCCGGGGCGAATGCCGCCTTCCGTCTGTCCCGGCCAAAAGGGCTGAAGCCGGGGAACTACAAGGTGGTCGTCTTTCTCGGGACCGACTCGGTAGACGCCAAGGTGTTCGTGGTCAAGCAATAGACCGCAATCCCGATCGGAAGGGGGCGGCATCGGCCGTCCGGCCCCGGCGGGATCCCACATCTCTTTCTCAGGTCATTGCGGCTTGCAGCCCTTGCCCGGCGGGATGCTGTACTGCGCCTCAGCCAGGATGGCGCACGGGTAGGCCGGCTTCCCGGCGACTGCGTCTGTGACGGTCACCAGGGACGACCCATGGCTGCCGTGCCAGGTAGCCACGATTCTTACCTCGCCGGCCCCCACACCCTGGACTCCACCCGTCGCATCCACCGAGGCGATCCCGTCGTCGCCCGTGGACCAGGTTACGTCGAATGGATTGGAGTAGGAGCCATCCAGCCCCTGAACCCTGGCCGTCAGGCGAAGCGTCTTCCCTCCGGCCACCGTGGCCGCGCTGGGGGACACGGAGATCGTGACCGGCGTTTCGGTTGACCCGCCGGACGACGTCACGTCGCCCTGACAGGCGGCGAGGACGGCAACGGGCATGACGAGGGTGAACAAGGGGAGCGGCCGCATCTGATCCTCCGCTGTGTTGGGGAAGCAGTCGTCGGCCCCACCTGTGCCGCCAGCGCTTGCCCGATCGGAATCGTGAGCCCTACACTAAGAGGCGCGGCTCACGACTCCCTCACCCGCCGCTCACAGGGGGCTCATGCTCCGGCTCGAGACGTTTGGCGGCCTGACGTTGCTCGACAGCGGAGGTCAGCCGGTGGTGTCGCAGCGCCGCCGGCTGGCGCTGCTCGCGCTGCTGGCCGTGGCGGGCAGCCGGGGAGTCGGTCGGGAGAAGCTGGTCGCCTGTCTCTGGCCCGAAAGCCCCGAGGACCAGGCGCGCCATGCCCTGGAACAGCTGGTCTACTCGCTCCGCCGGCAGCTTCCCGCGGGCGTGCTCGCGGGGACCGACCCGATCCGGATCGACCCGGGACTGCTGAGCACGGACGTCGGCGACTTCACGGCACGCCTGGCCGAGGGCGATGCCGAGGCTGCGGCGGCACTCTACCGCGGCCCCTTCCTGGACGGGTTCTTCCTCACTGGCGCGCCCGAGTTCGAGCGCTGGGCCGAGCGGGAGCGGGATCGGCTGGCGGGGGAGCACGCCCGGGCTCTGCGTGCGCTGGCCAAGCAGGCGGAGGGGCGGGGCCAGGACACGGCCGAGATCGACATCCGGCGCCGGCTCGCGGCCGCCGATCCGCTGGACGAGCGCGCCGCCGCCGACCTGATTCGCGCCTTGGCGGCGTCAGGCGACTGGGCGGCGGCCTCGCGGGCCGCCCGAGACTATCGCGCCCGGATCCGAGCCGAGTTGCCGGGCGAACCGACCGAAGACCTGGAAGCGATGGTCGAGGGGCTGCGGCGGGAGCGACGCTCCGGGACCGAGGCCGCAGGCCGTCGGTACCTGGTCGAACGCGAGCTGGGGCGGGGCACCGCGGCGACCGTGTATCTCGCCCGGGATCGGCGGTTCGACCGGCCGGTCGCGCTCAAGGTCCTCCGGCCGGACGTCGCCAGCGCGACGGACGCGCAACGGTTTCGGCGGGAGATCGCAATCCTGGCGCGGCTGTACCATCCCCACATCCTCCAACTCTACGACGCCGGTGTGCTGGAGCCGGGCGGTACGCCCCACGGGCTGTACTACGTCATGCCATACGTGCGGGGCGAGTCGGTCCGGCAGCGGCTGCAGCGTGAGGTGCAACTACCGGCCGCCGAGGCGACCGCCATCGCAGCTGACGTGGCCGACGCGCTGGCCTACGCGCATGGACAGGGGGTGATCCACCGGGACATCCGTCCGGAGAACATCCTGCTCGAGTCGGGACACGCACAGGTGGCGGATTTCGGGATCGCGGGCGTGCTCGAGACCGCCGGCGGCCAGCGGTTGTCGGCCACGGGCGTCGTTCTCGGTGTGCCGGCCTATAGCAGCCCGGAGCAGGCGCGTGGCGACAAGCACCTCGACGGCCGGAGCGATATCTACAGCCTGGGCTGCGTGCTGTACGAGATGCTCGGCGGCGAGCCCCCGTTCACCGGGGCGACCAGTGCGGCGGTGCTCGCCCGGCAAATCGGGGACGTCCTTCCGCCCCTGCTCACCCTCTGCCCCGACCTTCCGGCGGCCCTCGACCGCGCCGTCCGGCGAGCCCTGGCCAAGCGGCCTGAGGAGCGATACCCCACCGCCGCCGAATTCGCCGTCGCGCTACGGCAAGCGTGACCAGCCGCCAGGCGGTGCCGGATCTGACTCTGCTTGCTGCCCGCCGAGCCGCGCCCTAGGTTGGAGCGAGCAGCGGGATCCGATGTTCTCCCGCGACTGCCCCATGATCCAGCAGTGAACTCCCCCCGCGATACCCGGGTGACCGCGAGTGCTAGACGCGCCCGACCTCCCTCCATACCTCCGACTCGATCGCGAGCTCGGACGCGGCGGGATGGCGGTCGTCTATCTCGCCCAAGACCAGCGGCACAAGCGGGCCGAGCCGCGGCCGGGGCCCGACTGGCCACGCTCGAGCTGGAATCCGCCGACCGCGACCCGTGGATGGGTTCTGCCACCCACCCGCTCCGGAAGGCGATCAATCGCATGGCCGCCGCCCCCTGGCTCCTGGCTGCGGGCGACACCAGCCGAGCGCTCCGGCTGCTCACCTGGCACGAGGCGTTGAGCGGCCCCTTCACAGAGAAGATCGCGGTCGCCTCCCTGGCGATTCTGCAGCTGGCGCAGATCGAGGAGGCACGGGGCCAGTTTGCCGAGGCCCGGCGGGATTATCAGCGGTTCCTCATCCGCTACGACATGCC
>DATAOR010000104.1:0-14313 GCA_036265635.1 Gemmatimonadales bacterium
CCGCACCGCCGAGAGCGCCCGGGCCGCCGACCGCTTGGCCAGCCCCCGGCGCTGGAGCTCACCCAGGAAGCCCCGCACGCCCAGCCGGTCCACCGTGGTCCAGGTCCAGCTCCCATAGTGGCGGTCGCAGAACTCGACGAACGCCGTCAGGTCGCGGGCGTACGCCTTGATGGTGTTGGGCGACTGGCCGCGCTGTTTCTCGAGGAGGGTCAGGTACTCCGCGACCTCCGAGCGACCGGGCACGTCCCAACCCGGCTTCACCGAGGGGACCGGGCGGACAACGCCACCGAGGCCCAGAGGACAGAGGGAGCGTGGTCCCCACCGCTCATGCCCCGATCTCCCCCAGGAACGCGAGGAAGTCGGCCTGCGCCCGCTCCACCAGGAGCGCCTTCTTCCGGTCCTTCTTCACCTTTCCGGGCAGCGGGTCGAGCAGCCCGAAGTTGGCGTTCATCGGCTGGAAGTGGGTCGGCGCCGCCTCGCGAAGGTAGCGGTAGAGCCCGCCCAGCATCGTGGTGGGCGGCGGCACGGCCGCGGACCGATCCTCGAGCCGGCGCGCCAGATTGATGCCGGCCAGGAGGCCGGTGCCGAGCGACTCGGTGTAGCCCTCGACGCCGGTGAGCTGGCCGGCGAAGAACAGCCGGTCGTCATCGCGGGCGGTAAGCGCCGGACCGAGCGCCGCGGGGCTGTTGAGGTACGAGTTCCGATGGATGCTGCCGAAGCGGAGGTACTCCGCCTGCTCCAGGCCTGGGATCAGCCGGAAGACCCGCTGCTGCTCCGGAATCCGGAGCCGGGTCTGGAAGCCGACCAGGTTCCACATCTGGCCAGCCCGGTCCTCGCGGCGGAGCTGAACTACGGCATGGGGCTCGCGGCCGGTGCGCGGGTCGGGCAGGCCGACCGGCTTCATCGGCCCGAAGCGGAGGGTCTCGCGACCGCGGCGGGCCATCTCCTCGACCGGGAGGCAGCCCTCGAAGTACGGCACCTGGTCGAAATCGTGGCCCTGGTGCTGGTCGGCCTCGAGCAGCGCATCGAGAAACCGCTCGTATGCCGCCGCATCCATCGGGGCGTTGAGGTAGTCGTCACCCTCGCCCTTGCCGTAGCGGGACAGGGCGTAGAGCCGCCCGTGGTCCAGCGAGTCGGCCGCCACCACCGGCGCGATGGCGTCGTAGAATGCCAGCGCGGCGGCCCCGAGCCGGGCGACGATCGCCTCGGTAAGCCGGGCGCTGGTGAGCGGGCCCGTCGCCACGATCCCCGGCGACGGCAGCGCCGCCGCCTCTTCGCGCACCACGGTGATGTTGGGGTGGCCGGTGATCCGGTCGTGCGCCGCCTGGGAGAAGATCTCCCCATCCACCGCCAGGGCCGTCCCACCCGGCACCCGGGCCAGATCGGCGCAGGGCAGCAGCACGCTGCCCAGGGCGCGCAGCTCGGCCTTGAGCAGGCCGTGCGCGTTGGTCAGATCCACCGACTTGAAGGAGTTGCTGCAGACCAGCTCGGCCAGCCGGTCGGTGTGATGGGCCGGGGTCGGCACCACCGGCCGCATCTCGACCAGGGTGACCCGGACGCCGCGCTCCGCCAGGGCCCACGCCGCTTCCGACCCGGCGAGCCCTCCGCCGACGACGGTGGCGCTCGCCATCGCGCTCATCCCTGGGGGCTCATGGCGGGGCGCTCAGGCGGGGCGGCTCACGCCAGCGCCACCTCTTCGGGCTCGGCGAGGACGATCTTGTGGCCGCACTTGAGGCAGGTGCGGGTCTCGCCGTCGGCCTTGTTGACCTTCTTCTCCATCCCGACCCAGCCACACTCGGGGCAGGTGTCGGGCACCGGCTTGTTCCAGGTCGAGAAGTCGCAGGCGGGGTAGCGGACGCAGCCCCAGAACGACTTGCCCCGCTTGGTCCGGCGCTCGGCCAGGTCGCCCTCGATGCACTTGGGGCACTTGATGCCCAGCGGGATGGCTCTGGTCCCCTTGCAGTTGGGGTAGGTGGTGCACGCCAGAAACTCGCCGAACCGCCCGGTCTTGATGACCATGGGGGAGCCGCAGAGATGGCACTTCTCGTCAGTCGGCCGGTCAGGCGCCCGGGCCTTCCGAAGCGACTTCACGTAGTCGCAGGTGTCCTTGTACTTGACGCAGGCGAGATAGGGCCCGAACCGCCCCGTCTTGAGCTCGATGGCGGAGCCGCACTTGGGGCAGCGCTCCTTGGCCAGCTCCTCGGGCTTGAGTCCGTGCGCGTCGGCCACCAGCGCGTTGAGGTCCACCGCCTCGAGCGCCTTGCTGAAGGGAGTGTAGAACTCCTTCAGCACGCCCTGCCAGAGCAGCTCGCCGTCCTCGATCCGGTCGAGCTCCGTCTCCATCTCGGAGGTGAACTCGACGTTGAAGATCTCGGGGAACTTGGCCACCATGATCTTCTCGACCAGCTCGCCCAGCTCGGTGGGGAAGAACCGGCGCTGCTCGACCTTGACGTACTCGCGGGCGCTCAGGGTCGAGATGATGGCGCTGTAGGTGGACGGCCGCCCGATGCCCAGCCGCTCGAGCTCCTTCACCAGGCTGGCCTCGGAGAACCGCGGCGGCGGCTCGGTGAAGTGCTGCGACGGGGTAATCTGGCGGACCTCGCACCGGTCGCCCTGGGCCAGCGGCGGGATGGGCGGGAGGTCGTCCATCGTCTTGCCCTCTTCCTTCTCCCGGCCCTCCATGTAGAGCACGTGATAGCCGTCGAACACCAGCACGCTGCCGGTGGCCCGGAAGAGATATTCGCCCAGATCGAAATCCACGATGGTCATATCGTAGACCGCCGGGGTCATCTGCGAGGCGACGAACCGCTGCCAGATGAGCTGGTAGAGCCGGAACTGGTCCGGCTCCAGGTACGACTGGACCTGCTCCGGGCGCCGGCGCACGTCGGTCGGCCGGATGGCCTCGTGGGCGTCCTGCACCCGGGCGTTCTTGCGCGAGCTGTAGCTGTTGGGCTTCTCGGGCAGATAGGGCGGCTTGTAGTTCGACCCGATGAAGTCCCGGACCGACCCGATGGCGGCGTCCGACACCCGGACCGAATCGGTCCGCATATAAGTGATCAGGCCGACCGGGCCGTCCTCGCCGACGTCACGTCCCTCGTAGAGGTCCTGGGCCGCCCGCATCGTCCGCCGCGAGCTGAAGCCGAGCTTCTTGGCGGCTTCCTGCTGCAGCGTGCTGGTGGTGAACGGCGCGGCGGGGTTCTTCCGGCGATTCCGCTTCTCGACCTTGCTGACCAGGAACGGCAGGTTTCGGACGGCGTCGACGACCCGCTGAGCATCCTCGGCTGAATGGAGCTGAGGCTTGTGGCCGGCGACCTTGGCCAGGGCAGCCTCGAACGTCTGGCCGTCCTTGGCCAGCAGCGCCTCGATGCTCCAGTACTCCTGGGGCACGAAGGCGCGGATCTCCCGCTCCCGCTCGACGATCAGCCGGAGCGCCACGGTCTGGACCCGCCCGGCCGAGAGCCCGGTCTTGATGCTGCGCCACAGGATGGGGCTGGCCTTGTAGCCCACCAGCCGGTCGAGGATCCGGCGGGCCTGCTGGGCGTTGACCTTCCGGTCGTCGATGACGCCCGGGTTGTCCATCGCCTCGTGAATCGCGTCCTTGGTGATCTCGTGGAACAGGACCCGGTGGGTCGGGGCCGCGCTGTCGAGCTGGTCGGCCACGTGCCAGGCGATGGCCTCCCCCTCGCGGTCGGGGTCGGTCGCCAGGTAGATGGTAGACGCGGTCTTCGCCGCCTTCTTGAGCTCCGACAGGGTCTTCGTCTTGCCCTTGATGGTGACGTACTTGGGCTCGAAGTCCCGCTCGACGTCGACCCCCAGCTCGCGGGTCGGCAGGTCGCGAAGATGGCCGATGGTGGCCCTCACGTCGTAGCCCGAGCCGAGATACTTGCCGATGGTCTTGGCCTTGGTGGGCGACTCGACGATCACCAGCGCGCTGCCCCGCCGGCCGGCCGGGGCCCCCTTGGCCACGGTCCCGCGGGAGCCGCCCTTGGCGGTGGCCTTGGCGGTGGCCTTGGCGCGACCCTTCACCCCGGCCTTGGCGGCCTCACGGCTGCCGCTCTTCGCGGCCGCCTTCGGGCCGGAGCCGGCCGCCGGACCGGTAGCAGGCTTGCCGTCGGTGGGGGACTTTACTGCGCGCTTGGGTCTGGTCGCCATGGAGACAATGTGCTCGCTGGGTTCATCGGGTAGTCAACGTCGGTGGCTGCAAGAAATCCGTTGGGGCGGGGCGGCGCAAGGCAGCGCTTTATAACTTTTTGTCCGGCAATGGCTTGGAAAATCCAATCTGACTCGGCCGACCTCCCTGGCCACCGCGGGGCCTACCAGCCGCCCTGGGTTCTGGCCAACTGAAGCACCTCGTTCGCCACCGCCTGGGCCGGCTTCGTGTCGGCTGCCACCTCATAATCAGCCAACTGGTAGAACGGTTCCCGGACCGCCTGGAGCTGCCGGACCCGCTCGATCGGATCGCCCCCCCCGGTCAGGAGGGGCCGGTCCTCGCCCTGCGCGCTCCGGCGGGCTGCGGTCGAGGCGGTGCAGCGCAGATATATAAGGAGACAGAGCCGCCGGGCCTCGTCCATCTGGCCGGGCTGGGCCGCCCACCCGCCGCCAGGCACGATGACGGCCGGTTCCCGAGCCTGGGCCGTCAGGACGGCGTCCCGCTCCATCGCCCGGAACCGGGGCTCACCCACCATCCCGAAGATCTGGGCGATGGGCATGCCCATCTGCCGTACCAGAATCGAGTCGATGTCCAGCAGCGGCGCCGGAAGCCCTTCGGCCACCAGGCGGCCGACCGTGCTCTTCCCGGACCCAGGAAGGCCGACCAGGAGGATATGGCGCTTGGCAGGGCTCACGATGCGCTCACTCGGCCGCAGCGTCCCGGAGGGCGGTCCAGCGCGTCCCCAACGCCGCCAGGTAGCCCTGGTAGTTCCGGCGCATCTCGCCCAGCGAGTCGCCGCCGAACTTCTCCACCATCGCGTCGGCCAGGACGAACGCGGTCAGGGCCTCGGCGATGACCCCCATGGCCGGGACGGCGGTGACGTCCGACCGCTCGCTCTGAGCGTTGGCCGAGCGCCCGCTGGCCAGGTCCACGGTAGGCAGGGGGGACATCAGGGTACTGATCGGCTTCATGCCCACCCGGATCACGATCGGCTCGCCGGTGGTGATGCCGCCCTCGAGTCCGCCGGCGTGGTTGGTCCGGCGGCGGAAGCCCGCCCGGGTGTCGCCCGAAGCGGGTGGGGCGCCGTCCGCCGGATCGATCGGGTCGTGTACCGCCGACCCGGGCCGGCGCGCCGCCTCGACCCCGAGACCGATCTCGACCGACTTGACCGCGGGGATGGACATGAGGATGCCGGCCAACCGGCCGTCCAGCTTCCGATCCCAGGCCACGTGGCTGCCCAGGCCTACGACCACGCCCCGGGCCACCACCTCGACCTCGCCGCCGAGGGTATCGCCGGCCTTCTTGGCGGCGTCGATCCGGGCGATGATCTCCCCCTCCACCGCGCGGTCGAGCACCCGGACCTCGGATTGGTCGGAGGCGTCGTTGAGCGGCACCGGCAGCTCGGCCGGCGGCCGGGCGACGATGCCGCCGAGCGAGACGACATGGCTGCCGATCTCGACCCCGAATTCGGCCAACAGCCGGCGGGCCAGGGCGCCGGCCGCCACCCGCGCAGTAGTCTCTCGGGCGCTGGCCCGCTCGAGGATGTCGCGGGCGTCCAGCCGGTCGTACTTGAGGACCCCGACCAGGTCGGCGTGGCCGGGCCGCGGGCGGGTCACCCGGCGGCGGCGGAGCTCACCGGGCCCGGCCGGATCGGCTGCTTCGGCGGCCATGACGTCTTCCCAGTTGGCCCAGTCCCGGTTCGGGATCAGCATCGCCACCGGCGAGCCGAGCGTCTCGCCGGCCCGGACGCCGGCCAGCCACTCGATCCGGTCGCGCTCGATCTTCATCCGGGCGCCCCGGCCGTACCCCTGCATCCGGCGGGCGAGCTCGCGGTCCACCCACTCGGCCCCGATCGGCAGTCCGGCGGGCAGGCCCTCGACCAGGGCCACCAGCGCCTTGCCGTGGGACTCGCCGGCGGTGGAGAACTTGAGCGGCACGGGGGCCTCGTGAGCGCGAGGAGGAGAACGAACGAGCCCGGCTTGCGCCGGGCTCGCTCCCGATGGGCCACTCGGTCCGCCCGGAGGCGGTTACTGCTGATCCGAGGCGCCGTCGTCGGTGATCCTGGGCGTGACCAAGATAATGAGATCGCGCCGGTTTTCCTGGTCGCTGCTGAAGCTGAACAGCTTGCCGATGATCGGGAGGCCGCCGAGCAGCGGGATGCCCGACTTGGTCTTGGTGACCGAGGTGACGGTCAGGCCGCCGATGACCGCGGTCTCGCCATCCTCGACCAGGAGCTGGTTGTCGGCCTTCTGCTTCTGGAAGATGAAGCCGAGGTCGGCCGCGGCGAGCGGCTGGATGGCCGAGCGCTCGGTGTGGAGCTGCATCAGCACCTGCCGGTTGTTGGTCACGTGCGGAGTGACCGTCAGCCGGATACCGGTCTCCTTGAACTGGACCGTGGCCTTGGGGCCGGAGGTGCTGCTGGTGTTGGAGCTGGCGTCGATGACCCGGACCGGCGTCTCCTCACCCACCAGGATGTCGGCCTGGCGGTTGTCGAGGGTCGAGATGACCGGCTCGGCCTGGATGTCTGCCAGCTCGGTCCGCTCGAGCGCGCTGAGGAAGGTGGTCAGCGAGAAGCCGCCGATCGCCGTCGAGTAGATCAGGTCGAGCGCCGAGCCGGGGATGTCGCCGCCGGCGTTGCCGACCGCGGCCAGCGAGTTGCCGCCCAGGTCCACCACGTTGACGTTCTTGTCGAACGGCTCGCCGCTGGTCGGGTCGGTCCGCTGAATCAGCTTGTTGAAGAACTGGTTCCGGCCGCCCAGATCGTACTTGATGCCGAGCTGCTCGATGTCGGTCCGGTCGACGAAGATGATCTTGGCCTGGATCGACAGCTGCGGGGTCCGGACGTCGAGCCCCTTGACGAAGTCGGTGACGCTGCTGATCCGGCTCCGGGTGTCGGTCAGGATCAGCGCGTTGGACCCGGTATCGGCCACCACGCGGCCGCGGTTCTTGGTCAGGATGCTCTCGACCGTCTTGGCCAGCGACGACGCCTGAGCGTAGTTGATCCGGACGATGCTGGTCTCGAGCGGCTCGAGCGAGTCGAGCGCGGCCAGGGCCGACGGCGCGTCCACCCGGATGATGCCGCCCGGCATCTCCTGGGCGGAGAGGCCCTGGGTGGCGAGGACCGCCTGGAACGCCTGGGGCCAGGGCTGGTTCTTGATCTCGGCGTTGACTTCGCCCTTCACGTCCTTGCCGAGGATGATGGTCCGGCCGCTGAAGGCCGCGAAGCCGGCGACCACGTCGGAGATGCTGGCGCGGTCCCAGGTCACGGTGATCCGGGGCTCATCGGCCCGGGTCAGCATGGCGGCGCTCCGGATGCCCAGCTCGGGCTTCCGGGCCAGCACCGGCCGGGGCTGGACCGGGGCGGGCGCGGGCTCGGCTGCCTCCACTTCGTCCTCCGCCATCGCGACGGCGGGCACGGCGGCCGGCGCGGTCGAGCTCCAGGCCTGGAAACCGTCGCCCGAGCCGAAGGTGATCCGCACGGCGTTGTCGGCGCGGTCGACCTTGTAGGCCTGGGGGCCGTCGAGGTCCACCACGATCCGGACGACGTCCGGCCGGAACTGCGAGTAGCGGAGGTTGACGACCTGCCCCCGCTTCACCCCGTCATAGAGACTCGCCCTGGTGCTGCTCAGGGTGGCGCCGACGACGTCGAGCACCAGCCGGTCGGGCGCGGTGAGCAGGAAGTCGCGGACGTCCACCACGCCCTTGACGGCGACGACGATCTCGGTCTTGCCGGCGGCCGGCGCCAGGCTCACCGCGGTCACCTCACCGCTGCCGGGGCCTTCGGCCCGGAGGGGCGCGGCCGTCCCACAGACGACCGCGGCGACCAGCATCCAGCGATACATGCCCATCATGGCGTCTCGACCTCCTGCTTGCGCAGCGAGAGAGTTTCCTGGCGCTCGTACCCGAAGTCAGCAATCATGAACACCGCATCACGGGCCCGGATCTGCACCAGCCGCGAGCGGCCCAGCTGGTCTCCCACCCGCATCTTGTGACGCTTCGCGGCCGCGCTCTTTTCGCGCAGGACGACGATGTTGTTGGAGGGCGTCCTCAAGTCGAGGTAGACGCCCACCAGGTCCAGATCGGCCAGCTCGGGCCCGACCTTGTTGGAGTTGATCAGCGACGCGAACGGGTCGCGGGTGCCGCCGGCGTAGGCGAAGGTCTCCCGCAGCACGTCGATCTCGCGGGCGCGCTGAAGCGAGTCGGCCACGCTGGCCTCGGCGTCCTGGGCCAGCGAGTCCTTGACCGGGACCGCCGGCCGGACCGTGGTGGCGGCCAGCGTCGTCCGGGAGGTGGAGTCGGCGGCCACGGCGCCGTTGGCGACGGCGATCTGCGCCGCCCGCGTCCGGCTCAGGCTGTCCGTCTTGGCCCGCACACGGGCGACCTGGGCGACCTGCGCCTGGGCGGACAGCTCGCCGCCGCCTCCGGCCGTCAGGGCGAGCAGCGCGATCCCCAACCACGCGTTACGTGCCACTGGCCTCTCCTTCCCCGCTGGGGGACTTGACGAACGTCCGGACCTGGAACTTGGCCTCGAGCAGCGCGCCGCTGGTGTCGTTGAGCGCCTTGGCCGCGGTCGACTGGGCCGGCGCCACCGACAGATCGTAGGGCACGATGATCCGCTGCAGGCTGGCCACGTCGGCCAGGAACTGGCCGATCTCGTCGTAGTGCCCGATGACGGACATGTTGTACCTGTAGGTATCGAACGGCACCGGGCCGGGCTCGACCGGGAGCGGCACCACCTGCGACAGGGTGACCCCGCGGATCTTGCCCCGGGTGGAGATATCATCGAGCAGGTTGGGTACCTCGTTGCGCTCGGGCACCAGCCGGCGCAGCAGGGCCAGGCTGCCGCGATAGGTGTCGAGCCGCTTCCGGAGATCCTCGACCGTGCCGCGGGCGAGCTCCTTCTTGGCGCTGTCGGTGGCCGCGTCCAGCCGGGCGATGGTGTCCCGGACCGCCGCCACCTGCTCCTTCCGCGCCGCCAGGCCCGACAGGCCGACGTTGTCGATCACGGAGCCGGTGTAGCCGATGTACCCCACGATGCCGGCCAGCAGGGCCACCAGGATGGGGGTCGACTTCTGGGACGAGAGCGAGGCCATGGCTTACCTCACCGACTGGCTGAGAGGGACCGTCTTGATGTAGGCCGAGTCCGCCTGCTTGTAGGTGGCTCGGATGATGAAGGCCGTGACCGGGCGCTCCTTCTCGATCACCGTCTGGGCGGACACCGGCAGCACATCGGTGATCCAGGGCGACGCCTCGAGCTGGCGCAGGAACTTGGTGTAGGCCTGGATGTCCACCGTCCGTCCGTTGATCTCGACCTGGACCGCGGCCGGGGCCGGAGCCGCGGTGACCACGCTGTCGGCCTTGGCGCCGGCCTTGGCCTCGGCCGGCTTGGCGGCCGGGGCAGGCGCGGACACCGGCGGCGCGACCTTGGTGGTCGGGCTCACGTCCACCAGCCAGGTGTAGGCCGGGAGGGCCTTGGTGATCTCGTCCAGCAGGTGGGGCCAGACGTAGCGGTCGGCGTCCACGGTCCGGATGACGCCGATCTGGGCCACCAGCGAGTCGCGGATCGTTTCCTGGTGCCGCTTCTCGGTCAGAAACGCCTTGAACCGGCGGTTCTCCGACCGGCTGGCTTCCAGCTGCGGGGTGAGGGCGTTGAGCTCGCGGGTGGTCCCCATGTAGACGAAGGCCAGCCAGCCGAGGACCGACACCCAGGCCACCACGGCGACGAGCAGGAGCGGGTCCTTGACCTTGCTGCCCAGGCCGCGCAGCCCGTCCAGCGACCCCGTGAAGGGCTTCCGGGCGCGCTTGCGCTTGAGGTCGGGGCGGAGATTGACGGTGATCATCGGTCGTCGAGTCCCTGGGTCGGGGTTACGCGGCGCTGCGCAGCGCGAGGCCGATCGGGAGCATCAGCAGCGGGGCGACCTCGTCGACCGGGAGCTGGTCGAAGACGCCGTCGGCCACCTGCAGCTTCTCGATCGGGTTGGCCAGCTGGACCGGGATGCGCAGCCGGTCCGAGAGCACCTTGTTGAGCCGCGGGATCCGCGCGCCGCCGCCCGTGGTGAAGATCCGCGAGATCCCGCCGGCCGAGCGGCTGGCCGACTGGAGGAACGCGGCCGCCCGCTCGATGCCGACCGCCAGCTCCTCGCCGCGGGACTCGAGCAGGGGATCGAGCGCCTCGTTGGCATCGGCGCCCTTGAGCACCGCGTCCGCCTCGTCGGCCGACAGGCCCCGCTCGCGCTGGAGGTCTTCCTTGAAGCGCCGGGTGCCGACCGGGATGTCGCGGGTCAGCACCGGGACGCCGTCGTCCAGGATGTTGATGTTGGTGGTCTCGTGGCCGATGTTGACCAGGCCGACCACGCCGTGCATGGCATCGGGGTAGTTGACCTCGAAGGCGTTGTGGAGCGCGAAGGCGTCCACGTCCACGATGCTGGCCTCGAGCCCGACGTCGGACAGCAGGGTCAGCTTGTGCTCGACCAGCTCGCGCTTGGCGGCCACCAGGAGCACGGTCATCTGAAGGCCGTCGGCCTCCGGATCGAGGATCTGGAAGTCGAGCTCGACGTTGTCCATGTCGAACGGCACGTGCTGCTCGGCTTCCCAGCGGATGACCTCGCGGGCCTCGGTCTCCTTCATCCGGTCCATGGCGATCTTCTTGATGATCACGTCCCGGCCACCCACCGCGGTGACGACCTTCTTGGCCTTGATGCCGGCCGACGCCAGGAGGTTCTTGATGGCCTCGGCGACGATGGCCGGATCCATGACCTCGCCCTCGACGATGGCGTCGTTCACCACCGAGGTGAACGCGACCTTGGTGAGGACCGGCCCGCCCGAACCGTGGGAGATCGCGACGAGCTTGATCAGGCCGCTGCCGATGTCCAGGCCGACCGTCGTCGCATTGCGCCCGAAGAGTCCCATGAGAGTCCGCTGGGTTGAGGGGTGCCTCAGGCCTCGGTAACGATCCGGACACAGGGCCGGCGTCGGGGCATGAGTGTAGTCCGACTGCAGAGGGCAACCGATGTGCCACACAAATTGCACATTGCGAAGTCGTTGGCGGGAAGCGTTTTACTGCGGAGATTGGCGGCGCCGCGCAGAGGCCCGCAGACCGGCTTTCTTCTCTTTCGCAAGCGCATTCTCGGGATGCGGGAGTAGCCCCGTCGAACCCGGGAAGTGCAGTCGATTGCAGGGGTTAGTACACCCGGCCCCAGCTCCGGTAGCGCAGCGGCTCGACCCCCGGGCCGGCCGCGGCGGTGAGGCTTTCCGAGGACGATCCTGCTCGCCGGGCCCGGGCCGCGCTCAGGCCGGTGGGAGCCGATCGCCGTGCGAAGATCGCGCCAGCGGAACCGGCGCCGACCGAGTCGAGGCCCGGGTCGAGCCGAAGCACCTGAGCCACTCCCCGCCGGGCCAGCTCGCTTCCCGCGGCGTCGAGCCGGGCGCCGACGCTCCGGACCAGGACGAGCTGCTCGTTCAGCCGGACGACCGTAGCGGTCCACCGGACCAGGGGCCGGCCGCCAAGGGCCACCGGACCGATCGAAGCCGTACCGTTCACCGGGAGCGTATCGAACCGGTACCCGGCCCATCCGGCCAGCACCGCGATCGGGCCCGCCTCGGCGGCCTGATCGGCCTCGAGATCGTAGCGGGCATTGCCGCCGGCGCGCTGCTCCAGAGTGGCCAGTGGAAAGACGGCTGCTACCAGCCCCCCGATGACAACGAGGGCGAACAGGACCAGGGCCAGGGCCGCGCCCCGCTCGCTGCCGAGGGGCCGCGTCATGGCCGAAGCGCGTTCCGAAGCGCGATCCGGCTGAGGGAGCCGACCGTATCGACGGCGGTCCGGCCGGTCGTGCGCACCAGCTCCTCGCTGACGGCCTCGAGGCCGACCTCGATGCCCCGGACGTCGTTGGCGATGGCGGTCGCTGCGCCCGAGGCGTCGAGGTAGGCCAGCTCGAGCCCGTGCCCTGCCCCGCCCTCCGAGAGGGGACCGAGCACCGGCTCGATGACCGTGCCGGTGCCGGGGCGTGCCTGCAGCCCGAGCCAGCGGCGGCCGCCCGACAGATAGGACCGGATCTGGCTGACCTCGAACGTCCGCACCGGGCCGCCAACGACCAGGTTGGCCGCCAGGCCCGCTGCGGCGATACCGAGCCCGGGCGGGATGGTCAGACGGAGCCGCACGCCCGGACTCCCATCGGGACAGGACGCCGGGTCGGGCACCGCGGCCAGCCCGAAGCTGAGCCAGAGGTCGTCGTCCACCGAGGCCGTGTCGTTCTCGACGAACAGCATGACGCTGTCGGTGGCGGCGATGGGGCGGACCGCCATCAGGGGTACCGCCGCGGTGTTGCGGAGAACGACTTCGGCCGTGGCGGAGGCCGCGCAGGTGAAGCCGAATGCCCGAAATCCGCGATAGGTGATCGAGTCGCGACCGAGCACGAGCAGGTCAGGATTGGAGCCGGGCACTAGCGTCGAGCCGGGAAAGCGCGCGATGGCAGCGGGCGTAACCTCGTCGTATCCGAGGACGTCCAGCTCGTTGGCCAGCAGCAGCCCACCGGTTCGCACGGCGTCCTGCATGGTCGCCTGCTGAAGCTGCGCCCCCGTGACCCGCTGGGTGGCCACCACCAGCCGGCCCGCGGCACCGCCCACCACGAGCAGGAGCGCCAAGCCGATCATCAACTCGACCAGGGTGAAGCCACGAGACTGGCGGCAGAGGTGGGCAGCGGGGCGGAGGCTCATCGGCAGTCCAGGCTGAGCATGACGGTGTCCGTCCGGGCGCCGGTGGGAGCCCGATAGGCCAGGGTCAGCCGTATGTCCCGGGCCGCGTCGCCGGCCGCACCGAGGACCGTCCAGCGCTCGGTCACCCCGTCGGTCGATACGGCGCTGCCGTCCGCGAGGCGGCTGCACCGTGGTGCGGTGGCGGCAGCAACCCGGCGCAGGTCGGCCGCCCGGCTGCGGGCCAGGTGAGCGATGGTGGTGGCCCGACCGCCACGACCGATCATCCGGGTGGCCATGGCCGAGCTGCCCACCAGGGCCATGACACCCACGGTGAGGACCACGATGGCGAGCATGACTTCAGACAGCGTGAAGCCGTGCGTGGCAGGTGCAGACTGACGGCTAACTCGAGGCATGTGATCAAGCCCTGAGACTGCGGAATGGCGGGGGGTCGGTGCGGCGGACCGATACCTGGTGGTCGGCAGGGCCCGAAGGCAGGCGGTATACCACGAGGCGATGTCAATAGCGACAACGACTTAGCTCACGACCCTGGTCGGCGGGCGCGCAACATGTTGCACGCGTCGCACCGCCTCGCAGCCCCCAATCACGCGAAAGTGCAGCCGGTTGCAGTCAGGGGCTGGAACGACGCGCCGCCGGAGTCGGGAGACCCCGGCGGCGCCTCGTCCCGAGTGAATACGGCCGCCTCGGCCGGCCGTGATCAGTGGAGCTGCACCCAGCTCCGGTAGGTCAGCGGCTTGGCGAAGGCCGAGCCCTGGATCGCCTTGTTCAGGGCGCAGGACGAGAACTGGAGCGTGGTGTTACCGCTGATGCTGTTCTGGTCGTCCAGGTTGACGTCCTGGGCCAGCAACGCGCCGGTGATCTTGTTGCCGGTGCCCGAGATCTTGATGCCGCCCTTGGCGATGATCAGGCCGGAGAACTCGAAGCCGCCGGCGATCTCGAGGTCGCCCGCGATCAGGAGCAGGCCCTGGCCACGAGCATTGCTGGCCATCTTTACCTGGGTCCCGCTGGCGTAGATGATCGGGAAGTAGGTCGAGCACGCCTTGACCCAGCCCGCCGCCCGGCTGGGCTCGCCCCAGTTGAACCGGTCGCTGGTCTTGCAGCGGAAGGGAGACGTGGTCATTAGCGACGGCTCCGGCTTGATCGGCGTGGTCTCGGGGATGACGACGTCCGCGCTCTGGGTCAGCTCGTCGAAGCTCACGTCACCGAAGATGTTGAAGAAGTCGGTGGTGACCGTGGTGTCGTTGGCCACCTCTTTCGGCGCGCCGTACAGGTTGTCCTGGTCGGCCGAGGCCGCGCCGGTGGTGCTCTGGCTCCGGATGCCGGCCATGTCGGCGCCCAGCGAGCAGGCCGGGTCCACGTTGCCCAGGCTGTCGGTGCCCCAGCCCTTGGGGATCGAGTCGTTGCCGTTGAGCTCGAACGAGTTGCCGTTGAACTTGACCGGCTTGGTCACG
>DATAOR010000105.1:0-7381 GCA_036265635.1 Gemmatimonadales bacterium
GCGGGCATGGGCCGCTGGACCACACCGTCACAGCGCCTCCACCACCCCCTCGATGAGCCCCGCCAGCTCGCCGGCCACCCGGTAGGCGACCTCCATCACCTCGAGGTGATCGAGCTTGTTCGGGGTGACGCCCGCCGCGGGGTTGGTGATCGCGCTGAATCCAAGACAGCGGAGACCCGCGGCCCGGGCCGCGATCACCTCGACTACCGTGGACATGCCTACCGCGTCGGCGCCCACCCGCTCGAGCATCCGGATCTCCGCCGGGGTCTCGTAGCTCGGGCCCAGCAAACCGACGTAGACCCCTTCGGCCAGAGGGATCTTCCGCCGCCGCGCGGTCTCACGGGCGAGGCCCCTGAGTGTCCGGTCGTAGGGGTCGGACATGTCGGGAAACCGCTCTTCGCCTTCCAGCACAGGGCCGAACAGCCCGTTCCGGAAGCTCAGGTTGATGTGATCGGCGATGAGCATCACCGTGCCGGAGCCGAAGCTCCGGCGGATCCCCCCCGCGGCATTGGTCACGATCAGCGTGTCCACGCCGAGCCGGGCGAACAGACGCACCGGCAGGGCCGTGAGCGCCGCCGGATGACCCTCGTACATGTGGAACCGGCCGCTCTGCACCAGCACCGGCCGGCCGGCCAGCGACCCCGCCACCAGCTCCCCGCTGTGACCGATCACCGTCGGCGCCGGGAAGTGGGGGATGTCGGCATAGGGAATCCGCACCGGCTCGGCCAGCCGCTCGGCGAACTGTCCCAGGCCGCTGCCGAGCACGATGGCCACCTGCGGCGATCGGCCGCCCAGCCGGCGGCGCACCGCGGCGGCCGCCTCCGCCGCCATCGCGCCGCTCTTCGCGGCGCCGGCATCGGCGCTGCCGGCCGTGGTCACACCACGATCCCCCATGCCCGCCGTGGTCACAACAGAATCCCCGCGATGGTGGCCGAGAGGAAGTTGGCCAGCGTGCCGGCCAGCATCGCCCGGATGCCGAGCCGGGCCAGATCCCGCTTCCGGTCCGGCGCCAGCGCCCCGATGCCGCCCAGCTGGATCCCGACCGAGCTGAAGTTGGCGAACCCGGCCAGGGCGAACGACGCGATGGTGAAGGAGCGGGGATCGAGCTGGGCCTTCATCGGCCCGAGCTGGGCGTAGGCGATGAACTCGTTCAGCACCATGCGGGTCCCCAGCAGGCTGCCGATGACTCCGCTGTCGTGCCACGGCACGCCCATCGCCCAGGCGATCGGCCGGAACACCCAGCCGAGCACGGTCTGGAGGTTGGCCGGGAACCAGTCGACGTACCGATGGACCGCGCCGAACCCGCCGTTCAGCAGCGCCACCAGCGCGACGAACGACACCAGCATGGCGATCACGTTGAGCATCAGCTGCAGGCCTTCGCTGGTCCCCCGGGCGGCCGCATCGAGCAGGTTGACGTCCTGCTTGGGCATGTCGAGCGTGACCTTGCCGTAGGTCTCCGGCACCTCGGTCTCGGGCTCGAACAACTTGGACATCATGATGGTGCCCGGCGCGGTCATGATCACCGCCGTGAGCAGATGGCGGGCCTCGATGCCGAAGGCGATGTACGCCACCATGATCGAGCCCGAGATGTGGGCCATGCCCGAGGTCATCACCGTCATCAGCTCGGACCGGGTCATCCGGGACAGGAACGGCCGGATGGTGAGCGGCGCCTCGGTCTGCCCCATGAAGATGGACGCCGCCACGTTGAGACTCTCGGCGCCGCTGGCGCCCATCACCCGGCTCATCACGATGGCGAACGCCCGGACGATCAGCTGCATGATGCCGAGGTAGTACAGGATGGCGAACAGTGCGCTGACGAAGATGATGGCCGGGAGGAGCTGGAAGGCGAAGATCACGCCCAGGCTCGAGTGCTGCTTCCCCAGCTCGCCGAACACGAACTCGGAGCCGATGTAGGAGTACCCCAGAATGCCGGTGACCAGGCCGCCGAGCCAGCGGAACAGCGCCTGGCCCGCGGCGATCCGGAGCACGAAGATGGCGAACAGCAGCTGCAGCCCGAGCCCCCAGGCGACCACCCGCCAGCGGATCGCCCGGCGGTCGCGCGAGAGCAGCACGCCGATCGCGAGAATCAGGACCAGGCCGAGGAGCCCCGAGAACCGGCTGCCGGCTCCGGCTGGTGCGGCGGAGTCCGGCGGCGGGACGGCCGCGCCGGGCACGGTGGGCGCGGCCTGGCCGGCGGCCGGTCCGTGCGCCTGGGCCGAGTCGCGCGCGGTGGTGTCGGCCTGAGCCTGGGGTCGCTCCATCGCCGCCAGGCCGCGCCAGGCGATCCCGGGCAGGAGCCAGCTGCCGAGCAGCGCCGCGCTCAGGAGCGCGCCCGCCAGCAGCGCGCGGCGCAGACCTCCGGCTCCGGGACCTGCGTGGTTCGGCATGCCAGCTCCTTGGGTGGGCGATCGGGCCGGCGGTGGCCGGCGAGGAATCCGGTGAAGCCGGCCGGGAGACCGGCCGAGGCTACAGCTCCGCCAGCTCTTGGGTCACCTGGGCCACCAGCGCGGCACGCTCCGGCCACGGCAGGAAGGCGCTGGCAAAGCCGGCCACGATGCAGCGGTCGATCTCGGCCCGGGTGAAGCCCAGCTCACGGTGGGCCAGCCAGTATTCGTCGCTCAGCGTCACGCCGGTCATCAGCCAGCCGTCGGTGCACAGGGTCACCACCAGGCCGGCGTCGAGATAGCCCCGCACCGGGTGGTCCGCCGCCCGGGCGACCGCGCGGGTCTGCACGTTGCTCGTGAGGTTGATCTCGATCGGCAGGCGGCGGTCCCGAAGATAGTCGCGCAGCAGCGGATCCTCGTAGAGCCGGGTGCCGTGCCCGATCCGGTCGGCATGACACCGGTGCACCGCCTCCGCGATGCTGGCGGCGCCCGCGGCCTCGCCGGCGTGGACGGTGACGCCGAGGCAGCCGTCGGCGGCGATGTCGAACGCCGCCTGGTGGATCCCCGGGGGCCGGCCGGCCTCGCCGCCGGCCAGGTCGAAGGCGACCACGCCCCGGTCGCGGTAGGCCACGCTGAGCCGGGCGATCGCCTCGGAAACCTCGGGCGGGTAGTGGCGGAGCGAGCAGTTGATCACCCGGGTCACCACCCCGAAGTCCCGCTCCCCCCGCGCCAGCCCGCGCAGCTCGGCCTCGAGGGCGGCTTCCATGGTGAGCCCGCCGCGGGTGCTCAGCCGGGGACAGTAGCGCACCTCGAGATAGCGCAGCTGGTCGCGGGCGGCGTCCTCCACCATCTCGTACGACACCTGCTCGATCCCCTCCGGCGTCTGGAGCAGCGGGATGGTGTACTCGAACCGGGCGAGGTAGTCCTCCAGGCTCCCGGCGTCGTCCACCAGCATGAAGGCCCGAAGCGCGTCGGGATCGGTGGTGGGCAGGGCGAACTTCGCCTGGCGGGCCAGCTCGATCATCGTGGTCGGCCGGAGCGCGCTGTCGAGGTGAACGTGCAGCTCCGCTTTGGGCAGGCGGCCGATCAGCTCGCGAGTCAGCTCAGCCTTCGGCATCGGCTCCGCGCTCCCCCCGCCGGGCTCGCACGACGACCCGGAGAATCGACCCGGCCGCGACCTGTGCGTCGAGCGGCAGGTCGATGCCCCGGGCATCGGTGACCAGCGCCTCACCCGCGTCGGCTCGCTCGGCCAGCGCCGGATCGGCCGCCCGAATGGCGCTCCGGACATCGCTCCCCGCGGCCACGTCGATCGGCGCGGCATTGACGAATACCCGCACGGTCTCGCTCATGGCCGGCTCACCGGCGCCCGGGTCGACACGAAGGCGGGGGCATGGGCGATCTCGACCGGGGCCGGCAGCCGCCGGAGCAGCGACGCCACCGCCTCCACGTCGATCAGGCCTTCCCGCTGATAGACCAGGCTGCCGAGCACCGCCAGGCCGCCGGCCCCGCCCACGGTCGGCAGGTCGGTGGCCAGCACTACTTCGGCGTCGCGCTTGAGGGTGCGGCCGCCGGGCAACGTCACCTTCCGCACCCGCCGCCCCACGGGGGCCGCAGGGTCGTAGCGGACCTGGGCCCCGGTCAGCTGCATCGACGGCGCCCCGCTCGCCAGCATCTGCTCCAGCATGGTTGTGAACTGCCCCGCGCTGAGCGTGACCCGGACGAGATCCTCGCGATCCGGCTCGACCGCCGACAGATCGGCATAGTCCACCGGCCCCGCCGGCAGATCGGCCTTGAGCATCTCGGTCCGCACCAGGCCCACGTCGGCCCGGAGCGCATTCCGCCTCGCCTCCGCCACCAACCCGCCGAGGGGAGACTCGGTCCCGCCGCGCACCAGCGGTCGCTTGAGCTCGGCGATGGGCCTGGCCATCAGACTGTCGCTTCGGCGGGCGTACCGATCGAGCGCGGCGCGCAGCTCGGGGCCGCCGCCGGTGCGGCTCGAGTCGACCGGCGTCACCCCAATCCGGAACTCGAGGCCGCCGGCGGGGGTGCGCACCAGGTCGGCGACCCCGACCAGCGCCCCGCCGGTGCCGGTCTCCAGGATGGGAATGTTTCCGACCCGGGTCGTCATCACCCGGTGGGTGTGACCGGCCACGATGAGGCCCACGCCCTTCCCGGCCAGCTCCTCGGCCAGGCGGACGATCTCCCCGGCGCAGACGATCGAATCGCAGCTGCCGCCGGCGTGGGCCAGCAGGATCGTCGCGGCCGGCTTCCTGGCCGCGACATCGCCCAGCACGTCGTGCAGGGCCAGCTCGCCTTCGCCGAACCGCAGCCCGCGGGTCCGGTCGGGGGGCAGCGTGCGCTTGGTGTCCGGCGTCAGGTAGCCGATCACCGCCACCGGCCGGCCGCCCGCTTCCACCATCCGCCACGGTACGATCCAGTCGGGCCGTTGCCCCGTGACGCTGTCCACCACGTTGGCCGCCAGCCAGGGATAGGGCGACTCGGCCATCCGGGCCCGGAGCGCCTCGAGCGACCAGTCGAAGTCATGGTCTCCCAGTGCCGCGGCGGCGTAGCCCATTCGGCCGAGCACCTCCATGCCGGCGCGGCCGCGGGTCTCGGCCTGCAGCGGGGTGCCCTGGATGGCGTCGCCCGCATCGAGGCGGAGCTGGACGCAGCCGCACTCCGCCGCCAGGCTGTCCATCACGGCCGCCACTGCCCCCATCGAGCCCAGGCGCCCGTGCAGGTCGCCCGTCGCCAGCACCCGGAGCAGCAGAGTGTCCCGGGCACCTTTGGGCAGCGGGGGCGCCGGGACGCCGAACAGGGCGCGCACCGCCCGATCGGCCACCTCGGGGACGATCCGCCACGAAGAGACGCCGGCGAACTGCATCGAGTCGAGCGGGCTCCGCTCGCGGACGGCGTCGACCAGCAGCTCGGCAATGCGCTCGCCCTTGTCGTACACCACGGGCGCGCCGCGCACCATGCCGTAGCCGCCGGCGCCGGTCTGGCGAGCGCTGTTGATCGCCAGGGTAAAGCTGTCGGTCGGCGCGACCGCCTTCCCTCGGACCGTGAGGCGCTGGATCCGGTCGCCCACCGGGCGGCGGAGATCGATCTCGTAGCCGGCTCCGGCGATCATGTCGTAGTCGGACCCCGGTACCGAGTCGTTGAGACCGACCCGCCCGGCCGGATCGACCCGGAAGTAGCGCGCGCTCCACTCGAGGTAGGCCTTGAGCTGGGCGCCCGAGAGCCGGATGGCCCGCAGCGTATGGTCGTAGGGGTACAAGGCCAGCACCTGGGCCCGCCGGATGGTGTCGGGGGAGAAGCCGGCCCTGAGGTCGAACGCGGCGGCCGCTGACAGGTCGGCTCCGGTGCGGCGGCGCTGGACATCCTGGATGAGATCGATGACCGGCGTCGGCAGCACCCGTCCCGCCGTGGCGCGAAGCGGCACCGCCGCGATCCCGACCGCCGCCTGGGCCCACCCGCGGACCGCGTCCCGCATCGGCGCCAGCCGCTGGGCCAGCAGCGGCGAGGGAGCGACCTCGGCGGTGGGCACCAGGTCCGCCCGGACGCTCCGGATCCGCCACCGGCCGGCCTGGCGGACCAGGTCGAGGTGGACCACCGACACGCTGCCGCCGTACGGCTTGGGCTGGACGAAATGGACGCCGGCGATCACCGAGTCGCGCATCTCCCGGTGCGCGTGCCCCACCACCACCACGTCGGGCCGCCCGGTCAGCCGGGCCAGCTCGGCGGCGACGTTCTCTTTCCCCACGCTGGCCGTGTCGTAGGCGGCCCGGCCGTCCATCCCCGAGTGGACCAGGGCAATTGAGACATCGGCGTCCTGACGCATCGCCTCGAGCACTGGCCCGGCGGCCGCGACAATTGGTCCGAACCGCACCCGGCCCTGCACCCGGGAGCCGTCCCCCACCATCGTCCCGGGAGTGGTGAAGCCAGTGATGGCGATCCGGACGCCCTGGCGCTGGAACACACGCCAGGCGGGAAAGAGCAGCGAGTCGCCAGAGCCCCCGCGGACGTTGGCACTGAGGTAGGCGTAGCGGGCGTCGGCCACCGCCTGCTCGAACAGCCGCACGCCCCAGTCGAAGTCGTGGTCGCCCGGCGTAGCCGCGTCGTACCCGGCCAGGTTGAGCGCCTCGACGAGCGGATGGGGCCGGGTGGGCGCGACCCGAGCGTAGTACGTCGCGAACGGGTCGCCCTGCAGCAGGTCCCCGGCATCCACCAGCAGTACCTGGCCGGGGTAGCGCGCCCGGAGCGAGTCGGCCACCGCGGCCACCCGGGCCACGCCGCCGGCAAACGGCCGGTCGGTGAGGTAGTCCCAGTCGGTGGCGTGGCCGTGGATGTCGGTGGTGGCGACCAGCACCACGTGCGCCGTGTCGGGCGCCGGGGCCGCGGCAAGCAAGAGCGTGGTGAGGAGGGCGAGCATCGGGGGAGAAATATGGATGGGCCGGCGAACCGGGCCAAATATTCGCCCTTGCGCATATGCAGTGAGGCGCATATACGTTCAGACGAATATGGAACTCGCGCCCACCGCCACCGAGCTGCTGCTCACCGTGGCAGAGCCTACCCGGCTCCGGATCCTCAACTGCCTCGCGGCGGCGCCCCTGTTCGTCTCCGATCTCCAGGCCGTGCTGGACCTCCCCCAGCCCACCGTCTCGCGCCATCTCCAGGTGCTCCGCCGGATCGACGTCGTGCGCGACACGCCCATCGCGCAGTTCGTGCTCTATCGCCTCCGGCGCGACCTCGGCGCCCAGGGCCGGCTGCTCCAGGCCATCCTCGACGCGGTGGTGCACGACGACGGCGCCCTCCGGGCCGAGCGCGAGCGGGCGGCGGATCGCAGCCGATCGCATACCAAGTCCCGGGTCGAGCGGATCCCATGACGCATCGCATTCTCGTGGTGGACGACGAGCCCGACATCACGGCCCTGGTGGCCTACCACCTGGCCAAGGCCGGCTTCCGGGTGTCCACCGCGAGCAACGGACCCGACGCCC
>DATAOR010000106.1:0-1861 GCA_036265635.1 Gemmatimonadales bacterium
CGGGGGCGGCGCCGGCCCCCGCCGGGTCCTGTCGGCCCAGCGCAGTGTCGCGTTCTGGGCCGGGCTCGCCGGATGCGCCGATTCCGTGGTGGCGGACCAGCCCCGCGACTCGCTCCGGGACGGGACCCGAGTGCGGCGGACGAGCTTCACCGGCTGCCCGGAGGGGCGTGATGTCGAGCTCTACACCATCGAAGGGGGCGGGCATACCTGGCCGGGCGGGCCGCCGGCCGGCCGGCGGGTCGGGCGGGTGAGCCGCGAAGTGGACGCGACCGAGGTGATCTGGCGGTTCTTCGCGCGCCATGCGAGGGGCGCATGAGCGAGGGGCGCATGAGCGAGGGGCGCATGAGCGAGGGCCGCACAGCCTCCCCGGCGCGGCTGACGGCCGGCCGAGCGGGGCCTGTCGAAACCGCTCGGGCCGTCGCATGAGCATGGCCGGCCTCACCATGGACTACCCGCTCACGCTGGCTGCCGTCGCCCGGCGGGCCGAGGCGCTGTACGCCGGGCGGGCGGTGGTGAGCCGCCGGTCCGACGGCAGCGTGCACCGCACCTGCTACGGCGAATCGCTCGGGCGGGCCCGCCGCCTGGCCCGGGCGCTCCGCCGGCTCGGGGTCGAGCCGGGCGACCGGGTCGCCACTCTCTGCTGGAACCACGACCGCCACTTCGAGGCCTACTTCGCGGTGCCGCTGCTCGGCGCCGTGCTGCACACGCTCAACCTGCGGCTCCATCCCGACGAGCTGGGCTACATCGCGCGGCACGGGGAGGACCGGGTGGTGATCGCCGATCGGTCGCTGCTGCCGCTGCTGGCCGCGTTCCGGGACCGGACGGGGATTGAGCAGGTCATCGTGGTGGACGACGTCAGCGAGCAGGAGCCGGCGGCGGCGGAGCACGGAGCTGCGGCTACCATCGCCGGCAGCGGACCGGACCGACGCGGCCCCGGCCCGCCCGCGCCGCTCGACTACGAGGCGCTCCTGGCCGCCGAGTCCGACGCCCCGCTCGACCTGCCCGAGCCGGACGAGCGGTCCGCCGCCGTCATGTGCTACACCAGCGGCACCACCGGCCGGTCCAAGGGGGTGGTCTATTCCCACCGCGCGCTGGTGCTCCACTCGATGGCCACGGCCATGGCGGGCAGCTTCGGGATCAGCGCCGACGACACCGTGCTCGCCGTGGTCCCGATGTTCCACGCTAACGCCTGGGGTCTTCCCTTCACCGCCGCCTTCACCGGCGCGGGCCTGGTCTTCCCCGGACCGCACCCCGAGCCGGTCGGCCTGCTTGAGCTGATCGAGCGGGAGCGGGTCAGCTTCAGCGCCGGCGTGCCGACCGTGTGGCTCGGCGTGCTCGAGCGGCTCGACGCCTGTCCCGGCCGGTACGACCTCAGCGCGCTCCGGACCGTGGTGGTGGGCGGCGCGGCCGCGCCGGCCGCGCTGGTGCACGGGCTGGAGCAGCGGCACGGGCTCCGGGTGGAGACGTCGTGGGGGATGACCGAGATCGCGCCGGTCGGCACGCTGGGCCGGCTGACCCCCGAGGGTGAGGCGCTGCCCCCGGCCGAGCGCGACGCGCTCCGGCTCAAGGCGGGGGCGCCCGGGGCGCTGCTCGAGCTGCGGGTCCGGAACCAGGCGGGCCAGGTGCCCTGGGACGGCCGCACCCTGGGCGAGCTGGAGGTCCGGGGCGCCTACGTGGCGTCGGCGTACTACCGGCCGGAGGAGGACGGGGGCTGGTTCACCGCCGACGGCTGGTTCCGGACCGGCGACATCGCCACCATCGACCCGCGCGGCTATCTCGACATCCGCGACCGGAGCAAGGACCTGATCAAGTCGGGCGGCGAGTGGATCAGCTCGGTGGCGCTGGAGGGCGCCATCATGGG
>DATAOR010000107.1:0-5791 GCA_036265635.1 Gemmatimonadales bacterium
CTCGGCGCGGTGCGGCTGCTCGAGCGGCTGGCCGACGAATGGCGGGCGGCTGGGCGGCGGCGGGCGCGACGGCCTGAGGCTTGAGCAGGTCGGATTCGGGTGCGGGCAGGGGGCGATCCCGCTCGCGCCCGCCGCCGAACGCGCTGCCGCCCGCGTGGCAGCACGCCACGGTCCGTCGGCGCGGCGATCTTCAGCCGCGCTAAGCCAGTCTGCCATGACGCGCCGGGGCTGACCACAAAGCGAGCACCCAAATGCGCGCCCGCCGCGCTAGCGGCCGAGACGGACGCGCGTACCGGGGGAAGGCAGGGGGGCCCGGGCGATGGGCCACAGCCCCGACGGGCGTGGAGGCCCAGCACCCGGGCTCCCCTGCCTTCCCCCGGCTCTCCCGATCTCCGCCCGCTCGCGCCAGGACTACGACGCGACCGCGTGCTCCTTCTGATTCTCCGCCGCGACCTTGGCCGCCACCTCGGGCGGAGCCTCGGCGTAGCCGTGGAACTTCTCGCGATGGTGGCCCCGGCCGTGGGTGATCGAGTGGAGCGTGGTCGAGTAGCGGTAGAGCTCGGCCTCGGGCACGATCGCGCGGACCTTGGTCAGTCGGCCGTCCTGCTCGGTGCCGAGGATCTGGCCCCGGCGGGCGCTCAGGTCGCCCATCACGTCGCCCAGCAGGTTGTCGGGGGTCCAGGCGGTGACCTCGATGAGCGGCTCGAGCAGGACGGGCCTGGCTTTGGGGGCCACGTTCCGGAAGGCCAGGATGCCGGCCATCTTGAACGACATCTCGTTCGAGTCCACGTCATGGTACGACCCGTCGTAGCACTCGACCCGGAAGTCCACCATCGGGTAGCCCGCCACCACGCCCCGCTCGGCCGACTCCTGGACGCCCCGATCGACCGCCGGGATGTACTTGTTGGGGATCACGCCCCCGACGATCTCGTCGGCGAACTCGTAGCCCGCGCCGCGGGGCCGGGGTGACAGCCGGATCCAGCAGTCGCCGTACTGGCCGCGGCCGCCGCTCTGCTTCTTGTGCTTCCCCTGCCCTTCGGCCTTGCCCTTGATCGTCTCGCGATAGGCCACCCGGGGCCGGGCCAGCTCGGCGTGGACGCCGAACTTGCGCTCCAGCCGCTGGAGAATGGTCTCGAAGTGCCGCTCGCCCATCCCATGGATCAGGGTCTGACCCAGCTCCGAGCTGTACTCGAAGTGGAAGGTGGGGTCTTCCTCGTGGAGCTTGTGGAGCCCGGCGGCGAGCTTGTCCTCCTCGCCCCGCTGCTTCACCACCACGGCCGAGGTGGCCTCCGACTCGGGGAGCTCGATCGGCGGGAGGCGGACCGGCGCCTCGCGCCGGCAGAAGGTGTCGCCGGTGTGGGTGTTCTTGAGCTTGGCCACCGAGCCGATGTCGCCCGCGTTGAGCCGGTCGACCTCGATCCGCTCCTTGCCTTGCTGGATGGACAGGTGGTTGAGCTTCTCGGCGATCTCGTGCTCGGCGTTCCAGACCTCGTCGCCGTTCCGGATGTCGCCACTGTAGAGCCGGAACAGGGTGACGTCACCCACATGCGGCTCGGACATGGTCTTGAACACCCGGCCCACCAGCGGCGCCTGGACCGGGGCGGGCCGCTCGAGGGGCGACGGGAGCAGCTCGACCATCTTCCGAAGCAGGGTGCGGAGCCCGTAGGTCAGGGTGGCGCTGCCACAGAACAGGGGCACGATCTGGCCGGCCAGCATGGCTTTCTTCACGGCGCCGATGAACTGCTCGCGGGGGATCTCCTCGCCGGCGAGGTAACGCTCGATCAGGTCGTCGTCGGTCGAGGCGACGGCTTCGGTCAGGTGGTCGCTGTACTCCTGGTAGCGGGCCTGGTACTCGGGCGGAATGGGCACCACCTCGTTCTCGCCCTTGCTGGCCCCCTTCTGGTACATGTGGCAGTGGCCGGAGAACAGGTTGATGATGCCGTGGAAATCCGGCCCGTCGCCGATGGGGACCTCGACCGGCACGACCTTGGGAGTGAGATGGGCCCGGATGTCGGCGAAGACCCGCTCGAAGTCCGCGTGCTCCTTGTCCATCAGCGAGACGAAGATGAGCCGCGGCAGGTGGAGCTGGTCGAGCACCTCCCAAACCCGCTCGGTGCCGACCTCGACCCCACCGGTGCCGCTCACGACGACCACGGCGGCGTCGGCGGCGTGGAGCCCGGTGACGACCTCGCCGAAGTAGTCGAGGTAGCCGGGGGTATCGATCAGATTGAGCTTGGTGTCCATCCACTCGGCGTGGCCGAGGGCGAGGTTGATGCTGTGCTGGCGGGCGATCTCGTCGGGGGAGTAATCCGTGAGCGTCGTGCCGTCCTTGATGGTGCCGTGGCGCCGGCTGGATCCGGACACCCAGGCGAGGGCGTCGACCAGCGACGTCTTGCCCGCAGCCCCATGACCTACGAACGCCACGTTGCGGATGGCGTCGGAGCCATAGACCTTCATGGCCTCCACCTCCTCGGGAGAGTTGGATTCCCAAGGTGGAGGGGGCCGGGGGCGTTGTCAATTCGGGTGCCGGCTCTCCGGTGGCCGCTCGCCGGTGGCCGCGCCGGCGACGCGCCGGCACCGACGTGGTGGACGCGGCCATGCCTTGACATCCGACAACACCCCTTCCTAGTATTGTCGAATGACAAGGCATACCTGCCCTGGGTGGCGGCCCCATGCGTGACAAGCCCGATCTCCTGCAAGGCACCCTCGATCTGCTGGTCCTGAAGACACTCGTACTGGGACCGCTGCACGGGTGGGCCATCTCCAAGCGAATCCGTCAGCTCTCCAAAGAGGTCCTGGAAGTCGGGCAGGGCTCCCTCTATCCGGCGTTGTACCGGCTGGAGGACCGGGGCTGGATCACGGCCGAATGGGGCACCAGTCCCGAGGGGAGGCGAGTCAAGTTCTATACCCTCACGGCCGAGGGGCGCCGCCAGTTCGCGGAGGAGCGATCGAACTGGAGACTCTTCTCGGCGGCCGTCGACCACGTCCTTCAGGCCACCTGACGTGAGGCAGCCCATGGTCTGGCTCAACCGCCTGCAGCGCCGTGTCCGCGCGCTGCGGCACAAGGCGGCGCTGGACCGCGACATGGACGAGGAGCTGCGGTCCCACATCGAGATGGAGGCCGAGGACCTGGTCCGCACCCGGGGACTCTCCCCGGTGGAGGCGCGGCGCCAGGCGATGCTCGCCTTCGGAGGCATGGAGCGCGTGCGGGAAGAGGGGCGCGACGCGAGAGGGGTCCGCCTGCTGGAGGAATCACTGGCGGACATCCGCTTCGCCGCCCGGATGTGTTCCAAGCACATCGGCTTCGCGGCCGCGACCGTGCTGACGCTGGCGCTGGGCATCGGCGCCAGCACGGCCGTCTTCAGCGTGGTCTACGGCGTCCTGTTGAAGCCTCTCCCCTTCCCCAGCCCTGACCGGCTGGTGAGCCTGCTGCACCGCGCGCCGGCTGTCAGTCTCGACCAGGTGAACCAGGGCCCCGCGACCTACTTCACCTATCTCGACAACCAGCGGGCGTTCGAGGGCATCGGCGCCTGGGATGCGGACGAAGCCTCGATCACGGGCCGGGGCGAGCCCGAGCACGTCGAGGTGCTCAACGTCAGCCACGCCACCCTGCCGCTGCTGCGGGTGCAGCCGCTGGTGGGCCGACTCTTCAGGGCGGAGGACGACGCGCCGGGCCATCCGCCGCGGGCGGTCCTGACCTACGGCTACTGGCAGGGCCGGTTCGGGGGCGCGGCAGACGTGGTGGGGCAGACCCTCCAGGTCGATGGCGTGGCCGCCGAGATCATCGGCGTGCTGCCCCGGTCGTTCCGATTCCTGGACCGCGACCCGGCCGTGCTGCTGCCGATGGGGCTGGACCGCAGCCAAGCCACGGGTCTCGAGTTCGGCTTTCAGGCACTGGCGCGGCTGAAGCCGGGGGTCACCCTCGCCCAGGCCAATGCCGACGTGGCCCGCATGATCCCCCAGCTCCCCCAGGCGTTCGGGGCCATGCAGCTGCAGCCGAACGTGCGCCTGCTGGCCGACGACGTGGTCGGGAGCATCGGACGGACCCTCTGGATCCTCCTGGCGGCCGTCGGCGTGGTGCTGCTGATCGCCTGTGGGAACGTCGCCAACCTCTTCCTCATCCGAGGCGAAGGACGCCAGCAGGAGTTGGCGATGCGGACCGCGCTGGGCGCGGGCCGCAGCCGGATCGCGCGGGTACTGTTGTCCGAGAGCGTCCTGCTGGCGGTTGCCGGCGGCGGGCTGGGACTCGTGCTCGCCCAGGCGGCCTTGGACGTGCTGCGAACGATCGCGCCCGCCAACCTGCCCCGGGTCGAGGAGATCGGGATCGATCCGACGGTGTTGTTCTTCACCCTGTCCATCTCGCTCGTGAGCGGCGCGCTGTTCGGTCTCCTGGTCGTGGTGCGATTCGGCAGTCCGGGCGTGACCGCGCTCAGGGAAGGCAGCCGCTCGGCGAGCGACGCACCCAGGCGGCATCGCACGCGGAACGTGCTGGTGGTGGGTCAGATCGCCCTGGCGCTGATGCTGATGATCGCCTCCGGGCTGATGATCCGGACGGTCGTCGCCATGCGTCAGGTCCAGCCGGGCTTCGCCGGTCCGGCGCGGGTGCAGACCTTCCGGCTCACCATCCCGGAGAGCCTGATCGGCGACGCCACCCAGGTGGCGCGGACGGAACAGGGCGTCGCGGAGCGCCTGGCGCAGGTGCCGGGGGTCACCTCGGTCGGGATCTCCTCCTCCATCACCATGGATGGGGAGGACAACGGCAACCCGCTCGAGGTGGAGGAGTTTCCGGTGACGCCGGGCAGCCTGCCCCCGCTCCGGCGGTTCAAGAGCTTCGCCCCAGGGTACTTCGAGACGATGGGCAATCCCCTCGTGGCGGGCCGCTCCATCACCTGGGCCGAGGTCTACCAGCGTCAACCGGTGGCAGTCGTGTCCGAGGTGCTCGCGCGGGAGTACTGGCAGGAGCCTGGGAGGGCGCTGGGCAGGCGGATCCGCAGCCCGGGCGCCCGGTGGTACCAGATCGTGGGCGTAGCCGGCGACGAGCGGGACGACGGGCTGAACCGACCGCCCACGCCGATCGTGTACTGGCCGCTGCTGAACGACAGCTACGAGCGGCGGACGATGGCGTATACGGTCCGCTCGGACCGGGTGGGCGCCCCGGGATTCGTGAGCGAGCTCCGGCAGGCTGTCTGGTCGGTCAATCCGAACCTGCCGCTGGCGGAGGTGCAGACGCTGACCGAGGTCCAGGCCCGCTCCATGGCCCAGACCTCCTTCGCCATGGTGATGCTGGCGATCGCCGCCGGCGTCGCGCTGCTGCTGGGCATCGTGGGGGTGTACGGCGTGGTCGCCTACATGGCGGCGCAGCGGACCCGCGAGATCGGGATCCGCATGGCCCTGGGCGCCCGGGTCGGCGACGTTCGGCGGATGTTCCTGGGCCACGGCCTCAGGCTGACGGTCACCGGCATCGCGATCGGCCTCGGCGCGGCGCTCGGGCTCACCCGGGTGATGTCCGCGCTGCTGTTCGGGGTGGGGCCGGCGGATCGCCTGTCGTACATCGTGGTCTCGGTGGTCCTGGGGAGCGTGGCGCTGCTGGCGACGTCTCTGGCGGCACGGCGGGCTACGCGGGTTGATCCGTTGATCGCGATGCGGGCGGACGCATAGGAGATCGTCTCAGACCGAGCCCCATGACCTACCAACGCCACGTTGCGGATGGCGTCGGAGCCATGGACCTTCATGGCCCCACCTCCTTGGGAGAGTAGGATTCCCAAGGTGGTGGGGGGCGTCGTCAATTCGG
>DATAOR010000108.1:0-5131 GCA_036265635.1 Gemmatimonadales bacterium
CCGTCGTGCTCGAGCCGGAAGTCGAGTCCCGGCAACAGCTCGACGGCCTCCTGCCAGGCCCGGCGGTCGCGGGCCGCCTGGCGACCGAGCCGGAGGAGCGCACCATCAACCCCGGGCAAGCGGCAGCGGAGCGCGGGCAGGACTTCGCCCCTGACCCAGGCGCGAAGATGGCGAGGATCGGTGTTGGCGGGATCGGTCCACGCGTGCAGACCCTCCGATCGGAGGTACGCCAGGATCTCGCTCCAGTGAAAAGAGAGCAGCGGCCGGATCATCACTCCGCGGCGGTTGCTCATGGCGGCCAAGCCGGCCGGGCCCGACCCGGCCAGGGCGCGCATGAGCACGGTCTCGGCCTGGTCATCCGCCTGGTGGGCGGTAAAGATCAGCTCGGCGCCGAGGCTCAGCCGGGTCCGCTCGAGCCAGGCGTAGCGCGCGGCCCGGGCCGCCGTCTCTCCGGCGGCCCGACCCAGCAGGCCTCGCCCCACCTCGCAGCTGAGACAATAGCGGGACGCCAGTGACTGGACCCCAGCGGCCACCCCCTCACTGTCCGGATGAATCCCGTGGTCGAAATGAGCCACGACCAGGTCCAACCCGTGGGTCTCGCGGGTCTGGACCAGCAGATGGAGGAGGACCACCGAGTCGGGTCCGCCGGAGACGGCCACCAGGGCCCGCGCCGGCGGCAGATCGAGCGACCCGAGCTCGCGACGGAACCGGTCGAGCAGTGTCATTGGCCGTCCAGGACGTCACGAACCAGGCGCAACAAGTCGGCGGGGAGGAACGGCTTCTGAAGGAAGGGCGCCCCGGGGCGAAGCAGCCCGCGGCGGACGATGTCGTCGTCGGCGTATCCCGACATGAACAGCATCGGGATCTGCGGCCGGTCCACCGCCAGGCGCTCGGCCAGCTCGCGGCCGTTGAGGACGGGCATCACGAGATCGCTGAGCACCAGGTCCACTCTCGACCCGGGCCGGCCGAGCAGTACCAGCGCCTCGGCGCCGTTGGCGGCTTCCAGCACGGTGTAGCCCTGTCCTGCCAGGGTGCGCGAGGCCATCCGACGAACGGCCACTTCGTCCTCCACCAGAAGAATGGTCTCTACGCCCCGGGGTGTCGTCCGCTCCGGCTGGCGGGTCGGCTCCGGCATCGGACCGGTGAACTCCGGAAGATAGATCCGGAAGGCGGTGCCCTGACCCGGCTCGCTGTTCACCCAGACGTAGCCATCGCTCTGCTTGACGATGCCATACACCGTTGCCAGTCCCAGCCCGCTGCCGTGGCCCCTGGGCTTGGTGGTGAAGAAGGGATCGAACGCCCGCGCCAGAGTTGCCGCGTCCATGCCGTGGCCGCTGTCCGCCACCGTGAGGCGGACGTACCGGCCGGCGCTCATCTGGACCTGGGCCATGGGCTCGAATGCGTCGTCCTCGAGCGAGACCAGATCCGTCGCCAGTCGGAAGCTGCCGCGGCCGCTCGTCGCGTCGCGCGAGTTGAGGGCGAGGTTGACCAGTACCTGCTCGAGCTGCGCCCGATCGGCCCGGACTGCGCACGTCCCGCTCGCCAGCTCGAGCTCGATCCCGACCTCGGGCCCGAGGAGCCGCTCGAGGACAGCCAGATTGTGCCGCAGCAGCGCGTTCAGGTCCAGCGGCGTCGGCTGGAGCAGCTGCTGCCTGCTGTAGGCCAGCAGCTGCCGGGTGATGCCCGCGGCCCGGTCCGCCGCGCGGCGGATCTCGGCGACATCGGCCGAGCGGGGGTCCTCGGACGGCAGCGTCGCCTCGAGCAAGCCGCTGAAGCCGGTGATCACGGTCATCATGTTGTTGACTTCGTGGGCTACCCCTCCCGCCACCCGGGCAATGGCCTGCATCCGCTCCCCGTAGGCGACCAGGTCGGCGGCCCGCCGCCGCTCGGTCACGTCGCTCACGATGCAACCGACCCACTCAACTTCGCCGGAGGGCGCCGCCACCGGGTAGAAGCTGGCGACATAGGCCCGGGGCTGGGCCTGGTCCCCCCGGGGCGGCCGCACGGTCTCCTGCTCGAGCAGGGGCTGCCCGGTACGGAGCACCTCCTCAAACGGCTCGGGACCTACCGGGGCTTCCGGGCCCAAGGCCTCGCGGACCGTGCGGCCGAAGTGGGCCTCGATGCCGGCGCCGGTCATGGCGGCGAAGGCCTCGTTGACCCGGACGAACTTGAGCTCGCGGTCCACGAAGGCTAGGCCGATCGGCGCGCCCCGGAACACCGTGTCGAGCAGGGCCAGGGAATGGGCCTTCTCGCGGAAGGCGTCCTCCGCCTCGCGGTACAGCCGAGCATTGTCCACCGCGGTGGCCGCCCGGCGGGCCAGCAACTCGGCCAGCAGCAGGTCGGCCGAGTCGTAGCGGCGGCCGGACTCGGCGGTGACGAAGGTGATGGCGCCCAGGGTCCGGCCCCGGGCCACCAGCGGCACGATCATCAGGGAGGTAAGGCCGAAGGCGCGGAGGGCCTCGAGGTGGGCCTCGTCGCGGGCGAACCGCTGCAGCAGGGTGTCCGGAATATCCGCGATCACCTGCGACCGGGCCGAGCGGATCACCTGGGGAACCGGATCCTCGGCCAGCTCCCGGTAGCGGTGGCTCATGGCCCAGACCGCATCAACCTTGGCCGGATCCCGATGATGGATGGCCAGCCGGCGCAGCCGGCCCTGCGGGTCCACCACGTCCACCGCGCACCAGTCGGCCAGGCGGGGCACCGCCAGGCGAGCCGCGGCCGTGAGGGTCGCCCGATAGTCCAGCGACTCGGCCAGCACCTCGCTCACTTCGGCCAGAAAGGCGACCTGGACATTGGTGGCCTCGACCCGGCGGCGGGCCCGCAGCGTGGAGGCGATCAGGGCACTGAGGGCGAGGCCGCTGAGGCCGAACACCAGCACCTCGACGGTGTCCGCTCCACCCGTCCCGGTCGAGAGACTGCCCCGCGAGGTGAGCAGCACCCCGATGGCGGTGAGCCCCAGGGTCAGGAGACCAGGTCCGAATCCGCCGTACCAGGTGCTCGCACCGACCATGACCAGGAAGACGGCGTCGAGAGAGGCTCCGTAGCGCCCATAGAGGGCGACGTGGGCCGCCACCGCGGCCGCCGCTGCGGCCCCGGCGGCCAGCCAACCCGCCCGGCGACGGAACGGTCGGCGCACCGGAAATGTCGGCATCGTGGTCGGCCGCGTCAGGTCGCCACCGCCGCGCACGGCGGCGGGGCGGCGGCCGACGCGCAAACGGCGTGGCCCGCAGCGGGAGCGGTGGGCAATGTGGCAACCACAGGGAACACCTGCATTGGGGGGGCGCCATCAAAAGTGCAGGCACCCGTTCATTCGCGCAACGCGGCCGCCGAGCCGGGAGTAAGACTTCGTCAGTAGGCGAAACCGGCTCGGAGATAGAGCGCCGTCCGGTCATCGCCCCGCACCAGCGCCGCGGTGACCGTGTTGGCCTGGCCCAGATAGGCAAACCACAGGCCCCCGCCGACGCCGGTATGCCAGACATCGGAGGACTCGCCGTCGAGGTACACCCGCCCGACGTCGCCCAGCGCGAAGACGCCGAACTCACCGGGCAGAACCAGGAAGTAGCGTCCCAGGCGGGCGCGAAGCTCGGCGCTGCCGTACACCGCGGCGTCGCCGGCATAGCGCTGCGACCGCAGACCGCGCACGTTGTCGGCCCCGCCGAGGAAGGCCGCTTCGAAGAAGGGGTAGCCGCCCCACACCTGCTTGGCGCCGACCCGGAGCGCCAGCGTGGGACCGATGGTCGTCCGGGGCGTGAGGTAGGCCGACGCTTCGCCGTGGACCTCGCCGAAGGTGGAATCGACGTCCCACACGGCGGGGTATACGCTTCCCGCGAGCTCGAGCTTCCACCCGTGCCGGGCGGCGGCGGGCAGGTCACGAGTATCCCACACGGCCGCGCCGGTGGCCCCGACTTCCCCGAATGAGCCCACCCCGTAGGGACGCGACAACGCGATGAAGCGCCCCGTCTCCAGCCCGGTGTGGGCGAACTTGAGCACCGGGCCGAAGGAGACCATCCCGGCCTCGCCGGCCGGCAGCACCAGGGACGGCGCCACCAGATACTGCTCCTGCGGCACCCGGTAGAACGCATCGTCGTCGATCCGCGGGGTCTCATTGCCGAAGCCGAAGAACCGCAGGACTTCGATGCCCGAGCCTCGCAGCAGGACCGAAGTTCCGACCCGCGAGTTGACCCGGTGGAAGTCGCCCTGCAGCTCGGCCCGGAACCGCTCCGCCGAGGTGGCGTAGCCCACCCGGGCGCTCAGCCGGGAGCTCCACGGCCGTTTGCGAAAGCCGAAGTTGTAGCGGACGATCCCTCCGCCAAGGAACAATCCCACCTCGGGGCCGGAGCTGACCCAGGGTCGGAACCGATAGAACCCGCCCCAGTCTCGGGCCGGGTAGGGTGTCGAGTCGCTGAGCTCGAAATCGGGATACGGCCGCCGATCCAGCGGCGGCGGGTGGCGACCGCCGACGCGGGGCGTTCCCCGGGCATCGTAGAGCCTGAGCCGTCCCCCGGCGGAGGAGTCGACGACCTCGTCGTCGCCGCCGCCGGCGATGACCCGAATCAACGGGGTCCGACCGCCGTCGCCCTGGACCAGCACCCGGTCGTCGCCCCCGTGGAGGTAGAGCCGGACTTCGCGGGTCTCGGCGCGGTCGAAGCGGCGATGATAGAGCCCGCCACCCGGCCCCGCCTTGTCAGGGCTGACGGCAACCTCGATGCTGCCCTGCTCGCCTCGGGTCACCTCGACCCGCTCGGCGGCGTCGCTCGCGTGGACCTCGACCTCGGCGGCGAGCATGCGGTAGAAGCGGCGCGCCGCCTCGGGCAGCTGGTCACGCCGGCGGCGGAGCGCGTCCGTCAAGGTGGACGCGTTCTGCGCCCGCCACGGCTCGGGCAGCCTGGCGGCGGCCTGATCGATCACCCGATCGGTGATCCTTCCCTGGAGCGCCCGCGCCGTCGAGTCCCAGACGGGCCAGTCCAGCCCGCTGAGCAGCCGGCGGTCGAGCACCCGCGCATTCCAGGTGAGACCTACCATGCTCGGATAGGACGGCGAAAACGCGACCAGTTGCGGGGCGGACAGGCGGGCGAGTCCCAGCAGTAGCCCGTCGAACCGGGCGAAGGCCTGGTCACGGTCGCGCGGAATC
>DATAOR010000109.1:0-1595 GCA_036265635.1 Gemmatimonadales bacterium
CTCGCCGCGGGGCGCCCGCTGAGGGTCAAGTTGGGCGTCGATCCGACCAGTCCGGACATCCACCTGGGGCACGCGGTGGTGCTCACGAAGCTGCGCGCCTTCCAGGACGCCGGCCACCAGGTCGTGCTGATCATCGGCGACTTCACGGCGCGGGTGGGCGACCCGAGCGGGCGCTCCAAGCAGCGCCCGGTGCTCTCCGACGAGGAGATCGCGGCCAACGCGGAGACCTACCAGCGCCAGGCCTTCAAGGTGCTCGACCCGGAGCGCACGGAGGTCCGCTTCAACAGCGAGTGGCTGCGGATGCAGCCCGAGGAGCTGTTCGGCCTGCTGGGCCATACCACGGTGGCCAGGCTGCTCGAGCGCGACGACTTCCAGAAGCGGATGCAGGCTGGCAGCCCGATCTCCGCTCTGGAGCTGCTCTACCCCCTGCTGCAGGGCTATGACTCTGTCGCCGTCAGCGCCGACGTGGAGATCGGCGGCACCGACCAGAAGTTCAACCTGCTCTTCGGCCGTGACGTGCAGTCCGCCTACGGGCAAAAGCCGCAGTCGATCCTGACGATGCCGATCCTGCCGGGCACCGACGGGGAGCAGAAGATGAGCAAGTCGCTGGGCAACTACGTCGGGGTCACAGATCCGCCGGAGGAGATGTTCGGCCGGGTGATGCGGATCCCCGACCAGCTGCTGCCCTCCTACTACCGCCTCGTGCTGGGGGACGAGCCGCCGGCGGGCGCCGCGCCGAACGATGCCAAGCGTGAGCTGGCGAGGCGGATCGTCGAGCGCTACCACGACGCCGCGGCCGCGGAGGCGGCGGAGGAGCACTTCGAGCGGCTCTTCGTCCGCCACGAGGCGCCCGAGGACGTCCCCGAGGCCGAGATCCAGGCCAACGGCGAGGTCCACCTGCCGGCGCTGCTGGGGGAGCTCTTCGGGCTCAGCCGGAGCGAGGGGCGCCGCCTGCTCGCCCAGGGCGGGGTGAAGCTCGACGGGGACGTGCTCGACGGCGGTGAGCTCGACCTGCCGCCGGATATGCTCGACGGGAAGATCCTGCAGGTGGGCAAGCGGCGCCACCGCAGGCTGCGAATCGCCCGCCGCCAGCCTTGAGCTTTGGGCCTGGCGGCGCTATAGTTCTCTGTCCCTTCGGGGCCAGGCGACGGCCTGCCCCTTCATGGGGAAACCGAGTGGGCCGGACTCGTGCCGGTTGGCGCGGAAGCGGCGAGACCCGCCGCGGACGGCGCAAGCGGTCTTTGAAAACTGAGCAGCGTGCACTCCGCGGGGAGATCCCCGCGGATGTGTCGAGCCCGATCCATTCGGTCACGTCAGCGTGCCGGATGGACTGATCAACCCCGTCATGCCGGCCGCCGAGTTTGTGTACGCGGTGGCCAATCCGCATGACAACACTCTCTGAGACAGAGGAGCCGGCCCTCGGGCCGGTAGTCGCGCACTCGTGCGCGGCGTTGATACCTCGAGTCACTTTTCATGGAGAGTTTGATCCTGGCTCAGGACGAACGCTGGCGGCGTGCTTAACACATGCAAGTGGTGCGACGAACCAGGGCTTGCCCTGGGGCAAAGCCGCGAACGGGTGAGTAACACGTGGGTAA
>DATAOR010000110.1:0-5776 GCA_036265635.1 Gemmatimonadales bacterium
ATGCCTCGCAGGCCACCATCGATCGGGTCGCCGCCGAGGGCCCCGGCCGGGGCGGTGCTCCGATGCTGCTGCTGGTCCACCACGGTCTGTTCTGGGACGGCAACGTGCCGCTGACCGGGCGCCGGTACCGGCGCGTGGCCATCTTGCTGGAGCACGACATCGCGCTCTACTCGGCCCACATCCCGCTGGACGTCCATCCCACGGTCGGCAACAACGTGGTCCTGGCGGAGCGGCTGGGACTCGCGGTCGAGGGATGGTTCGGAGAGTATCGCGGTGTGCCCATCGGGGTATGGGGCCACGCTCCCGCCCGGCTGGCCGTCCGCGACGCGCTCCTCGCCGAGCTCAACCACGCCCTCGGCATCACCAGCGCGGGCGCACGGCTGGTGCCCGGCGGGCCCGACCGGATCGCCCGCATCGGGATCATCACCGGTGGTGCGGGAAACATGGTCGGGGCGGCCGCCTCAGCCGGGCTCGACACCTTCATCACCGGCGAAGGCCCCCATCACACGTACTTCGACGCCGTGGAGTCGGGCCTGAACCTGATCTACGCCGGTCACTACGCCACCGAGACCCTCGGCGTCCAGGCCCTGGCCTCCCACCTGGCCGAGCGGTTCGAGCTCGACTGGGAGTTTCACGACCATCCCACGGGCCAATGACCGCGCCCGCCGCCCTCGATCTCCGAGGGATCGCCAAGCGCTTCGGCTCCGTGCAGGCTCTGCGCGGAGCCGATTTTTCGCTGGCGCCGGGCGAAATCCATGCCCTGCTGGGTGAGAACGGTGCCGGCAAGACCACGCTGATGCGCATCGCCTTCGGCCTGGTGCAGCCGGACGCCGGCGCCATCCTGATCGAGGGCAAGAGGCGAACCATGGACTCTGCCCGGACGGCCCGCCGCCTGGGCCTCGGGATGGTCCATCAGCACTTCACCTCGGTGCCGGCGCTGACCGTGGCCGAGAACGTGGCGCTGGCGGCGGCCTGGCCGGTCGCCCCGGCCGCGCTCGCCCGGCGGGTCCGGGCCGTGGCGGCGCGGTTCGGGCTGCCGCTCGACCCCGCCCTCCGAGCCGGTCACCTGTCGGTTGCCCTGAAGCAGCGGCTCGAGATCGTGAAGGCCCTCGCCTCGGACGCCCGCATCCTCCTGCTCGACGAGCCGACCGCCGTGCTCACCCCGGCCGAGTCCGACGAGCTGCTCCGCATGGTGCGTGCGTTCACCACCGCCGGCGGCGCCGCCGTCCTCATTACCCACAAGCTCGACGAGGCGCTCGCGGCGGCGGATCGGGTGACGGTGCTGCGTCAGGGCGCCGTGGTGTTCGCGGGGCCGGTGGCGGGCCAGAGCCCCGGTTCACTGGCGAGGGAGATGGTGGGGGACGGTCCCACCGCGTCCCGGCCGTCGCCGTCCCGGTCCCGCGCGCCCGACGCCCCGCTGCTCATCCGGCTCGAGGAGCTCGAAGTGCCGCGCGAGTCGGGCTACGGCATTGCCGTGCGGCGAGTGACGCTCGGCGTACGGTCCGGTGAGGTCGTGGGTGTCGCGGGCGTCGAGGGCAACGGTCAGCGCGAGCTGCTCCGCGCCGTGGCCGGGCGGCTGCCGCCTCTGCGCGGCCGGCGCGACGTGGCCGGCCCGATCGCCTTCATTCCGGAGGATCGGACCACCGAGGGGTTGATCCCCTCGCTGAGCCTGACCGAGAACGTGGTGCTCGGCTCGCGGAGCGACGATCCCTGGATCCGCCGGGGACGGATCGACTGGCGAACCGCCCGGGCCCGAACGGCCGCGCTGCTGACCGAGTACGCCATCGTCGCGCCAGGTCCGGACGCGCCGGCAGGCTCATTGAGCGGAGGCAACCAGCAGAAGCTGGTGGTGGCTCGGGAGCTGGCCCACGATCCCAAGGTCGTGGTGGCCGAGAACCCGACCCGCGGCCTCGACCTGCGGGCCGGGCAAGAGATTCACGACCGGCTCCGGGCCGCGGCGGCAGCCGGAGCAGCCGTGCTGGTCTACTCGAGCGACCTCGACGAGGTGCTGGCGCTGGCGGATCGGATCCTGGTGGCGGCGCGGGGCAGCCTGATCGAGGCACCACCGGGGGCCGGCCGTGCGGCCATCGGCGAGCTGATGGTGGCCGGTGGCCGCTAGGACCGCCCTGGTGGCGGTGCTGCTGGGAGTGCTGGCGCTGCTGCTCGGTCTCCAGCTGACCGGGTACGACGCGGTGGCCGCCATGACCGCGCTGTGGCAGGGCGCCTTCGGCTCATGGTACGCCTTCACCTCGGCCACCCTGGTCCGCGCGGTGCCGCTGATCATCGTGGGACTCGGCATCGCCCTCGCCTTCCGGGGCAACGCCCTCAACATTGGCGCGGAGGGTCAGTTCTATGCCGGGGCGATCGCCGCGACCGCGGTCGGCGTCCATCTCGCCGGCCGTCCACCCGCGGTCGCGCTGCCGGCGGTGCTGGCCGCCGCGGTGCTGGCCGGCGGCGCCTGGGTGCTGGTGCCGGTCTGGCTGCAGCTCCGCTACGGCGTGCTCGAAGTCATCAGCACCCTGCTGCTGAACTTCGTGGCTGAGGCACTGGTGAGCTACGTCGTGCAGGGGCCGCTGCAGGAGTCGCAGCACATCTATCCGCAGAGCGATCCGATCGAGCTGGCGGCGCGGCTGCCGCTGCTCCCCGGCACCAGGCTCCACGCGGGGCTGCTGCTGGCCCTGCTCCTCGCGGGGGCGCTATGGTACCTGTTCGGACGCACCCTCTGGGGCTTCCGGCTGCGGGCGGCCGGCGCCGGGCCGCGGGCGGCCCAGATCAGTGGACGGGTCGATCCGCGGCGGATGGCGGCGGTCGCGCTGCTGGGCTCGGGTGCCATCGCGGGGCTGGCCGGCGGCGTCGAGGTCAGCGGCGTCTCCTACGCGCTGTTTCAGAACCTGTCGCCCGGCTACGGTTACACCGCCATCGCGGTGGCGCTGCTGGCGCGCCTGCATCCGGGCGGCGTAGTGCTCACCGGCCTGCTGTTCGGCGCGCTCGAGGCCGGCGCGGGGGCGATGCAGCGCGAGGCCGGGGTCCCGGCTGTGACGGTCTACGTGGTCGAGGCCGCCATCATCCTGATCGTGCTGCTGGCCGATGCCGGATCCCGGCGGGCCGTCGCGATGGCCGACCGCCGGGCGGCCACGTGATCGAGGCCGGGGCGGTGGCCGGCGGGTTTCTGGCTGCCGCGGTTCGGGTCGCGACCCCCCTGCTGCTGGCCGCCACCGGCGAGACCATTGCCGAGCGGGCCGGGGTCATCAACCTCGGGCTCGAGGGGATGATGCTGGCCGGTGCGCTGGCTGCCGCCCTGGGCGCCGGCGCCAGCGGCCCCTGGGTGGGGCTCGCGGTGGCGGCGCTCGCGGGCATGGCGTTCGCGGCCGTCTTCGCCGCCGTGACCCTCCTGGCCCGGGCCGACCAGATCATCGCCGGCACCGCGATCACTCTCGCCGCGGTGGGGCTCACCGGGGCGGTGTACCGCGAGGTCTACGGCGCTGCCGGCGCCGGCCTGTCGCTGCCGACGCTCGGCCGGGTGGCTGTGCCCGGGCTCAGCCGGCTCCCGGTGCTCGGTCCGGGGCTGTTCACCCAGCCGGCGCCTACCTATCTCGCGCTGCTGGCACTGCCGCTCGTCTGGTGGTTCCTCTTCCGCACCCGGGGCGGGCTGGCACTGCGGGCGACGGGCGAAAGTGCGACGATGGCCCGTGCCGCCGGGGTGCGGGCGGATCTGGTACGGGCGGCGGCGACCCTTACCGCCGGCGCGTTCGGGGGCGTGGCCGGAGCGACCCTGGTGCTGGCCCAGGTGGGGACGTTCACGGAGCGGATGACCGCCGGTCGGGGGTACGTAGCCATCGCCATCGTAGTCCTGGGCCGATGGCACCCCGCCGGTGTGGCGATCGCGGCGCTGCTGTTCGGCGCCGTCACCGCGCTGCAGTTCGTCTTCCAATCCCTCGGATTGGCGGTGCCCTACCAGCTGTTTCTGGTGCTGCCGCACCTCCTGACGCTGCTGGCCCTGGCAGGCGTGGTCGGCCGGGTGCGAGCGCCGGCCGACCTGGGCAAGAGCTGATCCGGCCGCATCGTCCGAGCGCGCCGGCAGCTCGGCGAGGACGCCAGGACGCGAAAGTGGCGGTGGGGTTGGCGGGAATGGGGTCGAGTGCTATGACCCAGTGGCCGCGGGCAGGGCCTGTGATCCCGGGGCAGCTGCCAGCGAGGCGCGGGCCTCCGAGATCATTCGGCGGACCCGCTCCTTGAGCGCGGGGACGTCGGCCACCGTGAGGCCGGTGACCTCGACCGGGGGCAGGACCTGGACCACGGCCGTGGCGCTGGTGAAGCGCCAGTCATGCTTCCGGAGCGCGGTGGCGGTCCCGTAGACGGCGAGTGGCAGGATCGGGACGCCGGCGTCGATCGCCAGCCGGAACGCGCCGTCCTTGAACGGCAGCATCTCGCCGCGGGTGGACCGGGTACCCTCGGGGAAGATCATGACCGAAACGCGATTGGCCAGGGCCTCGCGGCAGCGGGCGATCGCCTCGGCCGCACTGGGGCCGAACCCACGCTGGACGGGAATGTCGCCCGCCAGGCGCTGCAGCCAGCCCAGCACCGGGATGCGAAACATCTCTGCCTTGGTCAGCCATTTCATCTCCCAGGGGAGATGGCTGATCAGCAGGATATCGACGAAGGATTCGTGATTGGAGACGACGACGTACGGCCGACGAGGATCCGGCGGTACGGTGCCGGCCCGGCGGAAGTGCCAGAGCGGATTGAGGGCGGCGGTCACCACCGGGATCTGGCGGAACACATAGCCGACCGCGTAGCGGCCCCGGTCGAACGGCGCGGTCACCAGGCGGAGCACCGCCATGACCGGGAGCCAGAGGACGACGCACAGGGCCAGCACCAGCCAGACCCAGACCGACACGACGGTTTCCCAGACGCGTGACATGCGCTCCTCGAACGGACCCGGTGTGCTGGCGCACAGCCCGCCGGGCCGGCGCCGGGTAACCTTAGCCCCTGCCGGGATCGGTGGACAAGGGCAATCCTCTCTGAAAGCGCGTGAGTCATGGCCAATCGCACCACCGAGGATGCCGGGACGGGCGCGACGCTTCGACCGGAGGTCCGGGCCCCCGACGCACCGCCCAGCCCCACCCCCGATCCCGAGGGCGGCGCGGTCACCCAGCCCGACCTGGGCAAGCTGGGCCAGGCGCTTCGCGACCGGGTCGAGGTCCGCTCGGTCGCGATCACCGGGCTGTTCGTCCTGGCGGTGCTGTACACGCTGTACTTCGCCCGGGCCTTTCTCCTTCCGATCGTGCTCGCCGTGCTGCTGGACTTCCTGCTCAGCCCGGTCATTCGGACCCTCAAGCGCGCCCGCATTCCGGAGCCGGTCGGCGCGGCACTGGTGATCCTGACCCTGCTGGGCGCCGTAGGCGGGGCCGGCTACAGTCTGGCCGAGCCGGCACGGGACTGGATGGACAAGGCTCCCGCCAGCATGGCCCGGGTGCAGGAGCGGCTGCGGGTGCTCCGCCGCCCGGTCGAGCAGGTCACCAAGACCGCCGAGCAGGTGGAGGCGGCGACCGAGGTGGCCAAGGGCGGGCCGCAGGAGGTGGTCGTCCGCGGACCACGGCTGAGCGAGCGGCTGTTCGGCTCGACCCAGAGCTTCCTCACCGGCGCGCTCGAGACCCTGATCCTGCTCTACTTCCTGCTCGCCGTCGGTGACCTGTTCCTCCAGAAGCTGATCAAGGTCCTGCCGCTGCTGAAGGACAAGAAGAAGGCGGTGGCGATCGCCCGGGAGACCGAGGCG
>DATAOR010000111.1:0-17516 GCA_036265635.1 Gemmatimonadales bacterium
GCCGGTCGCCCGCGGCCCGGTACCCGCTGGACTGCGTGGATCCGGCCACGCGGCGGAAGCTCACCACCGTGCTGCCGGAGAGCCTTCGGCCGCCTGCGGACAAGGTGCGGGCCTTCGTCGCCAGGACGGCCGCTATCGTGGACACCAATGTGGCCCGGATGTACTCCGCCGGGGTGCGGCTGGCGGTGGGCACCGATGCGGGGAACCCGGGAACGGCCCACGGCCCGAGCATCTTCGCCGAGATGGAGGCCATGCAGGCCGCCGGCATGCCGGCGCACGCCGTCTTTGCCGCGGCGACTCGCGGCGGGGCTGAGGCCATGGCTCTGAGCAACGAGATCGGCCGAGTCGCGCCCGGCTACGTGGCCGACCTGGCCATCTTTGCCAAGGATCCGACGAAGGACATCGCCAACGCCCGGACGGTGCAATGGGTGCTACGGCGCGGGGTACCCCATCGGGTGGCCGACCTCGTCGGGCGGTAGGCCGCATCCGGTGGCCGACCTCGTCGGGCGATAGGCCGCTCACAGACTCCCATACCGCGCCAGCACCCGCGCCACATCGAACTTCTTCTCCGCCGCCCTGAGCGACAGGTACCGTACCGTCCCGTAGATCGGGCGGCGGTAGAACGGCCGGTCGAACTTGCCGAACACCCACTGGAGATTGAGGTACGTGCTGGGGTCCCGGCCGTCGAGCGAGTACTTGTTGTTGAGGTGCTCCAGGATGGCGAGCGCCTCGCCGGCGGTCCGGGTCCACTGGATCACGGCCTTGCCCCAGAGCATCCGGAGCGCGTTGGGCATCCAGCCGTCGCGCAGGTAGGCCCGCTGCGCGGCGTTCCAGAGCGGCTCCGCCGTGCGGGCCTGCTCCAGGTCGTCGGCGGAATACCGGGCAGGGCGGGGGTCGGCCTCGTGCTCGGCCAGCTCCCGCCGGGCCCAGTCGGGGATGGCGCTCACTGTGCGGTGGTGCGGGTCAAAGTGAGTGAAGTTGAACGCCAGCTCGCGCCAGGTGAGCAGCTCGTCGCGGAACTTGGCGAAGGCCGCGTCGGGCCCTGCCTCACGGGCGCGCCTGAGCACCTCGATGGGCGACAGGTTGCCGAAGTGGAGGTAGGGCGAGAGGCCGCTGGTGGCATCGGCAGTCGGATCGCTCCGGCCCTCCTCGTAGCGAGGGAGGCCGTCGCGCAGGAAGCGATCGAGGCGGTCCCGCGCCGCCCGCGGCCCGCCTCGAATCCCGGGCGCGGGGCCGACGGTGTGGTCAACGTCGCAGGCGGCCACCAGCTCGGCGATCCGCCCCGCCGTCGCGGTCGGCTCGAACGGAAGGTCCACCGGAGCGCGCACCCACGGCGCGCACGGCTCCAGCTCGGCGAGGAAGCGCGGCAGCGCGGCCAGGACGCGGGCGCGGAACGGCGGCGCGGTTGGATAGCCACGCTCGAAGTACCGCACCGGCACCACCGTCGCCGAGTCCACCGCGATCACCGGCGTCTCGACCTTGCGGCGGAGCGCCCGGGTCTGCCGCGGCGCGAGGAAGGTGGGGAAATAGTCGGTCACGACCAGGGCGGCGCGGCCGGCCAGCGCCACCAGCGGCGAGGGCCGCCCGGCCGCCCGTCGCACCTCGGCGTCGTCGCCGTCGCGCTCCAGGTAGAAGGCGTACTGAATGCCGAGCGCCTCGAGCTCGAGGGCGAGGTCGGCCGCGGTCTCGAGCAGGAAGGTGTGATGGCGGTCGCTGGCCCAGGGATAGTCGTGGCGGAGCCCGTGATAGACCAGCAGCGGCAGGCCGAGCTGGTTGGCCTGGGTCACCGCGAACTCGAGCGCGTGGTTCTGCTGCGCGCGGAAGGTGCTCTGCATCCAGTAGAGCACGTGGTCGCCGCCGCGGCGGGGGCTGGGCTCGTCGGCGGCGTGGATGCGGAGGTCGTCGATCATCGCTCAGGTATACCCCGTCGGCGTGTCGCGGTGCCTTCTTGGGTGGACCTCTAGGAGGCTTTGGGCTCCTCGAGCCCCAGGCCCGGCACCGCCACGTCGGCATCCTGGAGTAACCGGCGGATCGCGATGGTCAGCGGGAGCGCCAGGATGGTGCCGACCGGCCCGAGCAGGTAGGCCCAGACGATCAGCGAGAGCAGGCCCAGGATCGGGGGCACGTCCAGCCCGCTCTGCATGAACCGCGGCTTGATCAGGTTGTCCACCACGAAGTTGAGCAGGAGAAAGGCGACCAGCACCATCACCGCCCGCTGCCAGCCGAGTTCGAGCAGCGTGAGCAGCACCGGCGGCACGACTGACAGGATGATGCCCACGTTGGGCACGAAGTTCATGATGAACGCGAGCACGGCCCAGACCAGGGGGAGGTCCGTCCCGATCAGCAGCATGATCAGGTAGACCACGACCGAGAAGGCGAGACCGGTCAGCGAGGTGATGACGAGATACTGGCGGACCTCCCGCGCGACCTGGGCGGTGGTCCCGCCCGGCTGGAACGTATGGTCGCCGCGGCGCCGCTCGGCGAGGAAGAAGGCGACGATCAGGATCAGCAGCAGGGCCTGGCTCAGCGCCTGCCCGAGGCCGGACAGAAATCCCGCCGCCAGTCCCAGCAGCCGGTTCGGGTCCACCAGGTCGAGTGAAAGGACCCGCTCCGGCTCGATGCCCCGGGCCACCAGCAGGCTCTCGAGGCCCTGGCGGAGCGACTGGGCCCGGTCCTGATAGTGGGGCAGCACCTGGATCAGCCGGGTGCCCGAGAGGCCGAGGATCCCCAGCAGCCCCACCAGCGCGCCCGCCAGCAGCAGGCTGGTCAGGATGACGGAGACGCCGCGGGACAGCCCGCGACGGCGCAGGGCATCGAAGGCCGGGACTACGGTAACAGTGAGCAGGGTCGCGAGCAGGATGCTGTTGAGCACCGGGGCCGCTTCCCGGATGCCGGCCGCGACGATCACGAAAGCGGCGGTGCCGATGAGGATGCGGTAGTGGCGATCGGGCCGGTGCAGCGGGGCGGAAGGAAGTGTCATGGTACGATGATAGGTCCGCGGTCGTGCCGCGGCGAGTGCCGCGTCGCCGGCGGCACAGCGGCAGGCAGGAGCCGGGCCGCGCCACGGCTCCCCAGCTCTATCCCGGTGCGGCACGATCGCGCCGTGGCTGGCTCCTCCGAGTGCGCGGGAGTATCCTAGGAGAAACCAACCGGCCTCTCCCGCTGCCCGACATCCCGGCCCGGCTCTCCGCTCGCCTCGCCCCCCGCTACCGGCTCGAACGCGAGCTGGGTCACGGCGGCATGGCGGTCGTCTACCTGGCTCATGACCCTCGCCACGACCGGCCCGTCGCCCTCAAGGTGCTCCGGCCCGAGCTGGCCGCCAGTCTGGGCGGCGACCGCTTTCTCCGCGAGATCCACATCGCCGCGCGGCTCCAGCACCCTCACATCCTCCCGGTGCTGGACTCGGGCGAGGTGCCCGCCGGCGCCGACGGCCCGCTGCTCCTCTGGTACACCATGCCCCTGGTCGAGGGCGAGAGCCTGCGCGACCGCCTCCGCCGCCAGGGCCAGCAGCCGCTGAGCGACGCCCTCCGCTGGACGGTGGAGCTGGCCGACGCGCTGGCCTACGCCCACGCCCACGGCATCGTCCACCGCGACCTCAAGCCCGAGAACGTGCTGCTCAGCCGCCGGGGCGGCGACGACGACCCCGCCGCGCCGCCGCACGCGCTGCTGGCCGACTTCGGCGTGGCTCGGGCGCTCAACGCCGGTGGCACGGACCGGATCACCGAGCCGGGGCTGGCCCTGGGCACCCCGGCTTACATGAGCCCCGAGCAGGCCATGGGCGACGCCGCCCTCGACGCCCGGTCCGACCTCTACAGCCTGGGCTGCGTGCTCTACGAGCTGCTCACCGGTGAGCCGCCCTACACCGGCCCCACCGCGCAGGCCATCATCGCCAAGAGCCTGAACGACCCGGTCCCCTCGGCCCGCCGGCTCCGCGACACGGTGCCGCCGGCGGTGGACGCGGTGGTGCAGCGGCTCCTGGCCCGGTCGCCGGCCGACCGCTTTGCCAGTGCCAACGAGCTGGTCTCCGCGCTGGCCGCCGCCCCTTCCACGACCGCGGCCGCCGCGCCGCCGGCAACCGTCAGGGTGTCCAGCCGCCGACCGGCCCTGCTGGCCGGCCTGGCCCTCCTCGTGCTCGCCATCGGGGCGGTCGCCGTCCTGGCCCGCCGGGGGCACCGCTCCGATGCCGCGCTCGATCCCACCGCTATTGCCGTGCTGCCGTTCCGGGTCACGGCGCCCGACCGATCGCTCGACTACCTGGGCGAGGGGATCGTGGACCTGCTCGCGGTCAAGCTCGACGGCGCGGCCGGCCCTCACGCCGTGCCGCCGCGCCAGTTGCTCGGCGCCCTCGGCTACCGGCCGGGAATGGCGGTCTCGGCCGAGGCGGGCGAGGTCGCCGCCCGCCGGGCCGGCGCTGGGCTGGTGCTGGACGGGAGTCTGGTGCGCTCGGGCGCCGGCGTCGAGCTGAGCGCGACGCTCCGGCCCACCGCCGGGAGCGGCGCCCCGGTCCGCGCGTCGGCGGCCGGCAGCCTCGACTCGCTGCCCGTCCTGGTGGACCGGCTCGCCGCCCAGCTCCTGGCGGGGCAAGGGGGGGCCACCGCGGTGCTGGGCCAGCTGAGCTCGTCGCGGGCCATCGCCGAGTATCTCCAGGGCAAGGTCGCCCAGCGCCGGGGGAAATACCGCGAGGCGGTCGGCCACTTCGGCGCCGCCCTCGACCTCGACTCGACCTTTGCGCTGGCGGCGCTGGACGCGCTGGCGGCCTCGGGCCGCACGGATGACCGAGCTACGATCGAGCGCGCGCGCCGGCTGGGGTGGGCCTCGCGCCGCAAGCTGACCCCCAAGGGTCAGGCGCTGCTGCGGGCCTGGCTCGGCCCCAATTATCCGGCGCCGTCCTCGATGCTGCTCGAGCTGTCGGCCTGGGCCGCCGCGACAGCGGCCGCGCCCGACGTGGGCGAGGCTTGGTTCGAGCTGGGCGACCGGCAGCTCCACTTCGGTGCCCTCAACGACGTCCCCCAAGCCGCCCAGCGCTCCGAAGGGAACTTCCGCCGGGCGCTGGAGCTCGAGCCGAACTACGTCATGCCGCTCGAGCACCTGCTCCAGGCCAAGCTGCACCTGGACGACACGGTCGAGGTCCGCGACCTCGCCCGGCGCTGGACGGCCCAGGACACCGCCTCGGGCGACCGGGCCGACTACATCCGCTGGCGCCTGGCCGTGGCCCTGGGCGACTCGGCAACGGTCCGGTCCCAGCGCGCCCGGCTCGACCGCTGGCCTGACGAGAGCGTGGACTGGCTGGCCGGCGCGGCCCAGTCGGAGGCTGCCGGCCTGGGCGACGTCGCCCTGGGACTGGCCGAGCGCCGCCGTCGCGCCGTGGATGGCCCGCCGGTCCGGGACGCCCAGCTCTGGCTGCACGACTGGGCCCTCAACGCCGGCCGGCCTGCCGCGGCACTGGCCCTGCTGGACAGCCTGGCGCCGGGCGCGCCCTATCCCCAGTGGAGTCGGCTTCGGAAGATCGACGACGCGCTGTTCGGCGAGGGCGACACCGCCGCCGCAGCGGCCGCGGCCCGCTCGCTCGCCGCCGAATCGCTCGCGCCGGCGCCGCGGATTAGCGGGTCATCGCCGGCGGCCGCGACGCGAGCCGAGACCGCCTGCCGGTTAGGCCTCTGGGCCGCGAGGACGGGTGACGGCAGCGGGGTGCAGCGCCGGTGGCGCGAGCTTCGGTCGCTGCGGGTGGCCGGGTTGGATGGGTTCAACGACGACGACCGGACCGTCTGCGCCGATCTGCTGGAGGCCTGGCTGGCGGTCCGCCAGGGACGGCCGGAGGCGCGCGCCCTGCTCGACCGGGCAGACTCGATCTACCTCCACAGCGACATCCTCCAGGACTGGCGCGGGACAAACCTGGTGACCGCCCGGCTCCGTGAGGCCCTCGGCGACTCGGCCGGCGCGCGGCGGGCCGCGGCCCGGCTGCCGGTCGAGCTGCCGGTGAGTCCACTGTATCAGAGCAGCTATCTCCAGGCGCAAGCCGGGCTCGACCTGAGCGCCGGGGACACGGCGGCGGCGGTTCGGTCGCTTCGCCGGTACTTGGCGCTGCGGGCGGATCCCGAGGCAGGCCTCAGAGCCCAGCGGGACAGTGCACGGGCGCGGCTGGCCGAGCTGGTGGGGCGGTAGCGTCGGCGATCACTGCGCTGCTGGGGGTGCCTGGGGTGGTGGTGGTGCGGTGTCTCAAGCGGGTGAGCGGCGTCGAGTCAGCAGGATTCGCGGTACCGCAGCTTCACCGGCCGTTCCAGCCGGCGCCTCAGGGAGTCGAGGTCGGCTCGCCCGGCCGGGACGTCCTCGTGCCCCAGCCCACCGGGCTCGATCACCGCCGTGCCCGTCTTCGAGATCCCCGGGAAGACCTTGACCTGTCCCCGCACCACTTCCCACTGGTCCGCCGAGACCGCCACGCGGGTCTGCTTCAGGTCGGGCCTGCCGACCAGCGCGAAGATGGCCGAGAGAAATCCCATCGGCTTGACCGAGATGCCGCGGATCTCGTCGAACAGGAGCATGTCCTCATATTGGACCAGCTTGAACTGGATCACCCGGCTGTCATGGACCTCCACTCGGGGGACTGACAGGGTGTCGCGATAGGTAAATGATGACGGCGCGCCGGCCGAGTCGGGCCAGGAGATGGTCACATCGAGCACCTGGAGCGGGGTCGGACCCTTCTCCACCTTCTCCAGCAGGTCGGGCCCATACTCGACCACGGCATCCTGGTGGTGCTCGAACCCCGCCTTGGCCGCGGCAGACATCGCGTCATAGGATACGCCGGCCGTCTCCCGGTGCGCGCTGAACCAGTCCGTCTGGTCGACGAACAGCCGGACGCGGCCGCCCACCGGGCGCCGGTGACTCGCCACCAGGGCCAGCAGGGCCTCGGCGCCGAAGCGCATGGACGTGGTCGTCGCCGTCAGGTTGTAGGCGCCATGTCTGGCCATCGCCCGCAGCATGTCCTCCCGCGACACCCGGTCGGCCGCGGTGCACGCCGGCGCGGTCGGCGGGGCCGCCGGCAGCGGCAGGCCAGGCGCCAGGCCAGGCGCCAGGCCAGGCTGCAGGAACAGCGGCACCAGGAGAGCCAACTCCCCCAGCCTGACGGAGCCCATCAGCTCGAATCCGATCGGCCGACGGCCACGGTCACCCGGCCGGGCGACGCCGTGAGCGCCTCCGACTCGGCGGCCAGGCGGGCCGGTCCCAGGTTGTCCTCCCACCACACCTGAGCCTCGAGCTGGGTCCAGGGCGCCAGCTCGATCGCCTCCAGCCGGCCCGACAGCTCCGTGGCATCCGGGGGACGCTCCCTCGGCTCCTTGGCCAGACAGGCCAGGACGATCTGTTCGAGTGCCTCGGGCACAGGGCGGCCCGACCGGATCGAGGGCGGAATCGGCGCGGCCTGCAGGTGTCGGCTGATCATCACCACCGCACTGTCCGCCTCGAACACCATCGCCCCCGTGAGCAGGAAGTAGCCGACGCAGCCGAGGGCGTAGAGATCGAGCCGGCCGTCGATGGCTTCGCCCATCGCCATCTCGGGCGCCATGTAGGCCGGTGTCCCCGGAGTGAGACCCGGTCCGCTCAGCAGGGTCTGGGCGCTCGCAGCGGCGGTGTCGTGCTTCGCCAGCCCGAAGTCGAGCACCTTGACGAAGTCATACTCCAGGCCGAGGCGGCAGACGTGGATGTTGGCCGGCTTGATGTCCCGGTGGACCAGGTTGCGGGCGTGGGCCTCCGCCAGGGATGCGCAGGCCTGACGCAGCAGGTGGATGACCCGACGCGGCGGCTGAGGCCCGAAACGCCGCACCAGCGATTCGAGGTCGATCCCGTCCAGCAGCTCCATCACCAGGTAGAACCGGCCGTCGGCGGTGACGCCGAAGTCGTACAGCTGAATGGTGTGGGGCGAGCGCAGACTGGCCGCGGCCTCCGCCTCGCGCCGGAACCGCTGCACGGCGACCTGGGGGATTCCGTCGGTGCCGTCCAGCCCCCGCTCGGGGCGGATCAGCTTGATGGCAGCCGGCCGGGCCAGCAGGTGATGATGAGCCTGCCACACTTGGCCCATGCCGCCCTCTCCGATCAGCGCACCCAACCGATAGCTCCCCATCTCCCGAGCCCGCCGAACCTGCCGGCTCATCCGGGCCAGAACCTGCGATGGAACCACGGCCAGCACGGCGCAGACGTAGTTGGGAAGGTAGGCCCAGATCAGTGCTCCCAAGGGCGGCAGGGCGATGCCTCGCAGGGCCGCGATGACGAGGCCCAGCGGATCCATGCTGGCAGCCACCAGCGAGGCGACCAGGATCTTGCGGGTGGGGCCCGGGACGATGGACGGCTGCAGCAGTACCAGCGCGCAGATCCAGGAGAGCCGACCTGCCAGCACCTCGGGCTGCCACTGATTGATCAGTCCGATCGCGGCCGCCAGGACCACCTCGTAAGCGAGGCTGAGGTTCACCAGTGTACCGGGCTGCCGGCAGAAGCGCCCGGCATATCGGTAGACCAGGACCGAGGCGGCGATGCAAAGGGCGGCCAGCCCGTCCGCGACCGGGGGCCAGGGAATGACCTCGCCCCGGGCCAGGCTCAGCCGTGGCAGCACCAGGTGATTGACGAGGATCGCGGTGGTCCACAGGACCGCCCAGACGACGCAGGCGGCCCGGAGCCGGCCCAGCGAATCGGCCAGCAGGTCGCCTGGCACCGGCGTGACGGCGGGCGGCGCCTCCGTGGGGGCGGTATGGAACTGCGGCTGGATGAGGGTCGGCGTGGGCATGATGCCCCTGGCGTTGCCGGGGACAGTGGAAATCTGAGGCTCGGTACCGAGGCTGCCAAGAGTCGGGCGGAGGTGCCTGCGGCGGGCCAGCCGCGTGTGTCCCCTCCCGGGCTCGTCGTCATACATGGGTGCAGCGCTGTATCGCCTCAACCGGCGGACCGGACATGCGCCTCCATCTCATCGAATCCGATCACGGAAGCTTTCACGCCGCCGAGTGCGCCGCCGCGAGCCTGGCAGTGCACGCCGGCCTGATCTGGCTCGCCGTCGGGCTGATCGCGGGCGGCCGGGGGCTCCTGGCCGACGGTCACGGGATCGCACCGATGTTCCTCCTTCCGCCCGACCGGAAGGAGGCGCCCCCCGCCGGACAGACCGAGCTGTTCCAGGCGGGTCAGGTGGGCGGGCTGTTCTCGGACGGGCCGGAGATCGCCGGCGCCGGAACCGGAGCGCGCCTGGGCGGGCGCCCCTATGGTCGGCAGCACTCGGGCGAGCGGAGCAGCGCGATCGGGCTGGTGCCGTTCGGCCCGACGGCCCGCCCGGCCGACAGCGTCTTCACCATGCTCGAGGTTGACCGGATGGTCGAGCGCTACGAAGGGAGCGCCGCGCCGATCTACCCGCCCCGGCTGAGCGCGCTGGGGAAAGAAGGCCACGTTCAGGCGACCTTCGTGGTGGACACGACGGGCACGGTGGACATGACTTCCGTGCGGGTGCTGGCGAGCGACGACCCCGAGTTCAGCCAGTCGGTCCGCACCGCCCTCGCCGGGATGCGGTTCCGGCCGGCCACGCGCGGGCGCAGGGCCGTGCGCCAGCTGGTGGAGCAGCGGTTCAACTTCCGGATCGCACCGACGACCCAGGTGGCCAGCCCGGTGAGCTAAGGGCTCGTCCGGCCGCTCTGACGCGGGGCTGGGCGCACTGGTGTCACACCGCCCCCTATCTTCCGATCTCGGCGCGTCCCCTATCCTGAAGTTCGCGCCGGACGCCGGGCTGGACGTCCAGCCTGGTCTTGCCACACCCCGGCCACCCCGTCCCGGTGGCCAGCATGCAGAGGACGGCGAGAGCACCGGCTCCCCGACCCGTCCGCCAGACCGTCCCCTGACGGTGGCAATGCCGGCCGGCCCGCATGCGGGTCGGAACCATGCGCGAGTGGGGCGGTCCGTCCATCGAAAGGGTCCGCTCATGTCATGGAATCGCTGCCTGCGCCCCGCACCGTGGTGCAGCCTCGGTCGGGGCAATCCCGAGCTGGCACGGCTGTTCGACGCCACCTACCGCCAGCGGCCCCGGCTGTCTGCCTGGTACCCCTACGTGCCCGCGCCGCCGGCCCGCATCGCCGGCCTAGGACGCCGCAACGACAACTGCTATCCCGTAGGCGGGCTGATCCTGCTGTGGAACAGCTGGGGCTACTTCCGGGGCGCCTGCCCGGACTGCGGCGGGCGCGGCCTGGACGTGAGTGCGGCGGGCGGGCTCTCGACCGGGCGGGTGATCGGCGTCTGCCGCCGCCGCGGCGCGCTGTTGGAGCGGTTCATCCCGGGCATCGGCACGATCGTTGGCCAGATCGGAACGTTGCTGGCGGGCACGCCGTACCAGCCGGCCGGTCCGGCGGCAGCCACGAGCGACTGGGCGCCGACCGCGCTGCTGGCGGTCCTGCGCGGGCTGGGTGAGGGGAACCTGCCCGACCCGCATGCGCCCGGCCTCCTCGACCCCTGCGGTCCGACGCCGAGGACCCGGTGAGGCCGCGGGCGCCGCGGAGCCGTGACCGCCGGCCGGAGCGCCTCGCCCGGGACGGTGCCGTGCTCCTGAGCCACAACCACCTGAGCCTGCTGCAAGGCCTGCTGGACCGGCCCGGCGCCCGGGCCATGTCCAAGCGCGATCTGATCGCCGCGGCCCGGCCGTACGTGGTCCGGTACCGCACCGTTCCCCCGTCGTGGTGGACCATGAACCTGGCCACCTACACCCTGCATCCGTCATGGGTGCACTGTCAGCGGGAGCAGGGGCGGCTGGTGTACCGGCTGCTGCCGCGGGGTAGGGCGATCGTCGAGGGGAAGGTGCCGGCGCGGATTCTGGGGATCGGGTTGTATGGCTCGGGGAAGGCCTGGCTGTGAGCGGCGCGGGCGGCGGACTCGATCTTATTTTTTCACCGGAGATCTTAGTGGGCGGCGCTGGCGTCGCCCCAGAGCAAGACCGTCCTTCGTTCTGTGCGTTCGCGTACCAAGGCACTGTCACACCCCGTGGGCACCTTGTGCTGGCGCGTCCGGTGCGCCACCTTCACCGGCCTCCAACCTACGCCCAGTCCAGGAAGCGCCTCTGCCCGGTTCAGCCCCGGTCGAGCTCGTCATCGCCCAGGATCCGCTCCTGCTCCTCGAGCAGGCGGCCGAGGCCTTCCTGCGGCCCGTCTCGGCGACTCCGAGTGATCCCTTCCCGTCGCCCGGCTATCTGCTGGCCCTTCGCCAGGGCGGGCTCCGGGACGACCTGATTCGCCTGGCCGCCGCCCGCGGCCTCCCCGGCTGGCTCGACCCGCCGCTCTGCACCTTCCAGGAGCTGCCCGCCCGGCTTGGCGGCACTGGACGGGAGCCGTGCGATGACTTCGAGCGGGCCGTGATCCTCGGCGGCGTGCTCCGGCAGCTTGGCGGGGAGGTCTTCGGGCGGCTCCAGCGGCCCCAGGACTTCATCGGCGCGCTCGACCGCCTGCTGGGCGACCTGGCCGCGGAGGGCACCCCGGCCGCGACCCTCCAGGCCGCCCTGGAATCCCGGCCCGACCGGGACGAGTTCGAGCGGGTCCGGGACGGCGAGCTCAAGGTCATCTACGAGGAATATCTGGCCCGCCTCGAGGCCGGTGGCCGACGCGACGGCCGGGATGCCCTGCTGGACTGCGCCCGGTCCATCGCCGCCGACCCGTCGTCACTCGGCGCCGCCCTTGGCGGCCGCCGCGAGATCCGGCTATTCGGACTCCAGGATCTGCGGGGCGGCTGGCGGACGCTCATCCGGACGCTGGCCGGCAGCGGGGCCCTCGACAGGATCGTCATCTACACCGCCGAGGAGCTCGAGCTGGGGCTCGGCGCCGCACCTCGGGTGAGTCGGCTCAATCAGTCCGCCGGGCTGGCCGGCCGGCTGTTCCAGGTGGCCGCGGTCGATGGAGCTACTCCCACCGTCGTTCCCATCCTCGCCCCCGACGTCGATCGTGAGCTCGATGCGGTGGCGGCCCGGATTCGGACCCTGGCCGACGCCGGGGTCCCGCTCCACCGGATCGCCGTGGTAGCCCGGCAGGCCCGACCCTACGTGGACCTGGCCCTCGCCGCGCTCGACCGGTTCGGCGTCCCCGCGACGGCCCGACGCCGGGTCTCCTGGAGCGAGGTCCCCATCATCCGCGCCGTCCGGGCGCTGCTGAGCGCGGCGTCCGACGGGTGGACCCGGCACGGGGTCGCGGAGCTGGCGGAGCAGCCGTACTTCTGGAATGAGCTCGACGTTCGGCTGATCAACTACACCGGGTATCGCCGCCGGCTGGCCGGCCTCAAAGCCTGGCGCCAGGCCCTGGAGGGCATCGCCCAGGAGGCCGAGGCGCACGAGGCGACGCTCGCGGCGGGGCAGGGCGACGAGGGCGACGAGCGCCGCCCCCCCCTGCCGGCCGCCGCCCGCGCCCGGGAGGCGGCCGAGCACTTCGCCGCCTTCGCCGAGCGGGCCGGCGCCCTCGACGCCGCCCGTACGCTTCGCGATTGGCTCGGCTGGCTCCAGCAGTTCCTCCACGACGATCCCTGGGACATGCAGCGGCGGCTCTGGCGCGTCCCCGCCCGGCGGTACGACATCGCCCGGCTGGACCTGGCCGGGTGGCGCGGGCTCACCACCCTGGTGGACCGGTGGTGTGGCGCCCTCGACGAGTGGGGCGGCAGCGAGGAGCGGCTCACGCCCGAGATGTTCTACCGCCAGTTCCTCGACCTGCTCGAGGGCGACGTTGCCTTCTGGACGCCGATGCAGTGCGGGGTGCAGGTGCTGGAAGGCTTCGCGGCAGCCTACCGGTCGTTCGACTACCTCTTCCTGGTCGGCCTCGAGGCCGGGCGATTTCCGCTTCCGGCGCCAGTCTCGCCGATCATCGACGAGCGCGAGCGGGATGAGCTGGCCGCGGCCGGGCTGCCGCTGGACGCCCGGGCGGTCTGGGACGAGCGCGAGCGGGAGCTGTTCCGGGTGCTCGTGGCGGGCGCCCGTGAGTCGCTGGTCGTGTCCTGGTCGCAGCGCGACACCGGCGGCCGTGACGTCATCCGATCGGCGTTCGTCGAGGCCCTGGCGGACGCGGTGGGAACGCTCGACCCCGAGCCGATCGCCTGCTCGCAGGTCGTCACCGCCGGCGCCCGCCTCGGCACCGCCGATGGCGTCGCGCGGGCGGCCGACGTCGCCCGGATCGAGTGGGGCCGGGCCCGCGGGCCGCTCTCGCCTCACGCCGGCCGGATCGAGAGCCCCGCCCTTCGCGAGTACGTCGCCGGCCTGCTGGGCGAGTCCCGGCTCTGGAGCCCGACCCAGCTGGAATCGTACGCGAAGTGCCCCTGGTCCTACTTCTCCGGCCGTCTGCTCCGGCTCGACCGGCTGGAGGACCCCGACCCCGAGATGGACGCCGCCACCCGCGGCTCGCTGCTGCACGACGCGCTGAGCCGGCTGTTCGACCATCTGGCCGAGCGGCTGCCGACGCCCGTGCTGCTGCGCGCGGCCGACCAGGCCATGGCAATCCCACTGGCCGAGCAGTCGCTGAACGAGGCCTTCGCCGCGGCTGCGGGCGGCAAGTGGCTCGGCAGCCCGCTGCTGCTCGAGCCCAAGCGGCTCGAGCTCTGGCGGATCCTCAAGGGATACGTCGAGTGGGAGATCGAGCAGAACGAGAAGGCCTGCGTTGCCGGGAAGGGGGCCCAGGCGAAGCACATCCGGATGGGCGTGCATTGCCACGAGCTGCCCCTGGGGGAGGTCGAGTTCGTCCGGGGCGACATCCGGATCCGGTTTCGGGGCTTCGTGGACCGGGTGGAATTCGGGGCCGACCCCCGGCTCCCCCTCGGGCAGTTCGTCGCCGCCGTGGACTACAAGACCACCATCTACTCCTGTCCCGGCGCCGGGAAGGCCGCCGCCTGGGACGACGGGGTGGTCCTCCAGGTCCCGCTCTACGCCTATGCCCTGGCCAGGATGTGGCCGGAGCGGGAGGCGGTCCGGGTCGAATACCGCGCCCTCAAGAACCTGAAGACGGCGCACTCCCTCGAGCTCTACCAGTACGATCGGACGCAGGGCCGGGCGGTGCCCGACCGGGAGGAGCAGGACAAGCTCGAGACCGCGCTCGATGCCGTGGCCGCCCACGTGCGGACGGCCCGGTCCGGCGAGTTCCCGGTCCGGCCTGCCGCATCGTGCGGGTGCCCGTCGTTCTGCCACGCCATCGAGATCTGCCGGGTGCCCGGCGGGCCCCGCACGGAGCAGTGGTGATGCAGGCCCCGACGCCCTCACAGCTCGCGGCCATCCGGGCTGCCAATGAGCACGTCCTGGTGGCGGCCGGCGCCGGTACCGGGAAGACCAGCACTGTGGTCGGCCGGGTCCTCTATCTGCTGGGCGTTCCGGTCGCCGGCCCCCCGATCGAGCGACCGCTCGAGCTTCGCGATATCGCGGCCATCACCTACACCAACGCGGCCGCGGCCGACCTCAAGCGCAAGCTGCGCCAGGAGCTCCAGGCGGCCGGCCGCCGGCGCGAGGCCTACGACCTCGACTCGGCCCGGATCGGCACCATCCACGCCTTCTGCGGGGCCTTGCTGCGGGAGTTCGCCCTTCGGGCCGGCGGCAATCCCTCGGCCCGGGTCCTCGAGGAGGGCGAGGCCTCGGCGCTGGTGGCCGAGGCTGTGCATGAGACGCTGCTGCGGGTGCTCGAGGAGGGCAGCCTGCCTGGTCTCACCGAGCTGTTTGCCCGGTTCGAGGTCAAAAAGGTGAAGGAGTGGGCCAAGGCCCTGGCGGGGGACCGGGCCCGGCTCGATCGCTACCTGGCGCAGCGGACGGGGTACGATCCGCCCACGAGAGCGCTGGTGGATCTGGCGGACCGGAGCGAGCGGGAGGTCGAACGGCGTCTCCGGGCAGCCGGTGCCATGGACTTTGACCACATGATCCTGTGGACCCGGACCCTGCTGGCGCGCGACAGCATCCGCCGTACGCTGCAGCGGCGGATCCGGGCGCTGATCGTGGATGAATTCCAGGACGTGGACCCCGTCCAGCGCGATATCGCGTACGCCCTCGGGGCCCCGGAGGAGCGACGGGGGGACACCACCCGGCTGATGCTGGTCGGCGACCCGAAGCAGAGCATCTACCGCTTCCGCCGGGCCGACGTGACCGTCTGGACCTCGGTCGAGCGTGACTTCGCGGCCGGGCTCGGGCGGCTGATCACGCTGGAGGAGAACTTCCGCTCGGTGCCGGCTATCGTGGCCTTCACCGACGCGTCCGTCGGGGCGGTGCTCGATCGTCCGCTGCAGCCGGGGGAGTGGGCGGATTATGAGGTGCATCACCAGCCGCTGCAGGCCAGCCGGGGTGGGTCTGCGCCGGCGCCGCCTGGAAGCAAACGCGCTGGCCGGGCCAGCGCCGCGGCAGCCTCGGACGCCGCCGTCGAGCTGATCACCCTTACCGGTGCCGGTGATTGCCGGGTGGAGGGGTGCCGCCAGGCCGAGGCGGCGGCGATCGCGCGCCGGATGACCGAGCTGGTCGCCGGGGGCGCCCGATACCGCGACATGGCGATCCTCCTCACTGGCTGGGGCGCGCTCGACATCTACCAGGGCACCCTTCGCGCGGCCGGTATCCCGACCTACGCGCTGCTGTCGGAAGGCTTCTACGATCGGCGCGAGGTGTGGGATCTGCTGCTGGCGCTGGAGACCTTCCGCGATCCGCGTGAGGATCGCGCGCTGCTGGGCTTTCTCCGCTCCCCTTTCGTCGGGGTCCGGGATGAGACGCTGCTCGACATCGTGCGTCAGGCCGACCGGAACGTCTGGCGTCGGATCCGGAGCGTCACGGTCGAAGAGCAGTCGCTGCTCCAGTACGGCATCGAGCTGATCGACGAGCACGTGCGGCTTCGCGACCGGGTCCCGATCGACGAGCTGCTCCAGAGCCTGCTCGAGCAGTCCGGCTACCTGGCCCACCTGGTGGCCCTGGGCGACGCCGGACGGCAGCCGCTGGCCAACGTGCGGAAGTTTCTCCGGCTGGCACGCGAGTTCCGGGACGGCAATGTGGGCGACTTCCTTCGGGCGGCCCGCGAGGCGAAGAAGCGGGAGGAGCCCGAGCCCGACGAGCGGCTGTACGGCCAGCACGAGGACGTGGTCACGATCACCTCGGTGCATAGCGCCAAGGGCCTGCAGTGGCCGATCGTGTTCTGGGCGGATCTGGCCCGCGGGCCGCGGAACACCGGGGGCGACGTCCTGATCGGGCGGGAGACCATCGCCGTCAAGGATCCGGACGTCAAGGCGCAGGGCGAAGCGTGGGACGCCCTGATCGAGCTCGAGCGCCGCGAGGCGGCCGCCGAGGCCAAGCGGCTCTGGTACGTGGCCGCCACGCGGGCGCAGGACCGGCTGATCCTGTCGGGCTTCACCGACGCCAAGGCCAGCGCCAAGGAGACGATGGCGTCGGGCGCCCTCGGCGCCGTGCTGGGTCTTGTGGGAGTGGCGGGTGGAACGGTGGTTTACACCGATGCGTCGGGCCGGCAGTTCTCCGCCCTGGTGCATCAAGTGGCGATGGGGGACGAGGAGCCGGCGGCCACCGAGGAGGTGTTCGCGCCGGAGCCCGTGCCGTCGCCGCGGGCAGCGATCACCGTCCGCGCCGGCCGGTCCCGCCATTCCGCGACCGAGCTGATGACGCAGGCCCGCTGCGCCCGGCGGCACTGGTTCAAGTACGTCGTGGGCGTGCGGGAGCCGGCGGTGGAGCGGGACGGCCCGGAGTGGGGCGGCGCCATCGCGCGCGGGCTGGTGGTGCACGACGTCCTGGAGCATATCCGGGAGGAGGCCGAGCTGGCGGAGCTGCTCGAGGCAGCGATCGGGCGGTGGGATCCGGCCTCGCCGGCACCGGAGGCGGAGCCGGGCCGCAAGTACCGCGACGACCTGGCGCGGGAGATTGCGGCGGTGCGGACTCACCCGGGCTATCGCGCGCTCGACGAGGCTCCGGGGCGCCGGCGCGAGCTCGAGTTCATGCACCTGGTCACAGCAGACGGGGTGCTGCAGGGCAAGATCGACCTGGCGGCACCGGCCGGCGATGGCCTCGCCGCGCTGGACGTCAAGACCGGCGGCGGCGATCCGGCAGCCCTCCGGCGGAAGGCGGAGGGATACGCACTCCAGCGAGCGGTCTATATCGGCGCGCTTGAGGCGCTGTCGGGCCGGCCGGTGACCAGCTTCGCCTTTCAGTTCGCTTCGGACGGGGTGCAGGTGGGCGGGGAGGTGACCGATGACATGCGGCGGACGGCGGCGGATCAGGTGGCCGCGGCCTTGTCCGCAATGGGAACCAACGCGCCGGCGCTGACCCGCTTTCCGGTCGAGTGCCGGTTCTGCGGGTATCGGCGGGTGCGGTGGTGTGAGGGGGTGGCAGACGTGCCTTTGGCGGGCGCTGACCGGTCCTCCGCTTGAAACCCGCCGGGACAACCTGACCGATCCGCGACGATGAGAGCTCCCAAGGTTCAGCGCTGGATCGACCTCCTGGCTGCGCTGCTCAGCCATCGCTACCCGGTGACGCTGGCGCAGCTCATCGCCGGCGTTCCCGCCTATCAGGACGCGTCGCA
>DATAOR010000112.1:0-4049 GCA_036265635.1 Gemmatimonadales bacterium
CACCGAGCCGGCCCGGGCCAAGGCCATCGTCCAGCGCAGCGCCTTCCTCGAGTTCCGGATCACCGACAAGACCAACGCGCTCGACAAGGCGCTGCCGGCGATGGACCGGGTGCTCCGCAGCCTCGGGGTGAAGGGTGACACCGGCACGACCGGCAAGCCGTCGGCAGTGGAGCAGCTGCTGGGCAGCGACTCGGCCAAACGGAGCGCGGATTCGGTCCGGCAGGCAGCGGCCGCCGCCAAGGACAAGACCGCCAAGCGGGGCGGGAAGCCCAAGCCGGGGGCCGCCGGCAAGGACAGCAGCCGGCCCGACACCACCAGGCCGGACAGCTTCGCGCCGGTCAGCGGAGGGATTCTCGCCGGGCTGATCCAGCCCGCCGGGGCGGTAGCCGGCAGCAGCACGCCGGGCGAGTACGCGGTGCCGGAGACCGCGTTTCCCCGGGTGGACAGCCTGATCAACATTCCCCAGGTCGCCAGGCAGCTTCCTCGCGGCCTGACGCTCCGGTGGTCATCCGCGCCCACCAGCATCGGGGTCCAGCCCTACCGGTTCCTCTATGTCCTGGACGATCGTCCCATCGTCACCGGGAGCAACCTGGAAGATGCCCAGGCCACCATCGACCAGCTGACCCAGGGCTCGATCGTGACCTTCCAGCTCGACCGCGCCGGCGGCCGCAAGTTCGGCGAGGAGACCGGCCGCCACGTCGGCGATTTCATGGCCATCCTGCTGGACGGCCGGGTCCAGGGCCGTCCGCCGGTGATTCAGAGCCGGATCGGACGCAACGGGCAGATCACCCTGGGCAACAAGAGCCTGCAGGAGGCCCAGGATCTGGCGCTCACCCTCAAGGCCGGCGCGCTGCCCATCCCGCTCAAGATCGTCGAGGAACGCCAGGTGGGCGCCACCCTGGGGAGCGACTCGATCCGTGACGGCATCACCGCCGGCCTCGTCGGCACCGCCCTGGTGATCCTGATCATGCTGGTGTTCTACCGGCTGAGCGGGGCGCTGGCGGTGGTTGCCCTGGCGCTCTACATCCTGTTCACCCTCGGCGGCCTGTCGATGATCGACGCCACCCTGACGCTGCCGGGACTGGCGGGGATCGTGCTGTCGGTCGGCATCGCGGTCGATGCCAACGTGCTGATCTTCGAGCGGATCCGGGAGGAGCTGCTGCACGGCAAGACCGTCCGGCTGGCCGTGGACGAGGGCTTCAAGCACGCCATGAACGCGATCGTCGACTCCAACGTCAGCACCGTGCTGACGGCGCTGTTCCTGTTCCAGTTCGGGACCGGGCCGGTCAAGGGCTTCGCGGTCACCCTGATCATGGGCATCATCGCCTCGATGATCACGGCCGTGTTCGTCACCCGGACCTTCTTCATGATCTGGCTCCAGCGCCGCCCGACCATGACCACCCTGAGCATCTGACATGCTGAGACTCTTCGCCAACGCCAAGTACGACTTCATCGCCGTCCGGCGGTACGCCTACCTGCTCACGGCGCTGTTCATCGTGCCCGGGATCCTGGTGCTGCTGGTCCGCGGCCTCAATTACAGCATCGAGTTCACCGGTGGCACCTTGCTCCAGGTCCAGAGCCGCCGGCCGGTGGACGTCGCCGCGGTCCGCACCGGCCTCGACCGGGAAGGCATCCACGGCGCCGAGATCCAGGGTTATGGGGCGCCCAACGAGTTCGTGGTCCGGGCCCGAGTGGCCAAGCCCGGCACCGACGCCAACGATACCCAGGCGACGGCCGACGCGGTCCAGCAGGGCCTGACCAGCGTGCTCGGGGCCGGCAACTTCACCATCCTGCGGACCGAAGCGGTCGGCCCCAAGGTCGGTGGCGAGCTCCGGACCAAGGCCTTCCTGGCCATCTTCCTCTCGTTCTTCGCGGTGCTGGCCTATCTCGCCTTCCGGTTCGAGTGGCGGTTCGGGCTCGCCGCCGTGATCGCGACCGCCCACGACATCCTGGCGACCATCGCCTTCATCGCCATGCTGCGGCTGGAGGTCAGCCTTACGGTGGTGGCGGCGGTGCTGTCCATGGTGGGCTACTCGCTCAACGACACCATCATCATCTTCGACCGGGTCCGCGAGAACCTCCGGAAATACAAGAAGGAGAGCTTCGAGCAGATCCTCAACCGCTCGATCAACGAGACGCTGCCGCGGAGCGTGCTGACCCACGGCACCACCCTCTCGTCGCTGCTGGCGCTCAGCATCTTCGGCGGCGAGGTGATCCGGCCGTTCGCCTGGGTGATGTTCTTCGGCGTCTTCACCGGCACCTTCTCGTCGATCTACATCGCCTCACCGGTCCTGATGGCGATCGAGAAGCGCTGGCCCGGCGAATTGGCCAAGGGCCACCTGGCCGCCAGCGCGGCTCCGGCTCCAACGGCGCCCGGCCGGAAGACGGCGCCGGTCGGCTGACCGCCGGCGGCAGGGCGCGGGGGCCACGACGGTTGGCCCCCGTTGGTCCTGACCTCCCCCCTGCCATGCTGGTCGATACCCACTGCCATCTGGCCGACCCCGCCTACGACGCCGATCGGGCCGAGGTCCTGGCGCGCGCCTGGGCGTCAGGGGTGGACCGCGTGATCGCCGTCGGTGAGACGCCCGCGGCGGCCCGGCAGGCGCTGGCGCTGGCGGCGGCCGAACCGAGGGTGTCGGTGGCGGTGGGCGTTCATCCGCACGACGCCGTGACCTGGTCCGAGAGCGAGGCGGCCCGGATCCGGCTCGCCCTGGCGCAGCCGGCCGTGGTCGCTCTGGGCGAGATCGGGCTGGACTACCATTACGACCATTCTCCCCGGCCGGCGCAGCGGGCCGCCTTCGAGGCCCAGCTCGACCTCGCTCGCGCCACGGGGAAACCGGTGGTGATCCACGCCCGCGAGGCCGATGAGGACGTAGCTGCCGTGCTCCGCGCCTGGCCCGACGTCCCGGCGGTGCTCCATTCATTCAGCAGCGGCCCCGGGCTCTTGCGGGCAGGGCTGGACCTCTGCCACTATGTGTCGTTCAGCGGGATGGTCACCTTCAAGAACTGGCGGCAAGACGAGGCCGTCCTGGCGGTTCCCCTCGACCGCATCCTGGTGGAGACGGACGGGCCTTACCTTGCGCCCGTGCCGCATCGCGGCCGCCGCAACGAGCCGGCCCTGGTGCGCCATACGGCCGAGCGCATCGCCGCCGTGCGCGGGCTGCCATTCGAGGCGCTGGCCGCCGCCACCAGCGCCAACGCGGCCCGTCTGTTCCGGCTGCCGACCCTATAACCGTGGGAGCATATTCGGTGACGAGCGTACCTTCGGACATCGCTATCGCCCAGGCCGCCAAGCTGCGGCCCATCCAGGACGTGGCCGCGGAGCTCGGGCTCGGGCCGGACGATATCCTGCCCTACGGTCGCTACAAGGCCAAGATCAGCGCCGAGGTAGTAGCCAGGGCGAAGCCGAAGGGGCGGCTGGTGCTGGTCACCGGCATCAATCCGACGCCGGCAGGTGAAGGGAAGAGCACCGTGACCGTCGGGCTCAGCCAGGCGCTCCGGCGGCTGGGCAAGCAGGTGGTGGTGGCGATCCGCGAGCCGTCGCTCGGGCCGGTGTTCGGGGTCAAGGGCGGCGCGGCCGGTGGGGGCTACGCCCAGATCGTGCCGATGGACGAGATCAACCTGCACTTCACCGGGGACTTTCACGCCATCACCTCGGCCCACAATCTCCTGTCGGCCATGCTGGACAATCATCTCCACCAGGGCAACGCACTCAACCTCGACCCCCGCCGGATCACCTGGCCCCGTACCATGGACATGAACGACCGGGCGCTGCGCTCGATCGTGATCAGCCTGGGCGGGATCAATGCCGGGCCGGTGCGCGAGGACCGGTTCGTGATCGTGCCGGGCAGCGAGATCATGGCCATTCTCGCGCTGGCCAGCGATCTGTCCGATCTGGAGGCCCGGATCAGCCGGATCATCGTCGGACTGACCCGCGACCGGAAGCCGGTCACGGCGGGCGAGCTCAAGGCCTCGGGCGCGATGACGCTGCTGCTCAAGGATGCCATCCTGCCCAACCTGGTGCAGACGCTCGAGGGCGGTCCCGCCCT
>DATAOR010000113.1:0-28031 GCA_036265635.1 Gemmatimonadales bacterium
GAGGTCGTGCCCGGCGGCGATGCCGGCCACGTGCGTCCCGTGCGCCCCGGTGTCGAAGACCAGGTCCAGCCGCGGGGTCGAGGCCGAATCGGTGAAGTTGGCCGCCACGGTGACCCTGGGCGCGGACCCGCGGCCGGCCCAGCCGAAGGTCTCGCGGCCGACGAGATAGTCGTGGATCGGCTTCTCGCCGGCGAGGGAGCCGTCGCCGTCGGTGTCGGCCAGCAGCACCCAGCCGTCGGTGGCCTTTACCACCAGCACCGGCAGGGTGTCGCCGACGGTGCCGTTGCCGTCGAGGTCGGCCGCCGGTGCCTCGCCCAGGGGAAGCTCGGCGATCGTCCCGCCGTAGTAGGGACCGGCGGTGCTGAGGGCGCGAAGTCGGCCGGCTCCGGCCAGGCGCCGCCCGGCCACCGCCACCGTGTCCCCGGCCGGCGTCACCCGCTCGAGCGGGACGGCGCCTTCACCCGAGAAGTCGCGCAGGTCGAGGATCTTGGGGCCACCGGTCGAGGTGGTGCGCAAGCCCGGCACCGCCGGATCGATACCGGTGTCCAGAATGCCGATCAGCACGCCGCGGCCATCGAATTCGGGATGCGCCCGGAGGAACCGGTCCACGCCGGTGCTGGCAAGCGGCATCCAGCCGTGAGCGTAAGCCATGTCGGGCGGGGCGACCGGATGGGCCGAGTCGGCGCCGGCCGCGCGGGTCTCGTGCCCGGCCGACGTGTCGGCCCCAGGCTTGGCGGGCCGGGCCACGGCGTGCGTGCTGTCTCGGAGCCGCGGCGTGGTGGCGCTGTCGGCCGCCGCCGCGGGCCGGGCGGGTGCCGGGGGAGGTGCCTGGCGGCCGGAAGCGCAGCCCAGGGCAAGGCCGAGCAGCAGGGCGTGAGCGGATGTCTGGCAGCGCGGCACGGGCATGCGGATCCTAGCGAGGAGGCGCCGCGTCGAGCGGCGGGAGCACGAAGGGGCCGAGGTGCGGCCCGGCGTAGTTGGCTACCACCCGGAGGGTGAAGGCCAGCTGATCGCGGGTCTCCTCGGGCGTGAGGATGGCGTCGACGTAGCCGCGGGCGGCGGCGTAGCGGGCATCGAGCTGGGCGTCGTAATCGGCCCGCATCGAGTCCACCGCCGACCGGACCTCCGGGGCCAGCTCGCGGTGCTCGCGCTGGGCCCGCTCGATCTCCGGTCCGTGAACCGCCATGACCGCGCTCTCGCCCTCCATCACGCCCATCCGGCCGGTGGGCCACGACAGGATGAAGTCGGGATCGAACCCCTGCCCCGCCATGGCGTAATAGCCGGCGCCGGACGCGTGGTTGACCGTCAGCACCAGCTTGGGCACGGCCGCCGTGGCCATCGCCTCGACGAAGCGGGCGCCCGCGCGGATGATCCCGCTGTGCTCGGCCTCGGGGCCCACCATGAAGCCGCTGACATCCTGGATGAACAGAATGGGCAGGCGCTCGCGGTTGGCGGTCTCGATGAAGTAGGCCACCTTCTCGGCGCTCTCGGTGTAGACGATGCCGCCGAAGCGAGGACGCTCGCCGGCCTTGGCCTTGATGACCCCGCGCTGGTTGGCGATCAGCGCGACCGGCCACCCTTCGATGTGGGCGTGGCCGCAGAGCATTTCCCGAGCGACCCCGGGCTGGAACTCGTCGAGCCGGCCCCCGTCGAGCAGCGCCTCCAGCACGTGGCGCATGTCGTAGGACATACGGTGATCGGAGGGAAGCGCGTCGTACAGCGCGTCGGCCGGCCGGAGCGGTGCCTCGCTCTCCCGCCGGCGGTGTTCCAGGCCCGCGACCCGCGGCAGCCGGCCGATGTACTCGCGCATGCGGGCCAGGCACTCGGTGTCGTTGGCGGCCCGGTAGTGGGCCACCGCGCTCACCTCGGTGTGGGTGACGGCCCCGCCGAGGGTCTCGGCGTCGATAGTCTGGCCGGTAGCGCCCTTGACCAGGTTGGGCCCGCCCAGCCCCATGAAGGTGGTGCCCTCCACCATGAAGATCACGTCCGACAGCGCCGGGAGGTACGCCCCGCCGGCGATGCAGCTGCCCATCACCGCGCTGATCTGCGGCACGTGGAGATAGTGCCGCATGATCGAGTTGTAGTAGAAGATCCGGGCGGCGCCGTACTGGCCGGGGAACACCCCGCCCTGGTAGGGCAGATTCACCCCGGCGCTGTCCACCAGGTAGACGATGGGGATCCGCTGCCGCATGGCGACTTCCTGCGCCCGGAGAATCTTGCGGATCGTCTCGGGCCACCAGGAGCCGGCCTTGACGGTCGCGTCGTTCGCCACGACCACGACCTCGCGCCCCTCGACCACCCCGACCCCGGTGATGACCCCGGCGCCGGGCGCCTGGCCATCGTACTGGTCGTAGGCCACCAGCAGCCCCAGCTCGAGCCAGGGGCCGCCGGGGTCGAGCAGCTTGGCCACCCGCTCGCGGGGGGCCAGCTTGCCCTGCTGATGCATCCGGGTGACACGGGCAGGTCCGCCGCCCGCGCGGAGGCGCTCGGCGAGGTGGCGGTACTCCTCGGTGAGCGCCCGCAGGCGGCTCACCCCTCCAGATGCTCGGACGCCCACGAGGTGATATAGGAGACGAGGTCGGAGGTCCGGGTGCCGGGGCCGAACAGGCGGCCGATGCCCCGGGCCTGGAGCGCCTCCATGTCCTCGGGCGGGATGATCCCGCCCCCGGTGACCAGGATGTCGGGCCGCCCCTGCTGGTCGAGCAGCTGACGGACCCGGGGGAACAGGGTCATGTGTGCGCCCGAGAGGATCGACAGGCCGACCACGTCCACGTCCTCCTGCACCGCGGCGGTCGCGATCATTTCCGGCGTCTGGTGGAGCCCGGTGTAGATCACCTCCATGCCGGCGTCCCGGAGCGCGGCCGCCACCACCTTGGCCCCCCGATCGTGGCCGTCCAGTCCGGGCTTGGCCACGAGCACGCGAATCGGTCGGGGCAGCGGCGAGGCGGTCATCACGCGCGCGTCTCCTTGAGCAGGTCGTCGGCCAGGGCCCGGAGCGAGCCGATGGTGGCGCAGCCCGGCCCCGTGATTTCGTCGCTCGCCACCAGCAGCACTGCGGGCATGCCGGCCGCGTTGGCACCGAGCACGTCGATCTCGTACAGGTCGCCGACATAGAGCGCCTGATCGGGCGGCACATCGAGCGCAGTCAGGGCGGCCCGGAAGATAGCCGGATCCGGCTTCTCCACTCCGGCCACGGCGGAGTCGACCACCACGTCGAAATACTGGCGCAGGCCGGCCGCCTCGAGCGCCTCCTCCACCCGCCCGTCGCTGTTGGACACCACGCCCAGCCGGAGCCCGCCCCGCCGCAGCCGGGCCAGGGCCTCGCGGGTGTCGTCCGAGACATCGCTCCAGAGATGCTGTTCGGCGTGCAGCCCGACCAGGATCGCCCGGACCTCGACCAGCCGGTCGGCCGGCACGCCGGCCTGGAGGAACAGGGCCTCGAGGAAGGCGGTGGCCCGCTCCCGGTCGGTGGCTCGGGCGTCCTCCATGCTGCGGGCGGCGGCGACCGAGCCCGCCGCCAGCCCCGTGGCGGTGAGCGGCAGCTCGAGCGCCTTGCCCACCGCCGAGGCGATCCGGGAGTAGTCGAGGAACAGGAGCGTGTTGCCGGCGTCGAACAGGACCGCGAGCAACGGCAGGTGAGAGGCGATCACGCGATTAGCGGAACCGGAGCAGCCCGGCCAGCCCGTCGACCTCGGCGCAGGCTTCGGGATCGTAGACCACGTTCACGTCCACCCGCTGGCGCAGCGCCTCTTCGATGGCGTCGTCCACCACGTCGAGCACCGGCACCGGCTCACCTTCGTCGCGACACTCCCGCTCGGTGCGGGCCAGCCGGCCGGAGCTGCCGCAGCGGAACCCCGGCTCGCTGGCGTCGGCGTGAACCAGCAGGGTGCGGACCTGGCCCCGAGCCAGCGCCCGCAGGGTCGGGTCAAGCCCGTTGACGCTCCAGCCGCGGCCGAGGGATTCGGTCAGCTCGCGCACCTGGGCCCGCTCGCTCTCGCGCTCCCAGGCTTCGCGGACCGCCAGGGTAGCCGCGTGAACGCCCGCCGAGGTGGCTTCCTTGGGATTGAGCCGCGCCGTGCCCAGGACCCGTTCGGCGAGATAGTTGTGGAGAAAGGGCTCGACCGCGCCGGCGTCCGTCCCGGTGCCGGCGATCACGATGCCGTGGGCCGGCTGGCGCCGGTCGATGGCGAACAGCTCGCGCGCCACCGCCTCGTAGTGCCGCTGCTTTTCGGTCCGGATCCGGTTGTGATAGGTGTGCTCGCCCCAGCCGGGACCATTCTGGTCGCCCCGGAAGCGCTTGCCTCGGGTGCTGTCGGCCCGGAGCCCTGAGAGCTCACGGGTGTCGTAGGCTGTGACCTCGAAGAACCGGGCGCTCATCCGGTCGAGCACCACCGTGAGCAGCCGGCCAAACTCGTCCTCGACCGAGGCCAGCTCGCGCACCAGGGGGGTCGCGTCCACCGCCAGCCGCGAGCGGTGCACCACCGGGAGCGGCATGGTCTCGAACAACCCCAGCGCCTCGCAGGCGAAGATGGCGACACCTTGGGTGGAGGGCAGGTTGGCCGGGACCCGGAGGTGCTGCTGGACCCGGTCGAGATCCCGGAGGACCTCCTCCTGCACCGCCCGGTCGAGCCCGAGGCGAGGAAGCGCATGGGTCACGGCGCGCACCCGGTTCTTGAGCTTGATGAGGTATTTCCCGCGGGCCCGGTCACGCGGCTCGAGCTTGAGGTAGCAGGTCACCACCCGGTGCGGCGCGGGGGCGACCGTCGTCAGCCGGGCCAGACGCTCCGTGACGGCCGGCGCCGCCTCGCGGGCCCGGCCCCGGCCGTTCTGTCCCCGACCATTCTGTGCTCGACCGCTCTGCCCTCGCCTCGCCGTCCGCCGGTGGTCAGAAGAAGACCGGCTCTCGATAACTGCCATAAATCTCCTCGAGCACATGCCGGATCTCGTACAGCGTACCGTAGGCACGCGCGCAATCGAGCATGGCGGGTATGATGTTGCGGTCTTCGGCGGCCGCGCGCCTGAGCTCGGCCAGCCGGGCGTCCACCAGCGCCTGGTCGCGGGTGGCCCGCACCCGGGCCAGCCGCTCGCGCTGGGTCTGCTCGGCCGCGTCCCCGACCTTGAGGATCTCGACCGGCGCTTCGGCCTCTTCGACGAATTGGTTGACCCCGACCAGGGTGCGGCGGCCCTGCTCCACCTCGACCTGGAACCGGGCGCTGCTGCCCGCGATCTGCCGCTGGAACCAGCCGGTCTCGATCGCCCGGACCACCCCGCCCTGAGCCTCGATCTCGGCGAACAGCCCTTCGGCCTCGCGCTCCATCCCGTCGGTCAACGCCTCGACGAAGTAGGATCCGCCCAGAGGATCGGCCACGTTGGGGACGCCGGTCTCGTAGGCCAGGATCTGCTGGGTCCGGAGCGCGATCCGGACGGATTCTTCGGTCGGCAGCGCCAGGGTCTCGTCGAGCGCATTGGTGTGGAGCGACTGGGTTCCGCCCAGGACCGCCGCCAGCGCCTGATAGGCCACCCGGACCACGTTGTTGTGGGGCTGCTGGGCGGTGAGGGTGACCCCGGCGGTCTGGCAATGGAACCGCATCCGCCAGCTGCGCGGGTCCCGGGCGCCGTAGCGGTCGCGCATGTGGCGGGCCCAGATCCGGCGGGCCGCCCGGAGCTTGGCGATCTCCTCGAAGAAGTCGTTGTGCACGTCCCAGAAGAACGACAGCCGCGGGGCGAACAGATCCACGTCGAGGCCCCGGGCGATGCCGTGCTCCACGTAGCAGAACCCGTTGGCCAGGGTGAAGGCGAGCTCCTGGGCGGCGGTCGAGCCGGCCTCGCGGATATGGTAGCCGCTGATCGAGATGGTGTTCCACTTGGGGGTGTGCTGGGCGCCCCACTCGAACAGGTCGACGATGATCTTGAGGGCGGGCTCCGCCGGGAAAATCCAGGCGTGCTGCGCCATGTACTCCTTGAGGATGTCGTTCTGGATGGTGCCCTGGAGCTGGGCGATCGGCACCCCCTGGCGCTCGGCGGCCGCGACGTAGAAGCAGAACAGCATCGCGGCCGGACCGTTGATAGTCATCGAGGTCGAGACCTGGTCGAGCGGAATGCCGGCGAACAGCGTCTCCATGTCGGCCAGGCTCGAGATGGCCACGCCGCACTTGCCGACCTCGCCCTCCGAGCGGGGATGATCCGAGTCGTACCCCATCAAGGTGGGGAAGTCGAAGGCGACCGACAGGCCGGTCTGGCCGCGCTCGAGCAGGAACTTGTATCGCTCGTTGGTATCCTCGGCGGTGCCGAAGCCGGCGAATTGGCGCATGGTCCAGAGCCGGCCGCGATACATCGTGGGATGGATGCCGCGGGTGTAGGGAAACTCTCCGGGCAGGCCGGTGGCCGAGTTGATGTCCGGCTGGAGGTCGAGTGCGGTGTACACCGGCTCGACCGACCGGCCCGACACCGAGGTGAAGTCCACCTCGGTCCGGATCGGCAGCGCCGCGGCCGAGGCCCGCCACGCCGCCACCTCGGCCCGCAGCCGCAGCAGCTCCTGTTCCTGCGCCGCCAGGCGCCGGGCGGTCTCCGCGTCGAGGTCGGTCCCCCACGTCGTCATACCCGTGCCCCCTGCTTCAGCCCGTCCAGCACTTCCGCGGCCACCTCGTAGGGACTCACTCGGCCGGCCACCACCTCGTCCAGGCGGGCCGCGATTCGTTCGTCCGCCCGGGTCTCTTCCCACAGCCAGCGGCGGGTCGCCCGGTCCACCACCTCACGGGTGCGCTCGAACAGACGGCGGCGGCGGCGCTGCTCAAGCGTGCCGCTGCTGTCGAGCCAGACGAACAGGCGATCGAGCGCCGCCAGCACCTCACCGACGCCTTCGCCCTTGGCCGCCACGGTCAGCAGGACCGGTTGCTGCCATCCGCCCGGGTCGGTCGCCACCGGCGGCGCAGGCCGGCCCGCCTTGAGTCCGTGATGCGCCGGGAAGTGACGGAAGGCGTTGCCCCGGCGGATACCGAGGGTGACCTCGATCTCCTGGCGGAGCTTTTCGGCTCCGGGACGGTCGGCCTTGTTGACGACGAACAGGTCGGCGATCTCCATGACGCCGGACTTGAGCGTCTGGATGCCGTCGCCCGACTCGGGGACCAGCACCAGCATGGTGGCGTCGGCCATGCGGGCGACGTCGAGCTCGCTCTGCCCCACTCCCACCGTCTCGATCAGGATGCGGTCGTATCCGGCGGCGTCCAGCAGGTCACAGACTTCGCGGGTGGTGGTGGCCAGACCGCCGATCGAGCCTCGGCTGCCCATGCTGCGGATGTAGACCCCCTGATCGAGGGCCACGGCCTCCATCCGGATCCGGTCGCCCAGCAGGGCGCCGCCGGTGAAGGGGCTGGTCGGATCGACCGCAACCACGGCGACCCGCTGGCCGGCCTGCCGGATGGCGGAGACCATCCGCTCGACCAGGGTCGACTTGCCGGCCCCCGGGGGACCGGTGATCCCGATCCGCTGCGCCCGGCCGACCAGGGGGTGTACCTCGGCCAGCAGCCGCTCGAATCCCGGACGCCCGTTCTCGACCACCGAGATCGCCCGGGCCAGGGCGGCCGTCTGGCCGGCCCTGAGGCCCGCGAGCAGGAGGTCGGGATCCATGACGAAAAGTCGCCCGGGGAGAGGGCAGAGGCAAGCCGAGCGATCCGCAAGTTCCTGCAGCTTCGGGGCCTGGCCGGGTCAAGGGAGGTCGCCGGTCTCCGGCTCCCCCGCGCCGTTCTCGAGATGGAGCTCCTTCTTGGCCGTCCAGTGGATCAGGAACACCACGACTACGCCCACGATCAGCGCGCCCAGCAGCCAGAGCTGCACCCGCCGGACCTTGCCCAGCAGCAGGGTGGCGCTGCCGCTGACCAGGTAGCCGATGCCCCCGAACACGGTGGCGCCGAGGGCCGCGCCGACCAGGTCGACCACGGCGAAGCGCAGGACCGGCAGCCCGTGGAGGCCCCAGAACACCATGCTCGCCGCCTTGGTGCCGTAGACGAACCGGGCCAGCAGCAGCTGGGCCGGGCCGAACCGGCGGGCCAGCCGCTCGATCCGTGGACCGACCCGCTGGTAGACGCGCCCAGCCCGGAACTTGGGCCCGCGCGCCCGGCCCAGGGCATACCACAGCGAGTCGCCGATCAGGCTGCCCAGGGTGCCGGCCAGGACGGCCAGGGGAAAGCTGAAGTAGCCGAGATGGGCCGTGACCCCGGCCAGGATCAGGGTGAAATCGCCCTCGAGGGCCGCCCCGAGGAACACCGCCATGAGCCCGTACTGCTGGACCAGCTGCTCCAGGTGCACCTGGTCAGCTCGGCCGCGGGTGCTCGCGACGGTCCTCCCGCGCGACGGTGGGCACGGCGAAGGGCGGCCGGGGCACCGTGGGAAGACCCAGGTGCTCGCGGGCGAGATTGAGCGCATCGTCGATGTTGCCGGCGAGATCCTCCTCCGCCAGCTCCCCGGCCAGGGCCGACCGCTGCAGCGCGACCATGGGCTGGGCGTGCACGTCGCTCAGGATCACCCGGGCACCGACCCGGCGAAAGCGGCCCACCACGTCCCGCAGGGCGTTGAGGCCGGTCGAGTCTACCGCCGGCACGTTGCGCATCCGGATGATCAGCACCTTGGGGCTGTTGCGGAGGTCGGTGATGGTCTCCTTGAACTTCTCGGCCGCGCCGAAGAAGAAGGGCCCGTTGATCTCGTAGACCTCGACCCCGGGAGGAATCATCCGGCGGCGAAGCGAATTCGGGTCGCGCTCGTCCTCGTCGCCGCTCTCGTCGAACTCGCGGGTGATAGCGCTGATATTGGTGACCTCCGCCATCCGCCGCATGAACAGGAACGCCGCCAGCACCATGCCGACCTCCACCGCCACCGTCAGGTCCACCAGCACGGTCAAGGTGAAGGTGGTGAGCAGCACGGCCAGGTCGCTCTTGGGCGCCCGGAACTCGGACCGGAAGGTCCGCCACTCGCTCATGTGGTAGGACACGATCACCAGCACGGCCGCCAGCGTCGCCATGGGGATGAGCCCGGCCCAGCGGCCGAAAAACAGGGTGATCAGCAGCAGGGTGAGGGCGTGGACCAGGCCGGCGACCGGTGTGCGGCCGCCGTTCTTCACGTTGGTCGCCGTCCGGGCGATGGCCCCCGTGGCCGGCAGCCCGCCGAACAGCGGCGAGGCGAGGTTGGCCACGCCCTGGGCCACCAGCTCCATGTTGGACCGGTGCTTGCCCCCGATCATCCCATCGGACACCACCGCCGAGAGCAGCGATTCGATCCCGGCCAGCAGCGCGATCGTGAAGGCGGGCCCAATCAGGGCGGTCACCGTCGGGAAGGAGACCGCCGGCAGCGACGGCCGGGGGAAGCCCGCGTCGATGGCGCCGAACCGGCTGCCGATCGTCTCCACCTGGAGCCCGAGCAGATGCACCAGGGCAGTCGTGACGATGAGGGCCACGAACGGGCCGGGGACCCTGAGCCGGAGCCGCGGCCAAAGCAGCAGGATCACCAGGGTGAGCCCCGACACGAGCACGGCGGACGGGCTGATGTGGTCCAGGTGCCGGCCGTAGGCGACCCATTTGCCGACGAAGTCGGCCGGCAGCGGGCCCATGTCGAGACCGAGCAGATCCTTGACCTGGCCCGAGAAGATGATCAGGGCGATCCCGCTGGTAAACCCGGTCACGACCGGGAAGGGGATGAACTTGATCGCGCCGCCCAGGCGACCCAGGCCGAATCCGATCAGGATCAACCCAGCCATCAGGGTCGCAATCCGGAGGCCGTCCACCCCGTATTGCTGGACAATGCCGTAGACGATCACCACGAAGGCGCCGGTCGGGCCTCCGATCTGCACTCGCGAGCCGCCCAGGCCGGAGATGATGGCGCCGGCGATGACCGCGGTATACAGCCCGCGGTCGGGCGTCACCCCGCTGGCGATGGCGAAGGCGATCGCCAGCGGCAGCGCCACGATGCCGACGATGACGCCCGCGGCCAGGTCCGCCCCGAACTGGGCCCGATCGTACTGGCGAAGGGTGGTGAACAGCTTGGGGACGAGCACGGCGGCTCCGGAAGGGATGGGCTGATACGGGGCACAAGCGCAACGGCCGGCCAGGCCGCGCCAGGGGCCGTCGCTAGGGAAACAGCAGTCCGGCCACGGCGCCGCCCGCGATCAGCCAGGCGGAATTTACTCCCGCGCTCAGCAGCCCGAAGCTGGCGAGCAGCACCACCAGCGCGGGTACCGAGGTGAGGGCACTGTGCCCGAGCTGGACCACGACCAGGCCCATGAGCGCGACTGCCGCCGCATTCACGCCGTCGAGAAACGCCCGGGCCCTCGGCGTCCGGCGGAGCCAGGTCACCAGCGGCCCGCCGAGGCCGACCAGGACGAAGGCGGGAAGGAAGATGCCCACCGTGGCGACCAGCGCACCGGGGACACCGCGCAGCAGGTAGCCGACGAAGGTGGCGGTGGTGAAGACAGGCCCCGGCGTGATCTGTCCGACGGCGACGGCATCGAGCAGTTGCGACTCACTCAGTAGCCGGGCCCGCTCGACCAGACCTCCCCGAAGGAAGGAGAGCAGCACGTAGCCGCTGCCGTACAGGACCGAGCCCACCTTGAGGAAGTACCAGAGGAGCCAGTCGAGTCCCACCACCCCGGCCGCCGTACCGGGCCGGGCCTGGTAGAACAGGAGCGACGCGGTCCCCCCGGCCAGCAGTGCCGCCAGCTCGGGGACCCCGGCCAGCGCCAGGGCCAAGGCCGTGGCGGCCGCCAGCCACGCGCCTCGAGCTCGAACTGCCGTCCGCCCGAACGCGAGCACCGCGAGGGCCACCACCGCCACGACCACAGGCTTGGCCCCGTTCCAGCCGGCGAGAACCGCCGGCAGGTGCCCGAAGCGGACGTAGGCCCAGGCGAAGCCGAGGACCAGCAACGTCGCCGGAAAGATGAATGCGACACCCGCTACCAACAGCCCCGGCAGACCGGCCTGGCGCAGCCCGATGTGAATGGCAAGCTCGGTCGAGTTCGGTCCCGGCAGCAGGTTCACCGCCCCGACCAGGTCCAGGAACTCCGCCTCACTGAGCCACCCCCGCCGCCGGACGACCTCCTCCCGCATGAGCGCAATGTGAGCCGCGGGCCCGCCGAAGCCCAGCAGGCCGAGCCGGAGGAACAGGAGGCCGACTTCGCGCAACCGTGGAGCGGGGGTGGGAATCGTACTCCTCGTGGGACAAATTGGCCGTGAGGGTCTGGCCGGACTGGCCATCCTGTCGCCCCGAATCCCGCCGGCGGCGGGAAATGTGCGCGCCTGCCAAGGGTTTGGCCACTGGCCACGATCTTGCCCTCGGCCCTACCAGGCGGCACCGCAGGCTTGCCTTCCAGCCGGCGAGTGAGCGGTGGGGCGCCGCCATCCTTACCGTGTCCGACCCTGAGGTCCGGTGACGTTGATCCTCTGTACTCCAGCCGCGTTCCTCCGGCTTCTCGGGCCGGCGGTTTCCCCGACCGTCGGGAGCCGCCCATGATGCCCCTGGGCCTGCCGCGCCGCCTGGCGCTCCTGACGGCCATCATGGCGATCCTGCTGGTGACCGGAGCAACCGAGATCGCCCTCTGGTGGTCGGGCCGCACCCGGCTGGAGGACTTCCGGCTCGAGACCGTGGCGCTGGCGAACACGCTGGCCTCGCTGCTGGTCCGGAGCGCACCTCACGGCGACGCGGCCAGCCTGGCCCAGGGGCTGGAGGGGTGGGCGACCCATCGAAGCAACGACTCCCAGGCCATCGTGTACCTGCTGCGAGGGCGCCGGCTTGCGCCGGTAGCCGCCAGCGGCGCGCCGGACACTACCGCGGCGAGCCCGGTCAGCCTCGCCGCCCTGGCCCGCCGGGCCACCGAGGTCAGCCTCCACCAGGGCGACGATCCGGGCTGGGAGGTCGCCGTCCCGCTGCGCGGCGCGCACCTGTTCGGCGTGCTCGATGTCCGGGTCTCGACTCAGCGGCTGCTCGACTGGGCCCGGCTGGAGCGGCGGCGGGGGTACCTGCTGGCGTTGATCTCGGCCCTGCTGGTCGCGCTGTTCGTGGCAGTGCTGACGGCCCGCTGGGTCGGCCGACCGCTGGCCGCGCTGGGGACCGCCATGGCGGCCGCACACGGCGGGGCGACCGGCGCGCCCGAGGCTCCCGAGATCGGCCCGCGGGAATTTCGGGAACTGACCCGCCGGTACAACCGGATGCGGGAGGCGCTGTCCGCCCGGGAGCGGGAGAGCGCCGCCCGGGCGATGTTGCTCACCCTCGAAGAGCGGGCCCGCGGTCTCGATCGTCTGGCCCTGATGCACGAGACGGCGTCGATGTTCGCCCACGAGATCGGCACGCCGCTCAACACCGTCAGTGGCCACCTCCAGTTGCTGCGGGACGACTTCGAGAGCCAGCACGACGCCCGCGGGGTGGAGCGCGTCCGGCTGCTGCTGGCCCAGGTCGACCGGGTGGCGGGCATCGTCCGGGCGGGCCTGAATCGCGGGGCCTGGCCGCGGCCGCTGGTGCGCCAGCAGGACCTCAACGAGGTGGCCCTCCGAATGGCCCGCTTCCTCGAGCCGTCGTTCGCCGATGCCGGCGTCCGGGCCGAGCTGGCGCTGGACGGCGGGCGCCCGGTGCTGGCCACCTGCGACCCGGCCATGGTCGAGCAGATCCTGCTCAACCTGCTGAAGAACTCGGTCGAGGCCCTGTCCGACGGCGGCACCGTCACCATCGCCACCGGTCAGGCCGACCGCCACGCCTTCATCGACGTCCAGGACGACGGACCCGGCCTGGACGCCGAAGCCGAATCGAACCTGTTCCGTCCCTTCGCCACCACCAAGGGCCCGCTGGGCAGCGGCCTCGGCCTGGCCGTGAGCCGCCGGCTGGCCCGGATGCTGGGCGGCGACCTGCTCCACGTTCCGAGCGCCCGCGGGGTCCGCTGGCGCCTCACGCTCCCCCTCGAGGAGATCGCATGACCGCCACTGCCCTGCCCCCTGCCCGCCTGTTGCTGGTGGACGACGACGAAGAAGCCTGCCGCCTCCTCGCCGAGGTGCTGGAGCGGGAATCGTACGACGTGGTTCCGGCGCTGTCGGCCGACGAGGCGCTCACCAAGGTGCACGACGCCGGTCCATTCGATGCCGTGCTGACCGATCTGCGGATGCCGGGCAAGAGCGGGCTCGACCTGCTGCGCACGCTGCGCGAGCGGGACCCCGGCGCCCTAGTGCTGGTCCTGACCGCCTTCGGCGATGCCGGGGCCGCGGGCGAGGCGATCCGGGCCGGCGCCTACGACTTCATCAGCAAACCCTACGATATCACCGCGCTGCGGGAGACCCTGGCGCGGTCGCTCGGCCGTCGGCGGCTGGCGGGCGTTCGGCGGGATCACGGCGCCGCCGCGAACGGCGAGGGTGTGGCGGCCGAGCCCGCGCTGGTGGGCCACAGCCCGGCCATCATCGAGGTGATGAAGACCCTGGCCCGGGTGTCGCCGTCCCAGGCCACCGTGCTGGTGCTGGGGGAGACCGGCACCGGCAAGGAGCTGGTCGCCCGAACGATTCACCACTTCTCCGAGCGGGCCGACCGCCGGTTCGTCGCCGTCAACTGCTCGGCCCTGGCAGAGGGACTGCTGGAGAGCGAGCTGTTCGGCCACATCCGGGGGGCCTTTACCGGGGCCGGGACCGCGCGACCGGGCCTGTTTCGCGAGGCAGACCACGGCACCCTGTTCCTCGACGAGATCGGAGACATCTCGCCGGCGCTGCAGGCGCGGCTGCTGCGCGCGCTGCAGGAACACGAGATCGTGCCGGTCGGCTCGGAGAGTCCGGTCCGGGTGGACGTCCGCGTGCTGGCCGCCACCCACCGCGACCTGCCCGAGCTGGTCCGCCAGGGCCGGTTCCGGGAGGACCTCTACTACCGGCTCAACGTGGTGACGCTGACCCTGCCGCCCCTCCGGGCCCGGCCGCAGGATATCCCCCTGCTGATCGACCACTTCCTCCGCGAGCTGGCGGTCCGGCACGGACGCGGGCCCGTGGCGGTGGATCCCGAGGCCCAGCGGCGCCTGCTGGCGTACGACTGGCCCGGCAACATCCGCGAGCTGCAGAACGTGCTCGAGCGGGCGATCCTGCTGGCCGAGCAGGACGTGATCGGCCCGGAGCACCTGCCCCCGGACGTCCGCTCGCCCCGCGCCGTCGTCGTCCCCGCCGGCGAGACGGCGCCGGGCGATGCCGCACCGCTTCGCTCGCTCGACGAAGTGGACCGCGAGCACGTCCTTCGAGTGCTCCGAGCCATGCGGGGAAACCGGGACGAGACGTCGCGGGTGCTCGGCATCAGCCGGCGGACGCTGAGCCGGATGATTCTGCGGTGGAACCTGCCACGCCGATTCGAGTAGGCCATCCTGTCCGGCCGGGACAGAGTGGCGGGCCATCGCCGCCGCCACCGGACCGGCCGGACGGGTTGAGTGGCGCGGGCGCCACTCGACCGATGGCACGTGGATTGCCCTCCGCGGAGGACGTTCTCGCGACGCTTCACACCGGAGCCGTCACGTCATCACCCGAGGAGGATGGACCATGCGCCCGTTTGCCCTGATCGCCGCCCTGGCGGCGCTGACCTTTTCCAGCCAGGCCCTGGTCGCCCAGTCGACCAGCACGTCGTCCACCAAACCGTCCATGAGCCAGACTACCGCGCCTCATGCCAAGCAGGACACCACCAAGTCCGCCACGGCGTCGAGCAGCAAGTCGATGAGCAGCCATCACGCCGCCTGGACCAAGGACCAGATCAAGGAAGCCCAGGAAGGCCTGGCCAAGGCCGGCCTGTACAAGGGCAAGGCGACCGGCGTGTTCAACGCCGACACCCGGAAGGCCATCAAGCAGTATCAGAAGCAGAACAACATGCCCGCGACCGGCCGTCTCAGCGACAGCCTCCTGACCAAGCTCAAGTCCGCCTGACCGGCCCGGCCATGCCGCGTCGTACCAGCGCGCCTCTCCCGTCGGAGGGGCGCGTTGCGCTTTCCCGCTGGGGGGACCGGGCCGCGGCGCACGTCGCCGCCAACGTCGAGCTCTATCTCTCGGCCCTGGTCCTCGTCTTGGCGCTGCTGCTGCCGCTGGCGGTGGAGCTGGGCACCGATACCCAGGAGCTGGCCGGGGCGGCGCTGGTGGCCTGCGGGCTGCAGGGTGTGCTGCTCTGGCTGCTGCACCGCCGCGCCCGCGCCATCCGGCAGCGCCTGATCGGGGAGGTGCGAGGGCTGCTCCGCGACCGGATCAACAATCACCTGCAGGTCGTGCTGTTCTCCCTGGCGGAGCAGGGCGCCGGGCCGCTGACCGCGGCCGACCGGGAGCGGCTCTCGCTCGCGCTCGACGCCGTGACCGCCGTGTCCCGCACGCTCGACGAGCTGTCAACCGACTCGATCCGACGCTGGCGCGATCGCTACCGCGGCTCGCTCATCGAGGCGGCCAGTTCCGCCGGTAGCGCAGCGGGTTCTGGAACAGGTGGCTGGGCAGCAGGAAGATCACCAGGAACATGCCGAACGCGATGAGCAGGCCCACGACCAGGACCTCCAGCCGCCGGGTCGCCGCGAACAGGACGCTGGCGATCAAGGCGATGGTGAAGGCGAGCAGCGCCAGCAACACCCGCCGGATCTGCTGGGCCAGAAAGCGCTGGAGCTCGAGCGCGTCGCGTGGGTGCCAACGCACCCGCAGCTCGTCCCGCTCGATCCGCCGCACCAGGTCGCGCAGGGTGCGCGCCGTGGTGACCGCCTCTTGAGTCCAGTCGGTGAGCCGGGCCCGGGGATCCTGCTCCAGCACCCCGCGAATCAGCCGCTTGGCCGCCCGATCGAGGACCGGCCGGGCCATCGCCAGGGCATTGAAGTTGGGATCGTAGCGCAACCCGATGCCCTCCACCAGCATGCCCGCCCGGCCGAAGTACACCAGGTTGGACGGCAGCATCAGCGGCCACTGGTAGAAGGTCTGGAGCACCTGCTCCACCAGCTGCTGGATCTGCCGGGGCGAGGTGTCGCTGCGGAGGCTGATGGCCATCAGGCTCCGGGCCGCGTCGCGGACGGTGCCCCGGTCCACGTCGGGATCGAGGATGCCGAGCTCGTAGAAGCCGTTGATCACCCCGTCCACATCTTGCCGGGCCGCGGCCAGGACCGTCTCGATCAGCCGGCGCCGGGTTTCCCGCTCGACCTGCAGCACCATGCCGAAATCGAGCAGCACCAGCCGTCCCTCCCGGTCCACCAGGAGGTTTCCCGCGTGGGGATCGGCGTGGAAGACCCCGTCCTCCAGCATCATCCGGATGTAGGCATCCACCAGGGTCTCGAGCAGCCGGTGCAGGTCGAGCTCGCCGGCGGCCAGACGGTCCTGCAGCCGGTCGATCCGGGTTCCTTCGAGGGACTCCAGCACCAGGACCCGCCGCGTCACCAGCGCGGTCACCACCTCGGGGACGACCACCCGCGGCTCGTGCTGGAAGTTGCGGCGGAGGACCGCGGCGTTGCGGGCCTCCTCCCGGAAATCGAGCTCGTCGCCGATCCGCTTGGCGAACTCGCTCACGATGGCGCTGATGGCCCGGGTGTGATGATTGGGGAACAGCAGGTTGAGCACGAACAGGATGCGGAACGAGACGTCGAGATCCTCCCGCACCACGGCCTCCACGCCCGGCCGCAGCACCTTGACCACCACTTCGCGACCGCCGTACGCGGCGCGATGCACCTGTCCCAGCGAGGCAGCCGCCAACGGGGTCGGGTCGAACCGCTCGAACACCTCGGCGGGCGTCCGGCCGAGCTCCTGGTGGATCACCGCCTCGGCGACGCCCGGCGGCAGGGGCGGGACCTGGTCGGTCAGGGTGCCGATGGCAGAGAGATAGGGCTCGGGCAGAATGTCGGCCCGGGCGGCGAACACCTGGGCCAGCTTGATGAAGGTGGGCCCCAGCTCGGCCAGCGTGCGGGCCAGCCGGGCGGCCCGGCGCCGGTGGCGCTCAGGGTCCCGGCGCGGCGGACGCCCGAGCACGAAGTACCGCCGCCGATCCCAGAGAAAGTCCAGCAGGAAGGGAAACAGGCGGCCGATGACGACAACCAAGCGCACTACGCCGGGGACCTCAGAGCAGGAGCCATCCGGCCAGGCCGAGCAGGAGGAGGAAGCCGCAGACGTCGGTGAACGTGGTGACGAAGATCGAGGAGGCGATCGCCGGATCGATCCGGTAGCGCTCGAGCAGCACCGGGATGAAGCCGCCGGCGAATCCCGCCACCATGAGGTTCCCGGTCATCGCCAGGAAGACGACCGTGCCGAGTCGCGAGGGCTGGCCCATCAGCAGGGACACCAGCGTGACCACCACACCGATGGCCAGGCCGTTGACGATGCCCACGACGACCTCCTTGGCGACCACCCGGACGAAGAGCTGTGGCGGCATCAGTCCCAGGGCCAGCCGGCGGACCGTCACCGCCAGGGCCTGGGTGCCGGCATTGCCGCCCATTCCGGCGATGATCGGCATCCATACCGCCAGCGCCACGGTCCGCTGCACGGTGTCCTGGAAGGCGTAGACCACCGCGCCGGCGAGGAAGGCGGTGACCAGGTTGAGGTAGAGCCACGGCAGCCGGCTCCCCACCGACTCACGCCAGCCCGCGGCCAGCGCCTCGCGCCCGGAGACACCGCCGAACTTGAGGATGTCCTCGGTGCTCTCGTCCTCCACCACGTCGATCACGTCATCGAAGGTGATCCGGCCCAGCAGGCGTCCGGCCTCGTCCACCACCCCGACGCTCGGCATGTTGTACCGGGTCAGCAGCCGGGCCACTTCCTCCTGGTCGGCCTCGGGCCGGACGGTCACATCGGCCGGCGCCATGAACTCCCGGACAAGCCGCTCCGGCCGGCTCACCACCAGGTCCTTGAACGGGAGGAGACCCACCAACCGCCGGTCCGCGGTCACCACGAACACCTGATAGAAGTCCTTCACGCCCTCGGCCTGCCGGCGGATCTCGTCCAGCGCCTCGGCCGTGGTGGCGGTGTCGCGCACGGTGACCAGCCGGGTGGTCATCCGTCCGCCGGCGGACTCCTCGTGGTACTCGAGCAGCTGCTGGACCGCCGCCGGGTGCTCGACCGTCTTGAGGATCCGGTCCTGCTCGAACGGGGCCAGCTCGCCGAGAATGTCGGCCGCGTCGTCGTCGTCCAGCTTCTCGACGATTTCGCCGGCCTGGGCGGCGTCGAGCGCCGCCAGGGTGTCCTCGGGGTGCTCGGTGCCCGGCATCTCCGCCAGCGCCTGGCTGGAGACCTCGGGCGGCAGCGCCTGCACCACGGTCAGCCGGTCGTGCTCGTCCAGGGCGGAGAGCACGTCGGCCAGGTCGGCGGGCTCGAATTCCTGGGCCCGACGAACGAACACGGTGATCTCGCCCCTGCGGACCAGATCGACCATCCGCTCGACCCTGTCGTCGGGCGAGCTCACGAGCGGCCGGGCACCAGGGTCACCGGCGGGGTCGCGCCGGCCCGGATCAGCAGCCGCTCGATCCGGGTGGGCGAAGCCTCCAGCACGTCGAACTCCAGCCCCCGGATGGCGAACCGCTCGCCGGCATTGGGAATCCGGCCGGCCCACTCGGCCAGGAGGCCGGCCACCGTGGTGGATCGGCCGTCGGGCAGCGACACGCCGAACCGCTCCTCGATGGCCTCGGGGGAGACGTTGCCGTCGGTCTCGAACAGGGCCGGGACCGCCGCGGGCGACGGCCGGACCTCGTCGTCGTGCTCGTCGAAGATCTCGCCGACCAGCTCCTCCAGCAGGTCCTCCAGGGTGGCGATCCCGAGGGTACCGCCGAACTCGTCGAGCACTACGGCCAGATGCCGCCGCTCGCGCTGCATGTCGAGCAGCAGGTCGCCGCAGCTCCGGCTGGCCGGGGTCAGGGCGATGGGCCGGACCGGCAGCGGGTCACCGGGCGCCAGCCGGAACAGATCGAAGGCGTGGAGCATGCCGATGATGTCGTCCAGCGTGCCGCGGTAGACCGGGATCCGGCTGTACCCGCTCTGGGCAAAGACCAGCCGGATGTCCTCGAGGGCGGTGTGCTCGTCGATGGCCACCAGGTCGGTCCGGGGCGTCATGACCTCGCGGACCGGTCGGACGCTGAAGGCCATCACCCCGCCGACCAGGAACAGCTCGTCGTCCGCCCGGAGTCCCACGGCCGCGCCTTCGCGCCAGATGGCGCGGAGGTCGGTAGGCCGGGTCGCCGTGCGGGCCGGGAGCAGCAAGCCGACGACCCGGGACCATGGCCGCAGCACCGGGATGACCCGGTCCGCTACGGTCTCGGCCCTGGGCTGAGTCAGCCGCCGCGGCACCAGATACGCGCCGAGCAGGACCAGGGGGACGCCGATGATGGCGAGCGCCACCAGCACCCGTGGCGCTCCCGAGCCGAACAGCCCGGGCAGCGCCGCCCCGACCAGCAGGACCCCGAGCGACGTCGTGGCCGAAGCGGCGGTGAGGTAGGTGTCCACCTGCGACAGCCAGGCGAGAGACGGGACCGCGCCCCGAAGCCGCCGGCTCACGGCCCGGGTCAGTTCCGTCCGGCTGACGGTGACCAGCGCCGCCCCGGCGGTGGCCCCGAAGGCCGCCACCGCCACCCCGACGAGGATCGCCAGCCAGGTCACGGCAGCGCCCGCTCGGCCGTGTCGAGCGATGATTCCACGGCCGGCCGGAACACGGCCACCCGGCGCACCCGGCGGCGGATCACCTGCTCGACCACCAGCCGGTAGCCCTGCAGGTCGATCACCTCGCCGGTCCGGGGCACCCGGCCGAACTCAGCCAGCACCAGGCCGCCCACGGTGCTCACGTCCTCCCGCTCGAATCGGTGGCCGAGAATGCCCTCCAGCTCGGACAAGGCCACCCCGCCCTCCACCCGGAGCTGGTCCTCGGCGACGACCTGGATCGGAGCGACCTCGTCGACGTCGCGCTCGTCCTGGATCTCGCCAACGATCTGCTCGAGGATGTCCTCCAGGGTGACCAGGCCGGCCGTGCCACCGAACTCGTCCACCACCACGGCCAGGTGGCTGGGGCCCCGCTGGAAGTCGCGCAGCTGCCGATCGAGTGCCTTCCCCTCGGGCACGAACGCGGCCGGCCGGATGAGCGACTGCCAGGGGGCGTCGTCGACCAGGCTGGCCGCCAGGATGTCCTTGGCATAGATCACCCCGGCGATGGCGTCGGGATGTCCGTCGTAGACCAGCAGCCGGGCGTGCTCGGAGCTCCGGAGGGTATCCGTCACCTCCTCGCGGTCGGCCGAGGAGTCGACGGCGATGACGTCGATCCGGGGCGTCATCACTTCGGCCACGGTGGTCTCGGCCAGCGAGAAGACGCCCAGCAGCATGTCGCGCTCGGCCGGTCCGGTGTGGCGAGGGGTGTCGGGCGTGGCGGCGCGGGCGCGGGTGTCGGCCCAGGCGGCCAGCCGGAGCATCAGGCGGAAGGGACCGAGGGTCGCGGCGGCCGCCCGCCGGGCGGGACCGGTCAGCTCCGGCGCGACGGCGGCGAGCAGCCGCGGCAGCAGGTCGCCCACCACCCAGACCAGTGCCACTGCCAGCGTCAGCCGGATCAGCCCGCCGGCCGGACCGCGGGCCCACCAGGCCACTGCCCCGCCGGCCGCGGCCCCGGCCAGCACCAGCAGGGCCAGGTGGGCCACGTGCAGGTTGCGCGAGAGGGTGCCGGCGCCGACCCCGTTGGACAGCTCACCGCCGAGCGCCCGCGGCAGATCGGCATCCGACTCGGCGGCGAACGCGAGCCAGGCGGCCCACAGGGTCAGGCCCACCGCCAGCAGCGGGGCGATGAACAGCTGCAGCATCGCCATCATGCCAGCCGCTCCACGTACCGCTCCTGCCGACGCCACATGGCCGAAGCGGTCCGGTCGCTCCCGTCCGGGTGATCGTAGCCCAGCGCGTGCAGGGTGCCGTGCACGATCAGGCGGACCAGCTCCTGCCGGAACGGGATGGCCCGGCTGCGGGCCTCCCGGCGGGCCACCCAGGGGCAGAGATAGACGTCGCCGACGGTGACACCGCGCGGGTCGGCCATGGCGAAGCTGAGGACGTCGGTCGGGGCGGGCCGGCCCTTGTGGGCGGCGTTCAGCCGGCGCATCGCGTCACGTCCGAGGAAGGTGACCGAGATGTGCGCCCGGCGGCGCTCGCCGCGGAGCACGGCGGCGACCACCCGACGCACCGTGGCCGCCGGGAGGGGCAGAGGCCGCCCGGCCACCGCGATCTCACTGCCGGTCGGCGGTCTGGAATTCCGAGGTGATGCCGCCGCCGGCACGGGGATATCCGATGCGCTTGTGGTAGGTGCCGGACATGACCCGGGCAAATTCGCGCTTGACCCGGTCGATGTCGCGCAGGGTGAGCGGCGCGTCCTCCAGCTGGCCCGAGGCGAGCTTCTGCTGGACCAGCAGGTCGATCGCCTCGCGGACCTTGTCCGGGCTCGGGTCGGGCAGCACCCGGACCGCCGCCTCGGCCGAGTCGGCCAGCATGGCGACGGCGGTTTCGGCCCGCTGCGGCCGGGGGCCCGGGTAGCGGTAGTCGGCGGGGTTGGCCACGCCGTTGCCCGAGGCCCGGCGGGCCCGGACCAGGAAGTAGGTGATCTCGGTGGTGCCGTGATGCTCGGGAATGAACGACCGGACGATCGGCGGCAGCGAGGCGGCCTCCGCCAGGGCAATGCCGTCGAGCACGTGCTGGCGGATGATCCGGGCCGACTCCGCCGGCGGCAGCTGGTCGTGCGGATTGGGCCCGCCGCCCTGATTCTCGACGAAGAACCCGGGGGCCGACAGCTTGCCGATGTCGTGGTAGTAGCAGCCCACCCGGGCCAGCAGCCCGTTGGCCCCGATGATGTTGCAGGCCGACTCGCAGAGGTTGGCCATGGCCAGGCTGTGAGCCCAGGTGCCCGGCGCCTCGAGCGCCAGCCGGCGCAGCAGCGGACGCCCGAGGTCGCTCAGCTCCAGCAGGGTCAGGTCCGTGGTGATCCTGGTGGCCGACTCGGCCAGCGGCATCACCAGCATGGCGAGGGCCGCGCTGGCCAGCGCCATGAGGGAGCCGAGCAGGCCGCTGGCCACGATGGTGACCAGGGTCCAGCCCTGGAGCAGCCCGATGGTGATCGAGGCGAGCACACTGGCGCCGGCCACGACGGCCACGGTGAGGTACAGGTGCCGCCGGCGGCGCACCGCGCGGATGCCGATCGCGCCCGCCACGCCGCCCATCAGCCCGAAGAACAGGATGCCGCTCTCCCGCAGGGCCCACTGGCCGTCGAGCAGCACCGCCAGCGTGAGGGCGGCGAACACCCCGATCCGGCCGTTGTAGAGCAGCGTCACCAGGATGGCGGCGAAGGGGATCGGGGCCATCTCCGGGCGGATCGGCAACAGCTGGGTCGTGCCATCGGTGATCAGCACGACCAGGCAGAACAGGCCGCCGAAGAAGGCCATCTCGCGGACCTCGGCGTAGGTCTCCCGCCGGTAGAACACCATCAGGAGCCAGAAGGCGCTCAGCACCAGCGTGTTGTAGAGCAGCCCGCCGACGGCCCCCGCGGTCCAGAACCCCTCGGAGCCGCGCCGCTGCAGCTCCTCGTGCAGCGCCACCAGCTTGGCGTGCTGCTCGTCGTTCACCACCTGGCCGGCCGCGACGATCCGCTCGCCGGCGCGCACGCCGTAGCGGACCGGATCCACGCTGGCCCGGAGCTGCTCGCGCCGGGCGGTCGTCTGCGACGGGTCGGGCACGATGGTCGGGTGGTAGAAGGTGCCGACCAGACGGCGCAGGGTCCGCTGCCCCACCGGGTCCTCCACCACGATGCCGGCCGCCTCGGCCTGCTCCATCAGATCGGCGAAGGTGAGGATCGAGTCCCGCGCGGTCACCCGCTCGGCGTCGTTTCGCCGGAGGGTGATCTGGCGGCTGGGCTCGCCCCGGATGACCCCGGCGTCGGCGACGCCGCGCGACAGGCTCTCGCCCAGGAAGTGGGTCACCAGCTCTCGCATAGCCCCGCGGTTGGCGCTGTCCGCCAGGTAGCGCGACTCCTCCTGGCCGAGATGCCCCTGGGTCTGCGCCACCGCCCGCACCAGCTCCGGCCCCTGGGCCGAGGCGCGCTCGAGATCGGCGAAGAAATCGCGGGCGCCGGCCAGGGCCGAGTCGTAGGCGGTAGGACTGAAGCGATAGACCGGCTGGGCGGTCAGGGCCCGGGCTTCACCCTCGCGGGCGAGCTCGTCGGTCGACTTGCGGACCTGGAAGGGAAACGGGGCCACGGCGGAGCGGTCGGCCCGCTGGCCGACGTCGGGCACCCGGGACAGGATCGCGGCCGGTGGCGGGAACAGGACGTAGGTGACCAGGGCCGTGACCAGCAGCGGGAGCCACCGCACGGCGTGGTACCGCAGCCGGTCGGCGAAGGTCTCGCCCGACGAGCGGGGTCGTGAGTCCGGGCTGGCGGTCAACCGATCTGGTCCTCCGCATAGGCCTTGATGATCTCGCGCACCAGCCGGTGCCGCACCACGTCCGCCTCGTGCAGGTAGCAGAACGCGATGCCCTCGATGCCCGGCAGCACGCGCTCGACCTGGACCAGCCCCGAGTCCTCCCGGCGCGGCAGGTCGATCTGGGTCTTGTCTCCCGTCACCACCGTCTTGCTGTTCACCCCCAGCCGGGTCAGGAACATCTTCATCTGGGCCCCGGTGGCGTTCTGGGCCTCGTCCAGGATGATGAAGGCGTCGGCCAGGGTGCGTCCCCGCATGTAGGCCAGCGGGGCGATCTCGATCGTCCGGGTTTCCAGCGCGCGCTGGACCCGGTCGTGCGGCATCATGTCCTCCAGCGCATCGTACAGCGGCCGCAGGTACGGGTCTACCTTGGCCTGGATATCGCCCGGCAGGAAGCCCAGCGACTCGCCAGCCTCGACCGCCGGGCGGGCCAGGATGATCCGCTTGACCCGCTTCCGCGCCAGCGCCTCCACCGCCTTGGCCACCGCCAGATAGGTCTTGCCGGTGCCGGCCGGTCCGATGCCCACCACGATGTCGTGGTTGGTGATGGCCTGGAGGTAATCGCGCTGGCCCTGGGTCTTGGGGACAATGGCCCGCCGAAGCCCTGGCAGCACGATCTTGCCGTCGCTGGCCGGCGGCGGCAGCTCGCCGGGCGGCCCTTCGGCCGCGAGGCGGAAGACGTCGTCCGGGGAGACCGGCTCGCCCATCCGGGCCAGATCGAGCAGGCCCTGGACCACCGGGGTGGCCCGCTCGATCTGCTCGGTCGTCCCCGTCAGGGTGACCGCGTCACCCCGGAACGACACCCGGATGCCCAGGGTCCGCTGGAGCTCGAGCAGGTTGGCATCGTTCACCCCCGCGAACAGCAGCGGGTCGGCGCCTTCGGCCGAGAGCCGGTGGTGATGGTCGTCGGGCATGCTAGTCGTCGGCCGGGCGCAGGTGGAGGGCCCGCAGATCGGCCGGATCGACCCGCGTCGGGGCGCCCTCGAACAGGGCCCGGGCCGCCGTCGTCTTGGGAAAGGCGATCACGTCGCGCAGCGAGCTCGCGCCGGCCAGCAGCATGGTGATCCGGTCGAACCCGAGGGCGAAACCTCCGTGCGGCGGCGCGCCGGCGGCGAGCCCGTCGAGCAGAAAGCCGAACCGCCGCCGGATCTCCGGCTCCGGGATGCCGAGCAGCTCGAAGATCCGCCGCTGGACGGCGGGATCGGTGATCCGGATCGACCCGCTGCCGAGCTCGTTGCCGTTGTAGACCGCGTCGTAGTGCAGCGCCCGGACCCGGCCGGGGTCGCGCTCGAGCGCGGCGAAATCGTCCGGGTGCGGTGCGGTGAACGGATGGTGAGCCGGCACGTGCCGACCGGTCTCGGGGTCGGCTTCAAACAGCGGGAAGTCGACGATCCAGCAGAAGGCGTGGGCGGCCGAAGGCCGCACCTCGGGCCGCCGGGCGAGCGCGGTCCGGACGGTGTGCAAGGCGGGCGAGGTGACCGAGTCGGGGCCGCTCACCGCGAGCAGCAGATCGCCCTCTACGCCACCCAGCGCATCGAGCAGGGTTTGGCCGACCGCCTTGACTCCCTGCCCTTCCCAACCCCCGGTCGCCCGGCGGGCCCAGATCAAGCCGCCGGCCCCGGCCTCCTTCGCCGCGGCGGTCAGGCCGTCCAGGTCTTTCCGGGTCAGCCCGGCCCCGCCAGGGTACGCCAGACCCCGGAGCCGTCCACCCCTGGCCCGGGCCTCGGTCAGAAACGGAGCGGCATCGGCCCCGAGCATCGGGGTGAGATCACGGATCTCCAGGCCGTAGCGAAGGTCGGGCTTGTCGATCCCGTAGCGCTCCATCGCGTCCCGCCACGCCAGCCGGGGGAACGGGCGGGATACCTCGGCGCCGCCCTCGGCCCACAGATCCACCAGGATCCGCTCGACCACCTGCTGGACGTCGTCGGCGGCGACGAAGGACGCCTCGAGATCGATCTGAGTGAATTCCGGCTGCCGGTCGGCCCGGAGGTCCTCGTCCCGGAAGCACCGGGCGATCTGGAAGTAGCGGTCGTACCCCGCCACCATCAGCAGCTGCTTGTAGATCTGGGGCGACTGCGGCAGGGCGTAGAACTCGCCGGCATGCAGCCGGCTGGGCACCAGGTAGTCCCGGGCCCCTTCCGGCGTCGGCTTGGTGAGGATCGGCGTCTCGATCTCGAGAAAGTCGAGCTCGGTCAGGGTCCGCCGGGCCCGCTGCAGCAGTCGGTGGCGGAGCAGCAGGTTCCGCTGCAGCTCCGGGCGCCGGAGGTCGAGCACCCGGTGCTTGAGCCGGAGCTCCTCGGCGGGCAGGTCCTCGCGTTCCTTCCGGGCGACCGGAATGGCCGGCGTTTGCGCCGGACCGACGATCTCGAGCTCGGTGACGTGGACCTCGACCTCGCGGCTGGCCAGGTCGACGTCGCGCGAAGCCTCCGGGCGGAGCGCCACCGTCCCCCGAACCAGCACGACGGTCTCGGCGCCGGCCCCGGCGGCCCTGGCCATGACCTCCGCCGGGGTCCACTCCGGGTTGCAGGACAGCTGGACCAGTCCCGCCCGGTCGCGCAGGTCGATGAACACCAGGCCGCCCAGGTCCCGCCGCCGGTGGACCCAGCCGCCCAGCCGGACGGTCTGCCCCAGCTGCACCCGGCTGAGCTCGCCCGCCCGGTGCGTTCGAATGGCGGTGGCGCTCACGCTGGCGGCCGGCCGGGGAAAGCTGACCGGATCAACGCGTTTCGGCGTCGAGGATGGCGTGGTAGAACGCATCGGCGCTGGCGGCCTCGAGCAGTTGCTGACGCACCGCGTCGCGGCGCACCAGTCGGGCGATCCGACTCAGGATCTTGACGTGCAGCCCCGCGGATGCCTCAGGGCCCACGATGAGGAAGAACAGCCGCACCGGCTCCCCGTCGATGGCATCGAAGGGGACGGGATAGCGACTGACGCCGGCGACCATGGAGAGCTCCCGCACGGCGTCCGAGCGGCCGTGGGGGATGGCGACGCCGAACCCGATACCGGTGCTCTGGACCGACTCCCGCTCCAAGACGGCGTCCAGCACCGCGCTCGGCTCCGCCCCGGCCAGGGCCGCGAGCTTGTCCGTCAGCGCCACGATGGCCGAGTGGCGATCGGCCGCGACCACTGGCAACACGACTCGGTCGGGCGAAAGCAACTCGGTCAGGAGCACGGCGCGTTCAAGCGGTGCATGGCTCAAACGTAACCGGCGGCCTAGGGGGCGGCAATGCGAAATGGGAGGCGGGTTTAGCCGACCGCGCCCGGCCGGATCGCGGGCCGGCCTGGTGCGGTCGCCGGCCCGGCCGGCGTGAGCTATCCGGTTAGATTACAAGGCGATGCCGACCAAGCCCGAGACCGTCCGCCAGCCCGATCTGCTGGGCCAGCCCCCCGAGGCCGCCCGGACCGCCGTGGCCGCCTGGGTGGTGGGTCAGGGGCTGCCGGCCTATCGGACCAATCAGATCGTCCGCCGGCTGTGGCAGGCGCCGGTCGGCAGCTGGGGCGAGGCGACCGAGCTGCCACGCGACCTTCGAGCCGCCCTCGACGCCGCCCTCCCCCTGTCACGCCTCACCGCCGAGGTAGAGCAACGGTCGGCCGACGGCACCCGGAAATTCCTGTGGCGCCTGGCCGACGGCGAAGCGGTCGAGTCGGTCCTCATCCCGTCGGGCGCGCGACGAACCCTGTGCATCTCGTCCCAGGCCGGCTGCGCCCTCCGCTGCGCCTTCTGCGCCACCGGCCGGATGGGCTTCCGGCGGAACCTGACCGTGTTCGAGATCGCCGGACAGGTCCGCGAGATCGTGCTTCGGAACCCGGCCGACCTGCCCACCAACGTCGTGTTCATGGGCATGGGCGAGCCGCTGCTCAACTGGCCGGCGGTGGACGCCGCGCTCACCATTCTCAACCGGCCCGAGGGCTTCGGCATCGGCGCGCGGCACATCACCGTGTCAACCGTCGGGATCATGCCCGGCCTCGCTGCCTTCGCCCGCCGCCCGGAACAGTTTCGCCTGGCCATCTCGCTCCACGCCACCACTTCGGCGCAGCGGCTGGGGATCATGCCGGTGGAGAAGAAGTACCAACTGGACGCCGTGCTGGCCGCCGCCGCCGCCTTCCGGAAGCGGATCACCTTCGAGTACGTCATGATCGGAGGGGTCAACGACGGCGACGCCGACGCCGACCGGCTGGCCAAGCTGGCACGCCGACTGGGCGCGCTGGTCAACATCCTGCCACTCCACCCCGGCGGCGCGCCCGATCTCACGCCGACCACGGCCGATCGGATCAAAGTCTTCGCCGGCCGGCTCCGCAACCAGGGCATCGAGGCCACCGTGCGGCGGAGCCGGGGACTCGATATCGACGCCGCCTGCGGACAGCTGCGGGTGGCGACCGAGCGGAAGCGGCGGGCGACGGAAGCGGCCGGCGCACCGCAGCCTTCCTGATCGTCCCGCGGGTGAGACAACCGGCCGGGACCGCGGCGTGACCTGAGCCGGAGTCGTTGACCGCTCACGAAGAAGGGGCCAGGCCCACGGCCTTGGCCCCTTGGCGCAGCTGGCTCAAGTGCTCGCGGCCCGGCCGCTACCCCGTCGCTCCGAATCCCGTTGCGATGCAGTTGATCGACAGGAGCAGGGCCGAC
>DATAOR010000114.1:0-10465 GCA_036265635.1 Gemmatimonadales bacterium
CCAGTACTTCGACACCTTCACCGACCCCGCCGGCGCGCCGCACTACACCTTCGCGCATCTGGAGCAGCGGACCCTGAGCTTCACCTGGCGGCTGGGCTATACCTTCACGCCGACGACCTCGCTCCAGGTGTACGCTTCGCCGTTCATCTCCAAGGGGACCTACTCGGACGTGCGCGAGCTGGCCGCCCCCCGGGCCGCGTCGTACGACGCCCGCTATCAGCCGTACGCCGGCGATGTCGCCGGGGACCCCGGCGGCTTCAACTTCCAGCAGTTCCGCTCGAACGTGGTGTTCCGGTGGGAGTACCGGCCGGGATCGACGCTGTTCCTGGTCTGGAGCCAGGGCCGCCAGGCTTCGGCTGACCTCGAGGGCGAGCGGTCGTTCCGGGGCAACTTCAGCGATCTGTTCGGCCGGCGGGCCGACGACGTCTTCCTGGTGAAGGTGTCGTACTGGCTGACGCGCTAGGGCGCGTGGCGCCTACCGGCCGCTCGATGCGCTAGCGGGGCTGCTGAAAGATGAGTCGCTGGGCGGGCGGCAACTGACACGTCGCTGCCCGGGTCTCGGACTTTCGTGCGGCTCTCACGACCCTGCCGGAGCAGTGGCTATTGCCGGTGCATTACCACCGACACCACCTGTGGACTGTTGGTCGCTCCCGGCGCCCACACCTTGATCCAGCCATAGTAGTCACGGCGCGGCAGGCCTGTGCCGTCAACCCAGACCTTCATGGTGGACGGCGCGGTTCCGGTCCTCGGCGATCTCTTGATCCAAGATGCGCTCTTCGTGGCCGTCCAGTTGAGGGTCCCACCCCCGGTATTGCTGATGTAGAGGTTCCCAGCCGAGGGGCATCCACGCGTGCTGCCGACCCACCCCGGATAGCAGAGCCCGATGTGGGCCCAGACAACGGACTTCTGGAGACTGATGGTGGGTGCCGCCGCCAGGCTCCGGGATGCCGTCTCGGGGCCGGTCGAAGTATCTGACGAGCAGGCGGCGGTCGCGACCGTGGCGGCGAGCGCGAGCGCGACGTGACGCAACAATCGGTACGTGGGCATACGTGGCTCCTGAGTTACCTGGTGATGTGCACGAAGACGCCCCGTGGACTGTTGGTCGCTCCCGTGGAGGAGATCAGGATGTCGCCGGAGTGGCCGCCAGGAGGTAAAGCCGCGCCGTCGACCCAGACGGTCATGGTGGACGGTCCGGTGCCGGACGCAGGGGACCGTTTGAGCCAGGGCGCGCTGGTAGTAGATGTCCACTCGAGGGTGCCGGCGCCGGCGTTGCTGATGGTCACAATCCCGCCTGAAGGGCATCCACGCGAACTGTACTGCCGGGCGGGATAGCAGAGGTTCTGCAACAGTGGCGAGACGGCGAGCGCAATGGTAGGAGCGCCCGACTGCGTCACGACGACCGGCTGCGAGAGGGTGCCAGTTCTGCCGCCGTCGTCGGTGACGGTGAGCTCAACGTCATACGTGCCGGCCGTGGCGTAGCTGTGGGTCGCGTTCTGCGTCGCCGCTCTGCCACCGTCTCCGAAGACCCATCGAAAGCCGGCGAGCGTACCGTCGGCGTCGCTGCCCAGCCCAGTGAAGCTGCAGGCTAGACCGTCGCACGAGCTAGTGAAGGCCGCGATGGGTGGGACGTTGGCGGGGGCATGGACCAGGACCGACTGCGTCTGGTCACTGGACGAGCCGTCGTCGTCAGTCACGGCCAGGCGAACCGAGTACCTGTTCGCAGCCGGATAGGTATGAACGGCATCCCTGGTGATCGCCGCCTCGGCCCCGTCGCCGAAGTCCCAGGCATACCCTACTAGCCGGCCGTCAGCGTCGATGCTGCCGTTGGCGAAGGTGCACGCGAGAAGGACGCAGGTCGGTGTGAACGCGGCGGCGGGCGGGATGTTGGACGGGCCGTCTCCGTCGCCGCAGCCCAGTCCCGTGACTCCGAGCACGAGCGCAAGCCCATGGGAGGTTCGCATATAAGCTCTTCAGAGATGAGTGGTACTGAGCCTCGCATCGGTGAATTCACCCCAGTCCAAGTGCCACGATAGCGGTCGGTACTCACCTGGGCCTCATGGGGGCCTCATCCGAAGCTCAGAATCGCGTGGCCAGCGGTTGCTGGCGCTCCCCGGTCCGCCAAGGCAGATTCGAGCTATCTCCTCCCCCGGGAACCTGGTGAGCTGGTGACCGCAGCACCCCGACATCTCGCTGAGGCTCTGGGCGAGCGCTACAACGTCGAACGCGAGCTCGGCCGGGGCGGCATGGCCACCGTCTACCTCGCGCGTGACCTCAAGCACGACAGGCTGGTTGCACTCAAGGTCATGCATCCCGAGCTGGCCCGAGCGCTCGGCCCTGAGCGGTTCCTGCGGGAAATCCAGATCGCAGCCCGGCTCCAGCATCCCAACATCCTGCCGCTGTTCGACTCGGGCACCGCCGACGGGCTGCCCTACTTTGCCACGCGATACGTCGAGGGAGGGTCGCTCCGCGCCCGGATCACGCGGGAACGGCAAGTCGGCCTGGATGACGCGCTGCAGATCGCCCGGGAGGTCGCGGCCGCGCTGGCCCACGCCCACGCCGAGCACATCATCCATCGCGACATCAAGCCGGAGAACGTTCTGCTCACCCGGGATGGCCACGCCTTGGTGGCCGACTTCGGCATCGCGCGAGCCCTGGATGCGGCCGGCGGCGAAAAGCTGACCGATACGGGGCTCGCGCTCGGCACTCCCGCGTACATGAGCCCGGAGCAGGCCGCTGGCGACGGCCAACTCGATGGCCGGAGCGACATCTACGCGCTTGGCTGTGTCCTCTATGAAATGCTGGCAGGACAGCCTCCGTTCACTGGTGGCACCGCCCAGGCGGTGTTGGCGCGGCACGCGGTGGATCCCGTGCCCAGCCTGCGCACGGTGCGGTCGGTCGTCCCGGCCCTGGTCGAGCACGCGATCGTCAAGTCCCTGGCCAAGGTGCCCGCCGATCGGTTCGCCACGGCGGAAGAGTTCATCAAGGCGCTCGAGGGAGCAGCGAGCGCAGCGGGAGCTCCCCCCCATCGGAGCGCGGTACGGCGACGCTGGCCGCTGCTCGGCGCCGCGATGGCGGCCGTCGGTCTGGCCCTCGGTTACGTCCTGCGGCCCGCCGGGCGCGTCGTTTCGTCCAGTCCGGAGGCAGTCGCGATCCTGCCGTTCCGCACGGCCGGGGCGAGCCCCCAACTCGCCTGGCTCCGCGAGGGTATGATGGACCTCCTCTCGATCAAGCTGGGCAGCGAAGGCGGTCTTCGCACGGCCGAACCGACGTTGGTGCTGAGTGCTTGGCGGCGGATGGAGGGATCGGAGAGCACCGGACTCTCCTCCGACGCCGCCCGGGAGATCGCCCGCCGGGTCGGCTCGGGGCGCCTGATCGACGGCAGTGTGGTCGGTACACCCGGGCACCTGACCATCACGGTCTCGCTGATCACGGCCGCTGACGGCCGCAGCACGGCCCATGCGAGTGTTGCGGGGCCGGTCGACAGCCTCCCGGTGCTGGTAGACCGCCTCGCCGCCCGTTTGCTGACCCTCGACGCGGGCGTGGATCCTTCCCGACTCGCCACCTCGAGCCCATCGCTCCCGGCCACACGCGCCTTCCTGGCGGGCCGCGCTGCCTTCCGCCAGGGTCACCTGGATGAGGCCTTCCGGAGCTACCGGGAGGCCACCCTGCTCGATTCAACGTTCGCGCTGGCCGCGCTGGAGCTGGTGCACGCCTCCGTGTGGGTGGGCGGGGCGTGGAGTGATGATGCCCAGCGCGGCAAGCGCCTGGCCCAAGCCGGTCGGAATCGGCTCAGCCCGGCGGACCGGACGTTGCTCGACGCCTGGGACATTGACGACATCACCGGCCCGGAATCGATCGACCGATGGGAAACGGCTTCCCGGGCCAATCCCGAACGCGCCGAGACCTGGTACGAGCTGGGCGATGCCTATTACCACAATGGTGCTCTGGTCGGCCTGGACGCGCCCCTCCGGCTAGCGGCCGAGGCGTTTCGACGGGGATGGGCCATCGACTCGGCGGGCGCGGTCGATTCGCTCGCTCCGGGGCGCTCGGTCATCGTGGCCGAGCCACTGATTCACATGGTCGAGCTCGCGCAGATGACGGGCGATACCGGATTGGTGCGCCGGCTGGTGGCGCTGCGGCTGGGCGCGGACTCGACCGACGCGATGGGCTGGTATCTCCGCTGGCATCGTGCGGTCGGGCTGGGAGACTCCGCGCGGCGCGTCTTCTGGGCCGATTCCCAGAACGTCTCGTCGCAGGCGTGGGGCCTCATCAATGAGTTCATCGTCTGGACCGGGGTGGCCAGCCAGGATCTGCCTCGAGTGACCGGCATGGATACGCGGGCCGTAGAGGAGGGACATCCGGGAGCGGTTTCGTCGGCCCACGCCCTGGCCCTTCTGAACGGGGGCCGGCCTCGGGAGGCACGTCGACTCCTCCATGTCGATGATCGATCGACGAGAGACCTTATCGGCAGGATACAGGATGCGCTCTATTGGGGCGCGGACACGCTGGCGGCGGCAGAGGCTGCGCGGCGGCTGTCGCCGTTCGACGCTGCGGCCCCTCCTCGCGGCGAGGGAGGACGGCGGTGGATCCAGGCCACCTGCACCTTGGGTGCCTGGCACGCGGCCCACGACCGCTACGCCTTCGTCGAGACGGCGATCCGCCGGCTCCGCGCGGCCAGCGACACCGGCGTCCCCACCAGCGACACGCTGCCGGCCCGCCGGGATGGCGCGGCCGACCAGATCGCGATCCTCTGCGCCTCGCTGCTCGAGGCTGCCCGCTCCGCCGCACTCCGTCTGCCTGATGCCCGGGGCAAGCTCGCCCAGGCGGACCTGGCGGCCCGGACCTACCCTTTCGTGGGCCCCTTGGCGGCCAACCTGGTCATTGCGCGTGGCGCCGAGGCCCAAGGGGACCTCCCCCTGGCCCTCCGCGCGGTGCGCCGGCGGGGCAGCGGCTTCATGCAGTTTCCGCAGTACTTCTCGACCTTCCTGCGCGAGGAGGGCAGGCTCGCCGCCCTCACGGGCGACACGGTCGCAGCCATTCGCTCGATCGAGCACTACCTTGCCCTGCGGCCGGATCCGGAGACAAGGGCCGATGACGAGCCGGTGCGGGCGGAGCTGGCCCGCCTGGTCGGTGAGCATCTCCCGAAATGAACGGAACGGGCAGCCGGTCCTCCGGTCCTCGGTCCTGAATGCCTTAGGGAGGCGGCAATCAGGAGCCGTCCCCGGTCACGACCGGCACAGCACCTTCCATCAACCGCTGAAACTGGCGATTGCCCCCGAGCCGGGTCCAGGTGGGATCTACCCGGAGCAGTGGTAGCGACACCAGCGACGGAATCTTCAGCAGGTATTCGAGCTGCCGGACCGCGAGCTCGTCCCGGCCGGTCAAGGCGTAGATCCGCGCCAGGGCGAAGGCGGCGAAGGGGCGCTGCATCGCCTCGGTCGAGTCGGGCACCAGGGCCAGCGCGGCCGTGCCCTCTCGAATGGCATCCTGAGGACGGCCCAGCCCGGCATAGGCATAGCCCAGGAAGCTCCGCCGCCAGTGGAGGGTCTGGTCGGTCCGGAGCTCGACCTCGAGCACCGCGCGAGCCGAGTCGCAGTAGGCCCGGACCCGCTGCGGCATCCCGCGCAGCCGGAACCACTCGGCTTTCGACAGGGCATACAGGGCGGTGTCGTCCTCGAAATCGCGCGGGGCCAGCTCCTCGAACGCGGCGCGATGGGCCGGGTCCTGAGGCAGCATGAAGATGGCGTCGGGGTTCATGAAGCCGACCACGTTGCCGAGGCCGGTCAGGTCGGCGGCATGGGCGATGGTCTGCCGTGCCCGGGCCAGGTCGCCCTGCCAGGAGACGTAGAGCCAGGCCTTCTGGGCATGGGGCGGGACCCAGTCGGGCGCCAGCGCGATGGCGCGGTCGAGGTACCGCTCGGACTCGGGGTAGGCCCGGAGAAACCAGTCGGTCATGCCGATGTCGCTGGCCAGCTCGGCGGAGCGGGGATCCAGCTCGGCCGCCTGCTTCAGGTGCTCGACGCCCTCCTGCAAGCGCCCCCGCCGCCGCTCCAGCAGCCCGAGAGCCTGGATCACCTCGACGCCGTTGGGCTGGAGCCGCTGGGCCACGGCGAACTCGCGCAGGGCGGCGTCGTACGACTTGCGGCTGCGGTAGTGATAGTAGCCCAGGGCCAGGTGGGCCTCCGCCAGATCGGGCTGGAGCCGGACCGCGGTCTCCGCGGCGGCACGGGCCTGCTCGATGTGCTCGGGCCGGCCTCCGGTGGTGGAGGCGTAGAGACTCGACAAGGCTTCCGACAGCTTGGCATAGGCCACGCCAAAGCCGGTGTCCGCCGAGACCGCCTTGCGATACATCTCGACCGCGATCCTTAGGCGCTTGAGCTCGCCCCAGCTCCCGGTCAGGTACTGGTTGCCCTGGAGATAGTAGGCGTAGGCCTGCATGTCGTCCGTTGGACGGGCGGCCAGGGCGCTCCGCTCCCCGCCGGCGATGGCCACGTTGAGCGCCCGGGTCACCGCCTCGGCGATGGAGGCCTGCACGTCGAACAGGTCGGCCAGGGTAGCGTCGTACCGGTCCGACCAGAGGTGACGCTCGTCGTCTACCCGGACGAGCTGAGGAATCACCCGCACCCGTGGCGGAGCCCCGGCGGGCTGCTCCCACCTGACCGACCCTTCGAGCACGTAGGCTACGCCCAGCTCACGGCCGATATCGCGGAGCGACTTGGTGCTGTTCCGGTACTGCCCGGCGCTGGCACCCGAGATGACGCCTAGCCGCTCCACGCCGGAGAGCCGGCTGGTGATCTCGTCGGTCAGGCCGGTGGCAAAGTACTCGTCGTCGGGCCGGCCGAGGTTGTTGAACGGCAGCACGGCCAGCATGGTCCGGCCCGCGGCAGCCGGTGGTTGGGGGGAGCGGCTCTGCCGCACGGCCAGTCCGGCCGCGCCCGCCAGGACCACCAGGGCCGTCACGCCGGCCACCCGGGCGGGTCGGTCCCCGAACTTCCGCCGGATCCACCGGCCCAACCCCGAGCGGCGGGGCACCGCCTCGAGCTCCGCGGTGTCGAGCGTCTGCAATGCCCGGGCGACCTCGTCGGCCGAGCCGGGCCGCTCGGCCGGGCGCTTGGCCAGCAGGTGCATCACCAGCTCGGCCAGAGGTCGCGGGAGTCGGGGGCGGAGAGCGCCGATCGGCTCGGGATCGTCCGCCAGGTGGGCGGCGACCAGGGCCTGAGCCGAGTCCCCGATGAAGGGCGGGCGACCGGCCAGGATCTCGTAGGCGACGCAGCCCAGGGCGTAGAGATCGGCCCGGTGGTCCACCGGGTCGCCGGCCGCCTGCTCCGGCGCCATATAGGTCGGCGTGCCGAGCACGATGCCGGCAGTCGTGAAGCCCGCGCCCGCGTCGGCGCCCTCGGGCAGGTCGGCCGCCGCCGAGAGCGCCTTGGCGATGCCGAAGTCGATGATCAGGGCGTGGCCTTCACCGAACAGGATGTTGGCGGGCTTGAGGTCGCGGTGGATGATGCCGCGCCGGTGGGCATAGGCCAGGGCGTCCGTCAGCTCGCGCAGCAGGGCGACCGCCTCGCCCAGGGGAAGCGGGCCCACCCGGTCGATCCGTTGGCGGAGCGACTCGCCCTCGACGAAGGGCATGGTGTAGTAGAGCAGCCCCTGGCCTTCACCGGCGGAGTGGACCGGCAGGATGTGCGGGTGCTGGAGCGAGGCCGCGATCCGGATCTCGCGCTGGAACCGCTCGCTGTCGAGCTCGGCGCCGAGGGAGGGGGCCAGGACCTTGATCACCACCCGGCGGCGGAGCTCGGTCTCGTGGGCCACGAAGACGCGGCTCATGCCGCCGCCCCGCAGCTCCCGCTCGATCAGGTAGTGCGAGCCGACGGCAGCCTGGACCCGGCCGCTGATGTCGGCCCGGGCCGCGGCAAACCGGGCGCGCAGCTCCTCGAACAGCCGCTCCACCGAGCCGGCCTGCGCCAGCGCGCCGCGCTCAAGGGTCCCGCTCTCGCCATGATCGGCGCTCAGGAGCGATTCGACCTCGTGCAGGAGCGTGCCGTCGCTGCCGCAGGCCTCGGCCAGGAAGGCCGCGCGCTCCTCCGGCGGCCGCTCGAGGGCGGCGTGGAACAGCTCTTCGATGGTCCGCCAGCGCTCCCGTTGCATCCTCGGCTTACCCCGGCGGGTGAGCCGACGGGTCGGCGGCGAGCTCGCGCCGGAGCCAGGCCCGGGCGGTGCGCCATTCCCGCTTGACTGTGGCGGGCGAGAGGCCGAGCACCTCGGCGGTCTCCTCGATGCTCAGCCCGCCGAAGTAGCGGAGCTCCACCAGCGACCCCTTGCGCGGATCGAGCTGGGCCAGCCGGCTGAGCGCCTCGTCCAGGTCCAGCACCGGGACCTCGCCTTCGGCCACCGCCTCGACGTCCTCCAGGGTCAGCGGGTCGGCCCCGCCCCCGCGCTTGGCCGCGCCCCGGGCCCGGGCGTGGTCCACCAGGATCGAGCGCATGGCCTTGGCGGCGACGGCGAAGAAGTGGCCCCGGCCGTTCCAGCCGGCCGGCTGGTGGTTCACCAACCGCAGGTAGGCCTCGTGGACCAGCCCGGTGGCCTGGAGGGTATGGCCGGGCGGCTGGGCTCGCATGTAGCGCTCGGCCTGGCGGTGGAGGTCGCGGTAGACCACCACGAGAAGCTGGTCGGCCGCGGCCTGGTCGCCGTCGTTCCAGGCCCGGAGCAGGGCGGTCACATCGGAAGCAGAGGATGAAGGCATGGGGCGGCGCCTCGCGCCTGAGCGGGGGGCTCACTGCCGACGATACCGGGGCGGGTCAGACCCGTCAAGCAGCCGGCGGACACGGCCATGAGCCAGTTCGGGGGGTTTTTGCGTGAACCCCAGTGAGGCCGCTCCTGTCCGGGCCTCCCGTGAACCCGTCAGTCCCGTGATCTCCTTCAGGAGGAACGTATGAAGCGCTCCATCAGTCCCGCTGCCGCCCTCGCCGTGCTGGCCGCGGCCTGCCAGGACGGCACCGGTCCAGCCTCGGAGGCCCTGGCCCCGGCGGACACCCCGCTCGCCGCCGAGGCGGCAGCCGAGCCGGCCTCGCTGCAGGGCCCCTCGACCGACGCCGTCCGGCAGCTCTGGGCGGTGGTCAACCTCAACGGCACGCTGGCCCGGGGCAGCCGGGTCACCGGCGTCACCAAGTTGGGGCCGGGCCAGTACGAGGTGACCTTCAACCGCAGCGTGACCGGCTGTGCCTACGTCGCCACCACCATCAACGCCTACAGCCAGGCATTGGGCATCTTCACGGCCAGCGGCCACCTGAGCGCCAACGGAGTCTACCTCGAGACCAAGAACCAGGGCGGCGGACTGACCGACGGGCCGTTCAACCTGCTGGTCGCCTGCGGCCCGCTGAACACCCGGTTTGCCGTGGTGGGGACCTCAGCCAACCTGGTGCGAGCCACGTCGGGCACCAGCCTGACCGACCTGGGGAGCGGACGGTACAATGTGCGGTTCGCCAACCCGGTCGGTGGCTGCGCCTACCTGGCCACGGTGGGCGACCCGGGGAACGCGCTGGTGTTCAGCCCGGCCGGCGTCTACACCGGCAGCGGCCCCGACGCCCAGACCGTCTACATCGAGACCAAGAATCCGGGCGGCGGGCTTCAGGGGGGTATCCCGTTCCACCTGGCGGTGGTCTGCGGCGGCACCGGCAGCGCGCGGTATGCGGTGGTCAAGGCGAGCGGCGCCCGGAAGCGGGGCTCGATCGGCACCAGCTCGAGCCGTCCGACGACGGGGACCTACGTCATCGGCAACAATATCGGCACCGGCTCGTGCGCCGCGATCGCGACTCGCGGCTCGGTGGACGCCGCGGTGCCGTTCAGCCCGGCGACGGTCGAGATCCTGCCGGGGCAGGGTGGCACCAGCTACGCGGTGCAGGTGCGCAGCCTGCTGTTCTTCGGCGGGGCGGTGAGCAACCAGGCGATTCACGCGGCCCTGATCTGCTGAGCGAAGGTAGCCGGCTGGAGGCCGTGAAGGGGCCGTGCGAGGGAGGCACGGCCCCTTCATCGCGTCCAGGGATGACTCGGTCCAACTGCTCCTGCCGGCGGGCCCAGCATGACCGATCCGAGCCTGCTACCGCCGCCCCTCCGCCGCGCCCGCCAGACCCGCGGCCACCGCTTCGCCCTCCCACCGAGGCAGTCCGCCGGATGGCCGGTGGATCGGATCTGCGCCGATGGTTCCTGCCAGCGAGGTCAGGTAGTCGCGCGAGGCGACCCGCTCGAGCTCGCGGCGGGCATGCTCCAGCCTTCCCGCAATGCCGAGCCGCTTGGCCTCGTCACGGTGGCCGGTCCGGGTCAGGAACTCGCCCAGGCTCCGGGTGTGCCGTTCCCACAGCAGGATGTCCCGCTGCTGCTTGACCGCCAGGCGCTCGTGGTACCACTCGCTCGCCAGCAGCGCCTCGCGGGTGAACAGGGCGCGGATCTCGGGATGCTGGGCGTCCTT
>DATAOR010000115.1:0-9658 GCA_036265635.1 Gemmatimonadales bacterium
CCTCGGCCACCCGCAGGGCGCCACCGATGGAGGTGCCCTGGCCGCCCACGATCAGCAGCGGGCCGGTCAGCCGGGGACGGCGGACGGGCGGCGGGAGCGGCAGGCGCTGGGTCACGGTCGTCATGAGTCGCTCCTGTCAGCGAATGGTGTATCGGCCCAGGCCGGCGCCCACCCCACTGCACTGCACGCACACCGTGGTCTCCGGAATGGCCGAGAGCCGCAGGTAGGGAATCGGCGCCTGGCACGCCGTGCACCTGCCGTAGGTGCCGGCCTCGAGCCGCTGCAGCGCCCCCAGCAGCTGCAGCCCGCGGGCCCGGTCGGGCGGCTCGAGCGCGTGGATCGCCTCGACCGATGGGGTGCCGCGGGCCGGCGCCGGCCCCGTCAGCCGGCGCAGGTCGTCCTCGAGGATGGCCCTGAGCTCGGCCTGCTGCGCCTCGCTCAGGCCCTTCCGCCAGGGCGCCCGGGTCGGGATGGCTGTCATCGCTCCTCCATGTCTTCGTGGTTCGGGTCGGACCCTTGCACCCGTCGTGGGCGCACGCCAGGCCGACCGGAGTTCAACCTCAGGTGCTCTCCGCCGGCGGCCGCGGCCCTTCGCTCAGGCCGCTGGCGCGCAGGGCGTTCCAGACGGTGCGCGCCCGGGAGGTCGCGAACACCTCGCCGCGCTCCTCCGGCAGCAGGGGCAGCTCGAACCCCCACGACGGCTCGCCCGTCGCCGTCGCCGTCCGCCGCAGCTGCGCGACGTAGCAGCCGCCGTCCACCACGACCGGCTCGTCCCCGTGGCCGGACACCAGGATCTCGCCGGGCGGCTCGGCCAGGATCCCGGTCTTCGTGCGGCGCCGCGTGAGCGCGCGGTGTCCGGTATAGGCCGCCTGCGCGCCGGCGATTCGGGTGCCGAAGCCGGTGAAGCCCACCTGGCCGTCGCGGATGTAGCCGATCTGGTGATCGGACTGGAACAGCCCCCGCTCTCCTGGGGTCACCCCGGGTCGTACTCTCATGTCGCCTCCTCTGCCGCCGGGCGGGGGCCGACCGCGATGGCGGGACCGCATCCTGGCTGGGGAGTCGCGTGCCTTCGCCAGGAGATGCCGTCCACGCCACCGGGGCCGCGTCCCGCCCGTCGGCGCTGCGGTCCGTCGAACCGTTCGGAAAACAGAACGCCCCACCCGGCACGGAGCGCGGGTGGGGCGATGGAACTCGCCGGTCGGGCGGTGCGGCTACCCGGTAGACAGGGGCAGCGGCACGGCCACGAATCGCTCCGTGGGGTCGAAGGGGGCGCGCGGGGCGGTCCGGCTGAGCCGAACGGCCACGCGGCCCGCGGCCCGGCGAGTCTCGGACACTCTGGTCCGGTGCACCCCGCGGGGGAGCATCACGGCCGCGTGGCGCAGGCGCGACGCGTCCGCCACGGACCGGGCACGCTGGATGGCGTGACGGCCGCGCCGGCTGGCGCTCGTGCTGCTGACCTGCGCGACTGACCTCATTCGGCTCCTCGGCATGCCTGGGTGATCACAAAAAACAAAGCCGCGTCCCCATCATCGTGACCGGACTGTCCACGCTCGCGCAGCGACGGCCGCTGCCGCGAATCAACATCGGGACGCGACTCCCGAGGGGAATAGTAACCATTCCCGGCCCGAAGCTCAACCAGGATAACGACTCGTCAGCCGTGTGGTTGAGCGGGTCGTGCCGCGCCGCGAGCCGCGGCCGGCGCCCGGACGGCGACCCCGGCCACGGTCCACGCCCACCGCGGGCGCTCACGCCGCCGGCTTGACCTCGCCGCCGGGCGCGGCCGGGCCCGGCTGGACTTCATCGCTCCGGGTGGGGCCGGTGACGACGTGGCGGGCGGCCTCCCACGCCACCATGCGGTGCGGGTCGCCGGTGAACCGGTACCGGTTGATCCCGTCCATCATCTCCACCAGCTGCATCACCTCCTGGCCGACCGTCTGGAGCTCGGCACCGGCTGTGATGTGCTCCGCCCGGCCGGCATTGGTGGCGGTGATCGTGGCCGCATACTGGTTGATGGTGGCCTCCAGATCCCCCAGCAGCGTATCCGCCAGGCCGTGCTTCAGCAGGATCGGGTGCTGGGCCTGCCCCAACTCCAGCATGGCCTTCGCCGCGGCGTAGAACCGGGCGCTGCTGAGGTTGTACCCCGGGATCTCGAACTGCTCCCCCAGCATCGGCTGCTCGGCCGCGGCGGCCCGGGCGATGGTGACCAGGTGGGGCAGCAGGTCGTTCCGCAGGCGCCGGCGGACCTGCTGCCGCTCCACGATGGAGGCGTGGCGTGACAGCGTGCCGGTGACCTGCCGGCCCCCCAGCGACACCATCCGGCCGATGGCGTCCTCCAGCCGCCCGAGCACGAGGGTGAAGCTCGGGTCGGCCGACGGGTGCGACCTGCTGAAGTCGCGCGCGCGCACCGCCATCTCCAGTCTTCGACTGCTGACTCTGTCCATACGACGCCCCTTCTTCCTTCGGCCGGGCGGTGGTCGGGCGCCGCTCGGCGTTGGCTGCGTGGCAGGTCCGGCGCGTCTCCCGACCGGCGGTCGGACGAAGGCCCAAAACGCATGGGCTGTGCCAGGACGTGCATTAGATCGTCGCGCGCTTCGTTGACGTCGTCGCGCGCTTCGTTGACGTCGTCGCGTCGCGCCGCGAAGTCGTCGTCCGCGGCTGCGCGATCGAGCGCGCGCGCCGCGCGGGTGATCAAATGTTGCGCGCCGAGGACCAGGGGACCGGCGCGGCTGACCGGCGGGGCCGCGCGGTGGTCGCCCGAGGCCGCGCGGTCGTCCGATCGCGCCGCGAGCACCGCCGCGCTGCCCGCGCGGACCTCCGGGGGAGCCGCGCGCTGGACCAACGCGCCAACGCGGCCCTCGGACAAGGAGTTAGGATGGTCGTTCGGGATGGCGCGGTCCACCGCCGCGGCGGCGAGGTCGTCGGGGCGAGCCGCGCGGTCGGCGTCGCTGGCCGCGCGGCCGGCGCAGCGTCCCGCGCGGTCGTCGGTCGAGCCCGCGCGGAGACCCGGCGCGCCCGCGGACGACGCGTTTCTGGCCGGGTGGTCGTCCCGCGATGCCGCGCGGTCGTCGCTCAGGTCCGCGAGGTCGTCGTCGGATGCCGCGCGGTCGTCGCTGGGTCCCGCGCACTCGCCGATCGCACCCGCGCACTGGCCGATGGCACCCGCGCACCCGCCGAGTGTCACCTGGAGAGGACACTCACGGGGCGCTCAGGACGGTCGGCGAGGGCCGTGGCCGCCGGCCCGCGGCGCGATGGCCGCGGGTCCGGGTGCGATGGCCGCGGGTCCGGGCGCGAGGGCCGCGGGTCCGGGCGCGATGGCTGCGGGCGCTGGCGCGTTGATGACAACAGGACCTGGGTACGGTCGGTCGATCAGGCCGGCCGGATCGCCCGTCCCGGCCGGTCCACCGAGGTCCCGGTCGGTCCGCCGACTCTCCCGCCGGTCCGCCGAGGTCCCCGGCCGGTCCGGATGGGCCGGCCTCAGGTCAGCGCGAGGCCAGGCTCGAGAGCCACCCCCCAAGCCCGCCGGTCACGAAGGAGGCTCAGGGTCCCCAGCACCAGCAGGGTGGCCGGGACATCCCCCAGCCGGTAGGAGACGAAGATGCCGATGAAGCCGCAGACGGCGCCGGCCACGGCACCATACAGGACCCGCGAGGCGGTCGGGCTGCCGCGGGCCGCCAGGCCATAGGCCACGCCGGCGACCAGGGAGAACCCCATGCCGCCGATGGCGAACAGGCTCTTGACCGCCGGCTGCGAGTGGCCCATCAGGACCATGCCGAGCTGGAGGATGGTCCCGATCACCAGCGCGATCAGCAACGCCCGAGTGTTCATGAGTGGTCCAGGTGAAGGAAGGCTTAAGGATGCAGCCTCGCCCGGTTCTCCGGCAACCGTTACATTCGGGGCTCCACGTCAAAGCATGGGGCCTCCGGCCGGGACCGGCGGGCGGCCCGGCCGATTCCGTCACCGGAGGCGGAGGTGCCCATGTCACTCGAGTCTCCTCCCCGCGCCGGCCTGACCAGGGCGCTCTCCTTTCTCATTATCGGACTGATGCTGGCGGCGGTCTGCTACGCCGGCTGGATCGCGGTCCGGTACTGGGGCGACATCGGGGTCTGAGGAGACGATATGAACAAGCGCCAGACCCGGACGTTCTTCTACGCCAGCAGCGGCCTGTTCGCCCTGATCTTCCTCGGGATGACGGTGGATACCCACCGGCAGATCCCCAAGCTGACCAACGAGGCGGCGCTGACGCCCGAGGTCATCCAGGGCAAGCACGTATGGCACCGGAAGAACTGCATCAACTGCCACACCCTGCTGGGCGAGGGCGCCTACTTTGCCCCTGACCTGACCAAGATCACCCAGCAGCGGGGCGCGCCCTACCTCGAGGCCTTCCTCAAGGACCCGGCCAAGTTCTACTCCGAGGCGCGCGACCGGCGGCTGATGCCCAACCAGAACCTGACGGACGGGGAGATCCGCCAGGTCATCGCCTTCCTCGACTGGGTCGGCCACATCGATACCCAGGGCTGGCCGCCGCGCCCCATCCTGGTGTCGGGCTCGGCCATTCCGGGGGCCGCCGCGATGGGCGAGGCCGCCCCGACGGCGGCCTCGAGCGACCCGGTGGCCCAGGGCCAGGCCCTGTTCCGCCAGACGCCGCCGGGCTGCTTCGCCTGCCACTCGACCGCCGCCGGGGTCAACCTGGTGGGGCCCTCGCTGGCCGGGATCGGCGCCGCCGCGGCCCAGCGGGTCAAGGACCCGGCCTACCACGGCAAGGCGACCGACGCCGCGGGCTACATCCGCGAGTCCATCCGCGACCCCAACGCCTTCGTGCTCACCGGCCCGACCTACTCGAGCGGCGGCCGGTCGCTGATGCCGACCGGCTTCGACGCCTCGCTCACCGCCGAGCAGGTGGACCACCTGACGGCCTATCTCATGACCCTGAAGTAGGACACGCCGATGCGCTATCAGACACAGCGGGTCGCCTACGCCTACTGGGTGGTGGCCCTGCTGCTCTACGGGCTCCAGATGGTGTTCGGGCTGCTGGCCGTGGCCAAGTACCTCGGCCCCGACCCCCTCCGCGACCTGCTGCCGTTCGACCGGGTCAAGGAGATCCACACCAACGTGCTGCTGGTCTGGGTGCTGACCGGGTTCATGGGGGGCGCCTACTGGGTGGTGCCCGAGGAGTCGCGGACCGAGCTGTACTCACCCCGGCTGGCCTACTGGAGCCTGGCGCTCTGGACCCTGGCGGGGGTGACCGCGGTGGTGGGCTACCTGTTCGGCTGGACCGAGGGCAACAAGCTCCTGGAGCAGCCCTACCCGGTCAAGCTGGCCATCGTGGTGGTCATGCTGCTGTTCCTCTACAACGTGGGCATGACCATCTGGAAGGCCCGCCGGATCACCACCACCGAGGGGGTGCTGCTGGCCGGCCTGGCCCTGGCCGCCATCCTCTACCTGCCCGCGCTGGTGAGCTACGACAACTACACCCTCAGCATCTATTACCGCTGGTGGACGGTGCACCTCTGGGTCGAGGGCGTCTGGGAGATGATCCAGGCCGGCCTGCTGGCCTACCTGCTGATCCGGCTGTCGGGCGCCGACCGCGAGGTGATGGAGAAGTGGCTCTACGTCATCGTCGGCCTCACCTTCATCGCCGGGCTGCTGGGGACGGCGCACCACTACTTCTGGATCGGGGTGCCCCACTACTGGCTGCCGATCGGCGGCTTCTTCAGCGCGCTGGAGCCGCTGGCGTTCCTGGCCATGGCGATCTACGCCTACGGGGCCATGCGGCGGTCGGGGCTGAACCATCCCAACCGGATGGCCATCCACTGGACCCTCGGCAGCGCCATCTACTCGGCCCTCGGCGCCGGCATTCTGGGCCTGGCGCACACCTGGCCCTCGGTCAACCAGTGGACCCACGGCACCATGATCACCCCGATGCACGGGCACATGGCGTTCTTCGGGGCCTACGTGATGATCGTCCTGGCCATCATCACCTACGCCACGCCCCAGTACTTCGGCTACCCGGACGAGCGGAGCGAATCGGTGGCCGGGCTGTGGGCCTTCTGGCTCCAGGTGGCGGGGATGTTCGGCATGACGATGGCCTTCGCCGCCGCCGGCATCACCCAGACCTATCTCGAGCGGATCCTCGGCCTCGGCTACCTCGACACCCAGAAGAAGATGCAGGTCCACTTCCTGATGCTGACGCTGACCGGGATGCTGTTCGTGCTGGGCGTGGCGCTCTACCTGTACGACTTCTTCGTGCTCGCCCCGCGGCGGGGCCTGCCCGAGGCGGCCGCTCCGGTCGAGCCGGCCGGCGTCCGACCCAGGGAAGCCTGAATGGCCCGGCCCCAGCGGCTGGCGGAGCAGCCGGCCGCGCCCGGCGGCGACGGCGATGAAGGCCTGCGCTGGCCGGGGGCGGCGGCGCCGTTCTACCTCCCGGTGGCCAACGAGGTCGCCCTGTTCGAGGCGGCCCACCTCGACGGCACCGCGGTCATGCTCAAGGGGCCGACCGGCTGCGGCAAGACCCGGTTCGTCGAGCACATGGCCTGGCGGCTGGGCCGCCCGCTGGTCACGGTGGCCTGCCACGACGATCTCTCGGCCAGCGATCTCACCGGCCGCTTCCTGATCCGCGGCGGCGACACGGTGTGGCAGGACGGGGCCCTGACGCTGGCCGCGCGCCGCGGCGCCATCTGCTACCTCGACGAGGTGGTCGAGGCCCGGCAGGACGTGGTGGTGGTGATCCACCCGCTCACCGACCACCGCCGGCTGCTGCCGATCGAGAAGCGCGGCGAGCTGGTCGAGGCCGCGGCCGGGTTCCAGCTGGTGGTCTCCTACAATCCCGGCTACCAGCACGCGCTCAAGGACCTCAAGCCCAGCACCCGCCAGCGCTTCGTCACCATCGACTTCGGCTTTCCGCCGCCGGCGGTGGAGCGGGCGGTCGTCGCCCACGAGGGCGGGGTCGGCGAGCCCACCGCGGCCATGCTGGTGGAACTGGCCGGGCGGATCCGGCGGCTGCAGGACAGCGGTCTGGCGGAGGCCCCGAGCACCCGGGTGCTGGTGGCCACGGCCCGGCTGATCGGCCGGGGCATCGCGCCGCGCGAGGCGTGCGAGGCGGCCCTGGTCGGCCCGCTGAGCGACGACCCCGACCTGCGCGCCGCCATCGGCGACCTGCTCTCCCTCACGCTCTAACCCCGCGCGAGCCTTCTCCCTTGGCGGAGCCCGAAGACGTCATCGCCGAGGCGGTCTACGCGGCTACCACCACCGCCCGGGCGCTGTGGCTGAGGCACGCCGGGCCGGACGAGCGGCCCCGACTGGCGGAGCTGCGCCACCGGCTGGGCCTGTTCGTCACCATGCTGTTCCCCGACGCCCCCGAGCTCGGCGTGGCCCAGCCGCCCGCGCCCCGCACCCTGCTGGCGCGGTGGGCCACCGGCACCCCGCCCCACGCCACCGCGGAGGCGCTCGCCTCCACCGACGGGGCCCGCCTCCGCCTGCCTTCCGAGCTGCCCGGGATCGGGCCCGAGGCCGTCCTGCCGACCTACCGGCTGCTGGCCCTGGAGCAGGCGGCGCGCGCGGCCCGCGGGACGCCGGCGCTCCTGCCGGCCGGCGATCCGCTGCTGCGCGACCTCTACCTGCTGGCCGAGGCGGCGGCGGTGGACCGCGATCTGGTGAGCCTGGTGCCGCGGCTGGCGCCGCAGATCGCCGCCGCGCGGAGCGCCGAGCGGGCCCGCCGGCCCGACCGCCGACTCACCGGGCCCGAACAGGCGGTCGAGCGCCTGCTGCGGCTGGTGCTCGAGGCGCCGCCGGCGACGCCGCCGGACGAGCTCGGCGTCGGCGCGACCGCGGGCGGTTCGAGCTTCATCGGCGCGGCGGCTGAAGGGACGGCCTCTGGCGGGGGAGCCTCTGGCGGAGCGGCCTCTGGCGGCACCGCCTCTGGTGGCACGGCATCTGGCGGCACCGCCTCTGGCCGCACGGCCCCTCGCGACTCGCTGGCCTGGGCGCGGGCGGAGGCGGCTCGCATCCGGGCCCTGGGCGGCCGCTACCGGGGGCTGCGTCCGGTGCCGCTGTGGGGCGCGGCCGCCGCGGCCGCGGAGGGCACGCCCGGCTCGACGGGCGCGGCGGCGGCCGAGCCGGGCCAGGACCGGCGGGCCGAGGTTGGACGGATGGTGCGCCGGCCTCGGGTCCGGCCCGCGTCCCCTGACGAGGACGACGCCCGCCAGGGCATGTGGCTGCCGCGAGCCGACGACCCGAAGGAGAGCGTCGAGGACCCCATGGGCCTCCAGCGCCCGGCCGACCGCGACACGGACGGCCGCCCCGGCGACCTGGGCGACTCGCTGTCCGAGCTGCCCGAGGCCAGGCTGGTCCGGACGCCCGACCCGGTCCGGGAGATCCTGATCAGCGAGGAGGCGCCGCCTCGCCTGCCGGCGCCCGGCGCCCCGGAGCCGGCGGGCGGTGCGCTGATCTATCCGGAATGGGACTGGCGCGCGGGCCGCTACCGGCTGCGCGGCGCCGTGGTGCACCAGCAGCCGGCGCCGGAGGGGCATCCCGACTGGACGCAGGGTGCGCTGCGCCTGCACCGGGCCCGCATCCGGCGGGTGCGGCGCGAGTTCGAGCGGCTGCGTCCCCGCCGCCGGACACTCCGGCAGCAGGCGGAGGGCGCCGATCTCGACCTGGACGCGTACGTGGTCTCGGCGGCGGACCGCCGGGCGGGCGCGGCGCCGGAGGAGCGGCTGTATCTCGACCAGCGGCGGGTCAGCCGGGACGCCGCGGTGCTGCTGCTGGCGGACGTCAGCGCCTCGACGGACAGCTGGGTAGCGGGGACGCGCCGGGTGATCGACGTCGCCCGGGAAGCCCTGCTGATCGTGGCCGAGGCGTTGGCGGCGCTGGGCGAGCGGCACGCAATCCTGGCGTTCCGGAGCCAGGGCGCCGCCAGGGTGGACCTGCTGGCGGTCAAGCAGTTCTCCGACCGGCCCGGCGCGGCGGTCCGGCGGCGGATCGGCGGCCTCGAGCCGGACGGCTACACCAGGCTGGGCGCGGCGCTCCGCCATGCGACCGCGCTGCTGGCGGGGGAGCCGGTGCGGCAGCGGATCCTGCTGCTCCTGTCCGACGGCCGGCCGAACGACCTGGACGTGTACGAGGGCAGGTACGGGCTGGAAGACACCAGGCGGGCGATGGCCGAGGCGCGGCTGCAGGGGATCCGGCCGTTCTGCCTCACGATCGACCGGGAGGCGCCGCAGTACGCCGGGCGGGTGTTCGGCCCCGGCGGTCACGCGCTGCTGCGCCATCCCGAGCGGCTGCCGGAGGTGCTGGTGGCCGTGCTCCGGCAGCTGCTCCGGGACTCGGGTTGAAGGTCCTTTCACACTCGCTTCATGCCCACCACCGAGCGCCGAGCCTACACTAGCTCCAGGCTCAACCACGGATCTCTAGGTGAACCTGGCGCACCGGCTGCTCTCGCTTCTCCTGCTCGCGGCGTTCCTCTTTCCAGAGGCGCTACACGCGGCAGGCGATAGCTGTGCCCGGGGCGCCTCCACTCCGTCGGCCATGACGGCGGCCGCCCGCGCGACGGACGGAGCGCCGGCACCCCGCGGATCGTGCGACCATCCCGGCGGCGCGCCGGCCGGCGCCGGCCGGCAGGCCTGCGCCGCGGCGGGACTCTGCATGGCCATCCCAGGCCTGC
>DATAOR010000116.1:0-7013 GCA_036265635.1 Gemmatimonadales bacterium
GTTCGCATCCTCCCGTGGCGCCGACGGCGCTTCGGCCGATACCGTGGTCGCGTCTCCCCCGGTGATCAACCCGCTCCTCGAGCGGGCCGGCGCCGTGGCACGCGGACCGCGCCCGAGCGAGGCCGTGGCGATATACCGCGAGGCCCTGGCGGCGGACCCGTCGCTGGCCGAAGCCCGCCTCGCTCTCGCTGCCCTGCTGGCGCGGCTGGAACGGTTCGATGAGGCCTTGGCGGTGTTGGACGGCGGGCTCGAGCAGTCGCCCGCGCAGATGGAGCTCCTGGTCCTGCGGGGCGGAATCTTCGGCTCATTGCGCCGATACGACGAGGCCGAGGCTGACCTTCGCCGGGTGCTTCGACTCAATCCGGCCCACGCGGCCGCCCATCTCGAGCTCGGTCGGGTACTGGCGCGGAAGGGCATGAGCGCCCAGGCCACGGCCCACTTCCGGTCGTCGACCGAGTCCCAGCCGGACCGGGCGGACGCCCATGCTGCGCTCGGCGGGATGCTCAACCAGTCGGGCGACCTGGCCGGGGCCCGGGCCGCGCTCGAACGGGCCGTCGAGCTCGACTCACGGGACGCCAAGGCGTGGCACCTCCTCGGCCGGGTTTACGACCGGCTCGCCCGTCCCGAAGAGGCCCGCGACTGCTATCAGCGCTCCCGGGAGCTGCTCGGCGGGTGATCCGGGTCGTAGTCGGCGACCTCGCCCGCGAGACCGTGGATGCCATTCTTCGCCCCGCCGACGCGGCCCTCCAGCCGGTCGGCCCGGTCGCCGTTCGCCTGGACGAGGCCGGCGGCACGCGGTTCGCGGACCAGCGTCGGACCACGACCGCCCTGGAGGCCGGCGCCGCCGTGGTGACCGGCGGCGGGGATCTGCCGGCGAGCTTCGTTCTCCACGTGGTGATCGCGGATGAGCGCGGACCGGCCGGCCGGGAGATGATCCGGCGGGCCTTGGTCTCGGCTTGGCAGCGCGCCGGGGACTGGGGCCTCCCGCGAGTGGCCGCCCCGCTGATCGGCGCCGGCGGGGGAGCGCTCACATCGGAAGAGTCGGCCCGGCTGCTGGTGGAGACCTTCCCGGCCGATTCGGCGGCCGGGCTCGAGCTGCGGATCATCGTCGGTACCGAAGAGCGGGACTTGGTGGAGGCCATCGTGGGGAGGACGCGGGCGTGATCCGGCTGCATCGACTGACCAAGCGCTACGGCAAATTCACCGCGGTGGACGGCATCGACCTCGAGGTCCCTCGGGGCGAGCTGTTCGGCCTGCTGGGTCCGAACGGCGCGGGCAAGACCACCTCGATCCGCATGATCGCCGGCATTCTGCGCCCGACCAGCGGGACCGTGACCGTCGGCGGAATCGACATCCTCACCCGGCCGCTCGAGGCCAAGGCGCGGCTGGGCTACATCCCCGACCGTCCGTTCGTGTACGACAAGCTCACCGGCGGGGAGTTCCTCCGGTTCGCGGCGGCGCTCTACGGCATGCAGGGGCCTGAGCTGGAGCGGCGGATCGACGAGCTGATGGCGGTGTTCGACCTGGCCCCGTGGAAAGGCGAGCTGACCGAGACGTACAGCCACGGGATGCGGCAGAAGCTGATCATTGCCGGCGCGCTGGTCCACCGGCCCGAAGTGATCGTGGTGGACGAGCCGATGGTGGGTCTGGATCCCAAGAGCGCCAGGCTGCTCAAGGACCTGTTCCGGGAGTTCGTCAGCCGAGGCGGCACGGTCCTGATGAGCACGCACACGATGGAGATCGCCGAGGTGATGTGCGATCGCATCGCCATCGTCTACCGGGGCAAGATCGCGGCCTACGGCACCATGGCCGAGCTGCGGCAACAGACCTCGTCCGAGGGGCTGAGCCTGGAGGACCTGTTCCTCAAGCTCACCGGCGGGCACGCCACTCCGAGGCTGGACGTGGTGCTGGATGCCTGATCGGCCGGGCCGGCCGCCCGGCCCGGCGGTCGGGGGTGGTGTCGGCGCGTCCGGCCGGTCGCAGCCCAGCCTGTGGACCGTGCTCACGCCCAAGCGCCGCGGCGTGCTGACCCGGATCCGCCACGAGCGCACCGCCTCGCGGGCCAAGGCCGTGGTGCTGGCCCTCACGGGGCTCGGATTCTGGACGGCGGTCTTCGGGATCTCCTACCGGGTGCTCCATTACGTGCGCCAGGTGCCCGACCTCGGCACGCTGCTGGCCGCCAAGGTGCTCAGCGTGGTGCTGCTGGCCTTTCTGTCCATCCTGCTCCTGTCCAACGTCATCACGGCCCTGTCCACCTTCTTTCTGGCGCGCGACCTCGACCTCCTGGTGGCGGCACCGATCGGCTGGTTTCGACTGTACCTGGCCAAGCTATTCGAGACCGTCGTCCACTCCTCGTGGATGGTGGGTCTGCTGACCCTGCCGATCCTGACGGCCTATGGGCTGGTGTTCGATGGCGGCCCCCTGTTTCCCTTCGTGGCCGTGGCCGCCATGGCACCGTATCTGATCATGCCGGCCGTGGTCGGCACCATCTTCACGGTCATTCTGGTCAACGTGTTCCCCGCCCGCCGCACCCGCGAGCTGCTGGGGCTGGTCGGGCTCGGCGCGGTCGCGGTGCTGGTGCTGATGGTCCGCTTCATCCGGCCGGAGCAACTGGCCCAGCCCGAGGGGTTCCGCAACTTCCTCGACTACCTCAAGGTGCTGAAGGCACCGACCAATCCGTGGCTGCCCAGCGAATGGGCCGCCGAGATGATCATGAACTGGCTGACCCGGGTAGCGGATCCGCGGCCGATCGCCATGCTCTGGGGGGCCGCGCTGCTCACGCTGGCGGGCGGGGCGCTGGTCCATCGCGAGCTGTTCCTGCTGGGATATTCGAAGGCCCAGGAAGGGGCCGAGCGGAAGGTCCGCCGGTCGCTCCGGGGGCCGGCGGAAAACCTGCTGGCCTGGCTGCCACCGCAGAAGCGCGAGTTCCTGTTCAAGGACCTGCGGGTCTTCTTCCGTGACAACACCCAGTGGAGCCAGCTGATCCTGCTGGTGGTGCTGGTGGCGATCTACATCTTCAACATCAAGTCGCTGCCCATCCATACCGGCGAACGGCTCCCCTTCGCCCTGGTGACCGTCATCTCCTTCCTCAACCTGGGGCTCGCGGGCTTCGTACTGTCGGCGGTGGCGGCCCGGTTCATATTTCCCACCATCTCGCTGGAGGGTCGGCAGATGTGGCTCCTCCGGTCGAGCCCGCTCGACCCCCGCAGCATGCTGTGGAGCAAGTACTGGATGGGGACCGTCCCGCTCCTGGTCCTGGCCCTGGGCATCACCGCGCTGACCAACGGCCTGCTGGGCGTGAGCCCGTTCATGATGGCGACCAGCCTGATCACGATCGTGCTCTACACCATGGCGGTCAGTGCCCTGGCGCTGACCTTCGGCGTGTTCTATCCCCAGTTCGGGACCGAGAACGCGGCCCAGATCCCGACCAGCTTCGGCGGCATCGTCTTCATGATGGCCAGCCTGTGCCTGCTGGCGATGGTGATCATGATCGAGGCCCTGCCGGTCACCGCCCTGCTGCGGGCCTGGCAGCGCGGCCAGCAGCTCCAGCCGACGCCGGCCCTGCTCCTGGCCGGGGCGGCGGTCAGCGGAATCTGCATCGCGGCGACGGTGATTCCCCTGCGCCTGAGCGCCCGCCGGCTCGAGCTGATGGAGTGGTAGGATGACCGCACCCGCCGTCGACCTATACAGTGACACCGTGACTCGTCCCACGCCCGCCATGCGGCGCGCCATGGCCGAGGCGCCGGTGGGCGACGAGCAGAATCGCGAGGATCCGACCGTCAACCGGCTCCAGGCGGTCGTGGCCGAGCTGCTGGGCAAGGAGGCGGCACTGTTTCTGCCGTCGGGCACGATGTGCAACCAGGTGGCCTTCGCGGTCCACTGCCGGGCGGGCGACGAGATCCTGTTGCACGAGACCGCGCATCCGCTGCTGTACGAGGCCGGGGGCCCGGCTGCGATGATCGGGGCGGTCATGCGGCCGTTGCCGGGTGCCCGAGGCATGTTCTCGTCGGACCAGGTCAGGCAGGCGGTGCGCCCGCCGGTCCACTACATGCCCCGGACGCGGGCGCTCTCGGTCGAGCAGACCGCCAACATCGTCGGCGGGATGGTCTGGCCGCTGGGGCAGATCGAGGACGTGTGCGCCGCCGGTCACGCCGCCGGGCTGGCCTGCCACATGGATGGCGCCCGGCTGATGAATGCGGTGGTCGCCAGCGGGACGCCGGCTCGGGCGTTCGCCCAGCCGTTCGACAGCGTCTGGCTCGACCTCACCAAGGGCCTCGGCGCCCCGGTCGGCGCGGTGCTGGCGGGCTCGAAGGCCTTCGTCGAATCGGCTTGGGTGTTCAAGCAGCGCTTCGGCGGTGCCATGCGGCAGGCCGGCATCATCGCCGCGGCCGGTCTCTACGCCCTGGAGCACCATGTGGAGCGCCTGGCCGAGGATCACGCCCGCGCCCGTCAGTTGGCGGCGGGGCTGGCGGAACTGCCCGGGCTGGCCGTGGATGCGACCCGGGTGGAAACCAACATCGTGGTGTTCGACGTCCGGGGCGCGGGTCTGACGGGGGAGGAGTTCGGTCGCCGGGCGGAGCGCTCGGGCGTCCGGTTCAGCGTGCTGGGTCCAACCTTGGTGCGGGCGGTGTTTCACCTCGACGTTCCGCCGGAGGGGGTGGACCGGGCGCTCAGCGCGGCCCGGTCAGCGCTGCGGGGCTAGCGCCGGCGGGCCAGCGAGCTCGTCGGCATCTGACTCAACCGAGAGTGATCGAGTTGCATCTGGGCGGCCCCGTGGCCGCCCTTTTTCGTGCCCGCCGGCGCACCGCTGATCCCAGGCGCCGGAGGGCCCCCTCCTACGTTGCCCTCGCCGTCGGACCCAGCGCGGCCGTCAGCGCGAGCGACTCACCCGAGGAGGCCCCATGTCACCCGCATCCCGTCTCGCCGTTCTCGCGCTGCTCGCCGGAGCCGGCGGCTGCAGCGACCCGAGCCCCACCAGCCCCGCCTCCGCCGATCACTCGGCGGTTTCCCTGCCCCCGGGAGGAGCTACCGGCGGGCCCACCCAGCGAGCCGTCCAGGAGCGGCTGGCCCGCCGACTGGCCCTGGCCCTGGCCGACCCTGCCTTCCGAGCCTCCATTCGGTCGGCCCTCGACCAGTCGACCGTGGTGGAGCACAAGCTGCACTTGCAGCGCTGGCTGGAGCTGCCGGGCCGCTCGAACATCCGGGCGCTGGCCTCGGCCGCCCGCGAGCCGGAGGCGGCGGTCGGAATCGATCTGGCGGCGGCCCCCGCGCTCGAGTTCTACCTGCCGGTACCGGCGCACCGGGCTGCCTGGCACGGCGGCCCCGAGGTGCTGGTCGCCACCGCCACGACCGACCACGAGGCGCCGGTGGCGTTCGACATCCGGGGACGTCGCCGCCTGCTCGACCCCGCCACGCCGCCGACCACGCCGGTGCTGGCGGTCGTCCCGGTCGAAACCGACTTCGACCGGTTCCCCAGCGGGCAGGCCACGCTGGATCCCGGTGCCGGGGGTGGCGGCGGCGGCGGTGGCGGCTCCACTAGCCCGCCGCCGGGGCTTTACATGACCAACTCCCACTTCGTCCAGGATTTTGAAGGTTGGTTGAAGGGCAACCCCGAGTTTGAGATCCACATCCTCGGCCAGTCCGGCGCCTCGGACTCGCTCACCAGCTATCAATGCGCGGGCGAGCATGCCGGCGGGGCCAACGTGTTCGATCAGAATGGCCTGGAGTGGAGCGGCAGCGTGCTGTTGTTCACCCAGGCGCAGCTCGACAACTACAAGAAGGCGCACCCGGGGCAGAGTCTGCGGATTCTGGCCCTGGAGGACGACGACGGCGCATGTCAGATCCGGCTGGATGGGGACCGGTTCAGGAGTTTTCAAAGCACCCTGCAAAGTGCGTATCCAAACCTGACCGGAGGGAAGGACAGCACCAGCGGGCTGACCAAGGTGTTCCGGAGCGCGAATGCGCTGCAGCGGATTCTCCGGGCGGCCTACTCGTGGATCACCTCCCAGGACGACCTGATCGGGAACGCGATCGAGGACAAGGTGATCGGTGAATATCACGCGGGGGCGAACTGGATCGTGCGGGGCGATGGCAACGTGACGAACGGCTGGCTCAAACTCGAGATGCGGTGACCGACCATGAAGCTCTACGCTTGCGCAATTTTACCCGTCATGTTGCTGGCCGCGGGGGTTCGTTCGGCACCAGCGCAGTGGACCGTGTCCGCCGGCCTTCGGGCTCCACGCTTTACAGGTGGTGCCGAAGACGTCGGGACCAGGCGGTCCCTCCGCCCGTACCGACCTACTCAGATTGAAATTGCGGTTGGACGGCAGGTGGGCCGGGTAGGCGTAGGGCTTCGCGTCTCGCACGCATCCAGCAGCCTGGCGTTGGAAGGGTCGGACGGCTTGGCCGCCGTCAAGGATGCCCTCAGCTATTACGGCATTCAGCCCGAGCTCACTGTTCCCGTAGCCCGAGTCGGCCCCGAAGCCCATCTCCACCTGTACGGGGCGCCGCTGATTGAAGTCTGGAAGCTGCCGGACGCGGGCTCGAGAACCCGAGTCGGGATCGCAGCGGGCGCGGGCCTCGACATGAACTTCGGAGGACGGTGGCGGGGCGTGCTGCGAGCGGGTGGCGCCGTGACGCCCCGGTCGCCCTTCACTCGGGACGACCTGGAGCCCTCACTCGAGCCGCGGACCCTGTGGCGGCGGGAAGTCTCGGGCGCGCTAGCGTTCCGACTCTGAGTCGCCGGGCCGGCGCCAGCTCAGGCGGGCGGCCTCGCCAGGCCGGCGCCCCCTCAGGCGGCCACCCCGGTCCCGCATTCGGTACAGAACCGGCTGCCGGCGCTCAAGCTGGCGCCACACCCGGCGCAGGCGCCCCCGGCGGCCAGCCGATGGCCGCAGCTGGAGCAGAACACGGCATCCGTCTCCGGGCGGGGACCGCAGGCCGGACAGACGGGTGCCCCCGGCGGTGCCGAGGTCGCAGCGGAGCGAAGCGCACGAACCCTGGCAGCGATCATG
>DATAOR010000117.1:0-5964 GCA_036265635.1 Gemmatimonadales bacterium
CGGCGCGACGAACGCGCCGGGATCCACGAACCGCTGGGTGACCAGGCCGGCGAACGGCGCGCGGATCTCGGCGTAGGCGCTGGTGGCCTCGAGCTCCCGGGCCGCGGCCCGGGCGGCGCGGGCGCCGGCCTCGGCCCGCGCCAGGCCGGTCTCCGCCGCGTCGAGCTGGGCCTGGGCGGCCGCGCTGTCGGCGAAGAGCGCGCGCATCCGCCGAGCCTGGGTCAGCGCGTCGCCGCGAACCGCCTCGGCTTCGGCCACCGACGCGGCGGTCTGGGCCCGCTTCGCCCGGAGGTCGCGGTCGTCGATCCGGGCCAGCAGCCGGCCGGAGGCCACCCGGGCGCCCTCTTCCACCAGCACGGAGGTGACCGACCCCATCAGCTTGGTGGCGAGTGTGGCGCACCGCACCGGCTCGGCGATGCCGGCGGCCTCGATGGTGGCGGCGATGGTCGTGTCGCGCACCTCGATCACCCGGCCCTCGGGCATGGCCTCGCCGATCGAGGCCGTCTCGGGTTGGGCGTCGCCCCCGCCGCACCCGGCGGCCAGGCCGGCGATCGTGACAGAGATCCACAGGGCTCGCATGCTCAGCGCTCCAGGTCGTCGAGTCGGGTGAGGGTGGCCGGGTCGAGGCCGGCCGCGCGCCGGCGCTGGGCCAGGGCCAGGATGAGCTGGTAGCGGGCATCGGCGTCCGCCAGGCGTATGGCGGTCTCCTCCGCGGCGGCGTCGAACAGCTCCACCACGGTGGCCAGCCCGCCCTCGTACCGGCGGGTCACGATCCGGTGGGCCTCGGCGCTCTGGTCCAGCGCCTGGGTGCTCGCGTTCAGCCGCACCCGGGCGACCTCGACCGCGATGGCCTGCTCCGCCTGCTCCACCCGCCCGCGGGCCTCCACGGCCTCTGCCTGGGCCGCGGCGCCGTCCCGCCGGGCCGCGGCCTCGCGCCCGGCCGCCAGCTCGGCGCCGCCGCTGAACGGGCTCCAACTCAGCATTACGCCGGCCGTCCAGGCCTGCCGGCCGCCGAAGGGCGAGGCTTCGGTGTTCCAGTCGAGCCGGCCGAACGCGTTGACCCGCGGCAGGAGCAGGCCGGTGGCGCGCCCGCGATCGGCTTCGGCCGCGGCCAGGGCGAGCCGGGCGGCCCGGACATCGGCTCGGTCGGCGGGCGGCCCGGAGGCCAGCTCGCCGGCGACGACGGCGAGCGCGGCCGCGGCCGGGAGTCGCGCCGGCAGGGTGAAGGCGGTGTCGTCGGCCGCGCCCATCGCCAGCGCAAGCTGAAGGCGGGCCAGCCGGGTCGCCCCCCGGGCCGCCACCAGCCGGGTGTCTGCGTCCGAGGCGCGAACGGCGGCCAGCAGCGCGTCGGACCGCGCCGCCAGCCCGTTCCGGTGCTGGGACTCGGCCTGGCGCCGGTGCGCGTGGGCAGCGCGGGCGGCGCTGTCGAGCGCGGCGGCCCGCTCGACGGCCAGCACCGCCCCGTAGTAGGCGCCGATGACGTCAACGGCCGATCCGCTGCGGGTCCAGGCCTCGGAGGCGCGGGCCGCCTCGGCGCCGCGCCGGGCGGCCCGACGGCCCATCAGGGCGTCGGCGTTAAACAGCGGCTGCTCGACGACGATGGCCGAGCCGACATTGCCGATGGCGTCGGGGTAGTTGAGCCGGGCCGGGTCGAACGAGGCCGGGGTCAACGCCCGCTGGCGCAGGGCGTCCCCGAAGGCGCCCAGGGGGTCGGTCGTCCGGCGGTAGCCGCCCTCCAGCCGGACCGAGGGGAGAACGCCGCGGAGGGTCCCGGCCGCCCGGCCCCCTTCGGCCCGCGCGCCGGCCTCGGCGACGCGGTTGGGGTAGGCTCGGGTCTCGGCCCGGCGGAGGGCGTCGGCCAGGGTGAGGGCCTGGGCCCGGGCCGTGCCGGGCAAGGCGGCGAGGGCGAGGAGGAGAAGCGGGATCGGTACCCGTGGCATGGGGCCCCGTCGGGGGTGGCAGTCGGTGGCTCGTGGCGTCATGACAATATAACTATATAGTCATGTACTTGTTCCCGCAGCGCCGGCCGGTTACCGTCCAAGCTGGCCCGGGACCCGTGAACGGAGCATGAAGCCCGGGTGACGAGTCGTTGGGGGTCGCCGGGGTGACGAGTCCTCGGGGATCGCGGGCCCTGGAGGGAGGCGGTGCCGGAATGATCACGACGAAACCCGGCGGGAGCGCCATGCCGGCGCAGGTGGTGGAGCAGGTGGCCGACCGGTTCAAGGCGCTGGCCGAGCCGTCGCGGTTGCATCTGCTGCAGACGCTGCGCTCCGGCAAGGCCTCGGTGGGCGAGCTGGTGGAGCGGACGGGGCTGTCCCAGGCCAACGTGTCCAAGCACCTGCGGGTGCTGCTGGCCGCCGGGTTCGTCAGCCGCCGCCGGAACGGCCTGTTCGTCGAGTACCAGCTGGCCGACCGGGACGTGCTCCGGCTGTGCGAGATCATGTGCGGACGGCTGGAGCGGGAGCTGGAGGTGCAGCGGCGGTCCCGCGGCCCGGCGGCCCGGCGGACCGGCTAGGGCAGGCGCCCATCCGCCGCGCCGGTCGGGGGCCGGTCCGCAGCGGCGGTCGGGGGCCGGTCCGCGGTGGCGGTCAGGAGCGGCCGCGCGGCGGCGGTCAGGGGCCCTACGAGCCGACGCACCTCCGTTGGGCTAACCCTCCCGGTGAAGCCGATGGTTAAGGTCCGGCACAGTGGCCAGGCCGACCAGCATCAGGTCAACAGCAGGTGGAGGCCCCCGATGCCAAGCGGCGCGCCCCGGGAGCGGCGCGCCGCTGCTCCGGCCGGGCGACCCGGCCGCTTATCCGAACGAGATCCCGCCCTTGCCGTATCCCGGCTCCCGCCGCTCGGGCTTCATCCGGGTGTAGCCCAGCTCCTCGCTCCGGCTGATCCGCTTCTGGGCGGCCAGGCCCTCGAGCACCAGCTCGCAGGCGGCCACGGCCCGCGGGTGGTCGGTGCGGGGGCTGAGGCCGAACTCGGCCACCGTGTCCACCAGGCTCGGCACCACGCTGAAGCCCTGGAAGCAGAGCTCGGCCCGCTCCTCGCCCGGGACCTTGAGGGCGCCGCCCTGGTCGAACCAGGCGACGATCTTGCCGAGGTCGGCACCGCCCATCCGGTCCTCCAGCACCTTGCCCGCCGCCCGGCGGATCAGCTCACGGGCGATGGCGTCCCCGCCCTGGAGCTCGCCCTCGTACTCCAGTTCGAGCTTGCCGGTGATCGAGGGGACCGCGGCGTAGATGTCGCTCACCCGGGGCACGATCCGGTCCTCGCCCATCACCGCGGCCCGCCGCTCGGCGTTGCTGACCGCGTTCTCCAGCACGCTGATCGGGAGCCGCTGGCTCACGCCCGAGCGCTTGTCCACCCGCTTGTCCTCGCGGGCCTCGAAGGCGACCCGCTCGATCAGCTCGAGCACGAAGTCGGGGATGTCGAGCGGCCGCCCGCCCCGCCGGACCCAGGCCTCCTGGGCGGTGATCTCCATGCCGAGCTGGACGGTCCGGGGATAGTGGGTGATGACCTCCGACCCGATCCGGTCCTTGAGCGGGGTGATGATCTTGCCGCGAGCGGTGTAGTCCTCGGGATTGGCGGTGAAGGCGAGCAGCACGTCCAGCGGCAGCCGCACCGGGTAGCCTTTGATCTGGACGTCGCCCTCCTGCATGATGTTGAACAGGCCGACCTGGACCTTGCCGCTGAGGTCGGGCAGCTCGTTGATGGCGAAGATGCCGCGGTTGGCCCGCGGCAGCAGGCCGAAGTGCATGGTCAGCTCGTCGCTCAGCAGATGACCGCCCCGGGCGGCCTTGATCGGGTCCACATCGCCGATCAGGTCGGCGATGGTGACGTCGGGGGTGGCCAGCTTCTCGACGTAGCGCTGGTCGCGCCGGAGCCAGCCGATCGGGGTGGCGTCGCCGCACTCGGCCAGCCGCTCGCGGGCGAACTTGGAGATCGGGGCGAACGGGTCGTCGTTGACCTCGCTGCCGGCGACCACCGGGATCCGCTCGTCGAGCAGGCCGGCCAGCTCGCGCAGAATCCGGCTCTTGGCCTGGCCGCGGAGGCCGAGCAGGATGAAGTGGTGCCGGGCGAGGAGGGCGTTGACGATCTGGGGCAGGATCGTCTCCTCGTAGCCCACGATGCCGGGAAAGAGCGGGCCGCCCTCGGCCAGCCGGGCCAGCAGATTGGCCCGGATCTCGTCGCGGACCGTGCGGCTGCGGAGCGGAGCGTCCGCCCAGGGGCTGTTCTTGAGGTCACCCAAAGTGCGAGGCAAAGTCATGTCGGTCTATGGCTCACGGTCGAGAGGTCGGGGCGAAGATCTCAGAAATGGCTTGCGGCTCATGGAGTTAGCCGGCCGGCCCGCGGCGGGGCCGGGCCGGCGCGGCTTGACAAAACCGGCGGCCCGCTTAGGTTCGGCGCCGTACGCGTGGCCGACAGCGTGACTCGCAACGTGGCTCGTGACGGGCGCAAGACCAACCCTAGCATATATGGAGCAACGATGAAGAAGACTCTCCTGATGGCTGCCGTGCTGGTGATCGCCGCGTGTGGCCCGAAGAAGGATGCCGGCATGGCGGGCGATACCGCCGCGATGGCGCCGGCCGCTACCGACACCGCGATGGGCGGCGGCATGGCCCACGACAGCACGGCCATGTCGAGCGACTCGACCATGGCGCGGGACACCACCAAGAAGTAAGCGCGTCGGCGGCTCCGCCGTCGCATCGGGCCCCGGGCAGCTGGCCGGGGCCCGTTGTCGTTCCCCCGATCGCCGTTCCATCCGTGGTCGCCGGTTCACCCGTCCATCTCGTCGGCCCCGAACGGCAGCCCTACCACGCTCGCCTCGCGCCCTCCGGCCGTCACCGTCTCGCCCGGTTGCACCTCGCGCCGGACCACCGCCAGTCCGAGGACCCGGTCGTCCAGCGTCAAGGTCGAGCGCACGCTGCCGACCTCCTTGTCGCCCGCCACCACGGTCCGGCCGTCGAGCGGGTCGGGCTCGGTCCAGCGGAGCCCGCGAAGCTCGCGGTTGGTGTGACCGCGGAAGTGGAGCCGGGCCACCGTCTCCTGCCCGGTGTAGCAGCCTTTGGTGTAGGACACGCCCCCGATCTCATCGTACCGCACTTCCTGCGGCAAGGTCCGCTCGCCGATCTCGACGCCGAGGGCGGGCCAGCCGGCCAGCACCCGCGCCGCGTGGAGATCCTCGCCGTCGCCCCGGTGGCTGCCGGCCGCGACCAGGCGAACCGCCAGCGGCTCGACCGCCGGGGCCAGGCCCACGGCCAGGGCGACGAACGGTGCCGTCTCGGGCGCGAGCGCCACCGCCACGGGGCTCAGCTCGCCGCCGACCGAGGCCACCCGGCCGGCCGCCTCGGGCGAGCCGACCGCCGACTTGGCCAGCACATGAAAGCCGTGGCCGCCGAGCAGCCAGGCGACGGCGGCCTGGCCGGTGAGATCGGTAGTACGGGCCAGCCGCGGAGGCAGCGAGCGGGTGAACAGCTCGCGAGCGGCGGCGTGGCCCGACGTCGGCATGATGAGGGTGAAGGTGTCGCCCTGCCGGATGACCCAGGCGTCCACCACGATCATGCCCTTGGGCGTGAGCAGGGCACCGTAGACCAGGCTGCCGTCGCCGGGCCGCTCGAGGTCGTTGGTCAGCAGGCCCTGGAGGCAGGCGAGCGCGCCGGGGCCCGAGACCCGGAACACGGCCGGCTCGGCGACCACCACGGTGGCGCCGTGGCGGATCCGGTGGAGCCGGGCGCGGTCGAGGCGGAGATCGAGACCATGGACCTCCGGCGCGGCAGCGGGCTCAGGCATGGGCCAGCGACCAGGGCAGGTCGGCCGGGATCCGGCCGGTGAAGTCCGACCACACGAGGTCGGCCTCGGCGCAGGCGGCCGGGTCGTGCGAGGTGCTCAGCATGGCGCAGCGCAGGCCGGCGGCGCGGGCCGCGGCCAGACCGGGAAGCGAATCCTCGACCACCACGCAGCGGTTGGGCGACA
>DATAOR010000118.1:0-9281 GCA_036265635.1 Gemmatimonadales bacterium
CTCCCCATCTTCACCGGCGCCTGTCGAATCATTGAAGAACTGATCGACCAGCCCAGGTGTGGGGGGAATGCGTCCGATCATGAATCGCGGCTTGCCCATGCTCTCCAGCGCGAAGGTGAACGCCTTCATGTGGGTGATCTCGCGGGTCATCAGGAACTGCAGCGCGTCTTTGGTGCCGGCGTCGTCGGTGAAATTGAGGAGGCGTTCGTAGACGATCTTGGCTCGGGCTTCAGCGGCGATGTTGCTGCGCAAATCGACGTCCAGCTCGCCGGTGATCTTGAGGTAGTCGGCCGTCCACGGGTTGCCTTGAGAGTTGAACAGGCCAACCCCGCCACCCCCGGCAATCGCGATCAGCGGATCCTGTTCCGCGGCGTCGCGATCGAACTTGAGCGGCTTCAAGTGCAGACGCGCCAGGGCGCCGACAATCTCGAGGTGACTCAGCTCCTCGGTGCCGATATCCATCAGCAGGTCTTTTCGCACGAGGTCGTCGCAATTGAGTCCCTGAATGGAGTACTGCATGGCTGCGGCCAGCTCACCATTGGCGCCGCCGAACTGTTCCAGGAGCATATTGCCGAAGGCCGGATCGGGTTGGTCGACCCGGACGGTGTACATCAGCTTCTTGACGTGGTGGTACATGGGGGGATCTCCTGCTGCGGGAAGGCGGCAGCGATCAGGCTAGCGTACCGCCGAGAATCACGGTGGAGCGAGGCGTCTGTCAGGCTTCCCAACGAGGAGAGCGAGGCGGACTGCGAGTCTCAGAATACGGCCGCGGGGCCGCAACTGCTGTGACGTCCGACCGGGAGTCTGGGGAGGCCGTGCAGGCGCCACGCGTACGCCAGCGGACCTACGGCCCAACCGCGATGTGCGTCCTGGGCTCTGGCTGGCCACCGGACGGGTGGGATGGGTGTGACTTGCATTTGAGAAGGAGAGTGGCTGAGGGAAGTCGAGCGGGATATGAGTCGGGCGGACGGAGTCGTCTCCTACTCCTCCGCCATCGCCTCGACCGGCCGAATCCGGCCGGCCTGCAGGCCCGGGACGAGGCAGGCGGCCAGCGCCGCGAGCAGCAACGTCGCCGTGACGCCCCCGATGGTGAGCGGATCGTTCGGTCCCACCTCGAAGAGCAGCGAGCCCAGCCAGCGTCCGCTCACCGCCGTGAGGACCAGGCCCACCACCGTGCCCGCGAGCACGTAGCGCATACCCCGCGCTAGGACCATCCGAAGGATGGCTCGAGGCTCGGCGCCAAGCGCCAGGCGTACGCCGATCTCCCGCCGCTGCCGGCGCACCAGGTAGGACACCAGCCCGAAGATCCCCAGCGACGAGAGCGCCAGCGCCGCCGCCCCGAAAGCCGAGAGCACGGCCGTCCAGCGGGTCGGATCGGCCAGGGCGCGGCGGAGCTCGTCTTTCATGAGCCGGGCCGAGAGCGGGAGGTCGGGATCCAGGGCACGGAGGTGCCGGAGCACGGGACCGGTGAAGCCCGCGGGCGCGGCACTGGTGCGCACGAACAAGGCGGCCCGGCGGGACTCCGACTGCATGAGCGGTGTGTACACGCCCTCCCCGTCCCGGCCCAGGCCCTGGTACTTCACGTCGCCCACCATGCCGACGATGGTAGTCCGGGGGCACTCATAGCAACCGCCCTCGACCATCTGCTGCCCGATCACGCTTTCGCCCGGGAAATACCGCGCCGCCCAGGAGCGGCTCACGACCGCCACGGGCGGCGCGCCGGCGGAATCGGCGTCGGTGAAGAGCCGGCCCTCGTGCAGAGGAATGCCGAGTGCAGGGAAGAAGCCGGGCGAGACCGCCGACCAAGGCGAGGTGGGCTCGGCGCCGCCCTCCGGCACCGGGTGGGCGGTCAGGTTGAAGTTGTTGACCTCGCCCTGGTTGTCGGGCGGCGCCGAGGTGGCCAGGCCGGCGGCGACGACACCCGGGGTCTCCACGGCCACCGCGACCGCCCGGCGCCAGAACGTCCGCACCGCCGTGGTATCCGGATAGCGCGCCGGCGGCGGCGCCAGCCAGACGGTCAAGCTCGAGCCGGCATCGTACCCGGGGTCCACCCGCTGCAGCCGCAGCAGGCTGTTGGCCAGGAGCGCGGCGGCCAGGAGCAGGGGGATCGCCAGGGCGACTTCCGCCGCCACCAGAACGCCCCGGACGAGCCCCGTCCACCGAGTGCCGCCGGACCGACGGCCCTCCGGCCGGAGCGCCACCAGCCGCCCCCCCAGCACGGCCATGACCGGCGAAAGACTGACCAGGAGCCCGCTGGCCGCGCCGAGCGCCACCGCGACGGCCACGGACCGGGCATCCAGGACGATCTCGTGCGCCCGCGGCAGGTCGGGCGCGATCAGGCCGACCAGTCGGAGGGCGAGCGCGGCGAGCCCGATGCCTGCGAGCGTCCCCAGGGCCGTGAGCACCAGCCCTTCCGTCAGCACCAGGCGGGCGACCCGAAGCCGGGACGCGCCGAGGGTCGCGCGCACCGCCAGCTCATGGCCCCGGGCCGAGGCGCGCACCAGCAGCAAGGTGGCCACATTGGCGAGGGCGCCGAGCAGCACCAGCAGCACCGCGCCGGCGAAGAGCCGAAGCTGCTGGGTGGCGCTGCCCACGATGCTCTCGCGCAGCGGATAGGGCGTGAGCCGGGCGAGGCTGTCGCGGAAGCCGGCGCGCCAGAGCGGATAGATCCGCCGGCTGATCCCGGCGAGATCGCGGCCCGCGGCAGCCAGGGTCAGTTGGGGCCGGAGCCGGCCGACGCCACGAAGGCCGAACGGCCCGCGCCGGGCCGGCGTGGCGGTCCTGAGCACGGGCCACGCCGCGGCGCGGATGCCGGCGAGCTCGTCCAGGCCGGGCGGCAGCACGCCGACGACGGTATGGCTGACACCGTCGAGGAGGAGGGCGCGGCCGACCGCCGACCGGAGGCCGCCGAGGCGGTCGGCCGCGAGTCGGGCCGTGACCACGACCACCGGAGGGGCATCGGGACGCTCGTCGCCCGGCTCGATGAGCCGGCCGGTGGCCGGCGTGGTGCCCAGAGCGGAGAGGAACCCAGCCGTGACCCAGGCGACCGGGACCTGCTCCGGCTCGCCTCCGCCAGCCAGCCCGGCCACACCAGGGCGCACCGCGCCGAAGGCCTCGAAGCTCCGCTGCTGCTCGGCGATGGCCTGGATGTCCACTACCGAGAGGGTCCACTGGTTGGTGGGCGAGTTCTGCTGGTACACCTGCACCAGCCGGTCGGCGTGGGGATAGGGGAGATCGCTCAGCAGCACCGTGTGCACCACGCTGAACACGGCGGTGGCCGCCCCGATGGCCAGCGCCAGCACCAGGACGGCCGTGAGGGCGAAGGCGGGATTACGTCCGAGCCCGCGCAGGGTGAAGCGGAGGTCGGCGGCGAGATCGTGGAGCGGGCGGACGCCGCTGGCGTCCAGAGTCGCCTCGCGCCAGCGCTCGATGCCGCCGAAGGCGGCCAGCGCCTCCCGGCGTGCCGCCGCCGGCTCGGCCCCGGCGGCGATCCGCGCGGCCACGTCCTGCTCGAGGTGAAAATGGAGCTCCTCGTCCAGCTCGCGCTGCCACCGGCGGCGGAAGATCAGGGCCCGGGCCCGCGCCCGCAGATCGGCGATCACAGGTCGGCCAGCCGGACCCGGAGGATCCCGTCCACCGCCGCGGCGGTGCGCCGCCAGACGGCGGTCTCGGCTTCGAGCTGGCGCCGGCCCCTGGCGGTGAGGGCATAGTAGCGGGCGCGCCGGCCATGCTCGCTGGGACGCCAGTCGGAGCGGATCCAGCCCTTCCGCAGCATCCGCTGGAGGGCGGGATAGAGCGAGCCCTGCTGGACCCTGAACACGTCGCGGGAGAGCTGATCGATCCGCTGGCCGATGCCCCAACCGTGCATCGGCTCGAGGGACAGCGCCTTCAGGACCAGCAGCTCGAGGGTGCCGGGGAGCAGATCGGCGGGGGTGGCCACGGTCGTCCTCCAGATTATCTGGAGGGAGCATGGGGGTGGCCTTCTAGATTGTCAAGAGGAGAGGCGTGGCTGAGCCGGGCCGGGGAGGCTCAGCCGGTCACCGCGGTCGACTTCGCTGGTCGAGCAGCCGCCGAAACACGCCCTCGACCCCGTACAGGGTGGACTGCGTCGCGGCCCCGCTGATCATGACGAAGTGCTGATCGTCCGGGGCCACGTCATACTGGCGGAAGGGTGCCCCCTCCAGGAACGCGCCGGTGAACAGCCGCCGGCGCCCGGTCACCACCAGCGCGGGCGAGGCCGCAATCGAGGCGACCATCAGACTGTCGCCCGAGCGATAGAACAGCTCCCGCCCGTGGTGGGCCCACACCGGCTCGCTGCCGCCCCCGAGCGAGACCGGGACGCGGGCCCCCGGCTCCGGATACGAGCGGAGGTAGACCTCGGTCCGCCCGGTCTGGTCGGACTGGTAGGCCAGCCAGCGGCCATCGGGCGACAGCGCCGGATTGGATTCATCGAAGGCCGCGGGGAAAATCGTCCGGGCCACCTGAGTCGAGTCGAAGTCGAGCGTGCGGATGCCGTTGGTCAGGCTGCCGGTCTCCTGAAAGACCACCGAGCGGCCGTCGGGCGTGACGCTCCCGGCAAAGTGGCTGCCCACCGACACGAGCAGGCTCTCCGGCCGGTCGCCCCCGTCGGCAGCGATCCACCACAAGTCATCGTTGCTCGAGTACACCACCCGCCGGCCGTCGGGCGTCCAGACCGGCTTATCGCTGATGCCGTTGGTGGTGAGGCGCGACCACACCCGCTGGCCGATGTCGAGCACCCACACGTCGCGGCTGGAATTGATCGGGTCGGCGATGTACACCGCGAGACGGCGGCCGTCGGGGGAGAGCCGGGGGGCGGCATAGCCCTTCGCGTCGGGCGTGAGCGGGGTGGCCTGCCCGGCGCGCGAGACCAGCATCAGTCGCCGCGGCGTGCCGCCGCCGGACTGGGGATAGACGATCGAACCCGAGGCGGAGACCGCGGCCCGGGTGGAGTAGGCGTCGGGCTGCGAAATGTCGCGGGCGATCGTCACCGGCGGGCCGGTGGGCCGGACCTTGTCGGGATCGAACGGCAGCGCGATCAGCGTCCCGTCCGCGCTGCCCAGGACCACGAATCCGCCATCCACCCATTGCGGCGCGAAGCCCGGTTGATCGAAGCGGGTGACGACACCGGTGCGGAGATCCACTGCGGCCAGCCGGCTGGCCGCGCCCCGATAGGCCGAAAACAGGACCGTGCGGCGGCCCGGCAGGAGCAGGGGCGTGCGGAAGGCTTCCCCCGAGGCGCTGTCGGGCCGGGCGAACTCATGGGGCCGGCCCCCCAGGGCGGAGACCGCCATCAGCACGCGGGCACTGCCGTTCTCGGCCGGCGCGGTGTGATAGCGGACCGTGTCGTCGCTGCCCCAGGTGAAGCCGAAGCCGGGGCACGAATCACAGACGGTGATCGGCGCGCCGCCTTCGAGCGGCAGCTTGACGACGCCGGTGCCGACCTGGAAGCCGAGCCACCGTCCATCGGGAGAGAAGAACGGGCCGACGCCCCGGCGGCCCCCAGGCACCGGCACGACATCGAGCCGGTCGGCGTAGCGCAGCATCAGCCCGGCGCGCGAGGAATAGGCGAAGACCGAGCCATCGCGGGCGTAGGCCATGGGCGTGCCCAGGGCGTCGGTCAGCGCCGCGCTATCCGGCAGGACGATGGCGTAGCGGAGCACGGTCGGGGGAAAGGCGGGAGGCCGCGGGTGCCACACCGCCCATCCTGCGGCCAGGCCCACCACGGCCGACAGGACGGCAATGGCGGCCGCCACGACCGGCCACCGCCGCGGGCGGGCGCCCAGACCGGCATACGAGGTGATCAGACGGGTCGCCGTGCCGGATGCGCCGGTGTAGGCCGGATCGCCCAGCGCCTCGGCGAACGCCCTGGCGCTGTCGAACCGGTCGGCCGGCAGCTTCTCGAGCGCGGTCAGCACCGCCGCCTCCACGTGGGGTGGCACGCTCTTCCGCTGCAGCCGGAGCGGCCGGGGCGACTCGGTCAGCACACGGGCGACGATCGCCTGGGCCGTGGCGCCCTCGAACGGCGGCTCGGCGGTCAGCATCTCGTAGAGGACGCAGCCCAGCGCGTAGATGTCGCTCCGGGCGGTGATCTCGCGCTCGCCCATGGCCTGCTCGGGCGACATGTAGTGGGGGGTGCCGAGGCTCATGCCGGTCTCGGTCATCCGGCTGCTCCCACCGGCACTCGAGACCGCCAAGGCGATGCCGAAGTCGGTCACCAGGGCCGAGCCGTCGTGGAGCATGACGTTCTCGGGCTTGATGTCGCGGTGGATCACGCCATGCCGGTGGGCATAGTCGAGCGCGGCGGCGACCTCGGTGGCCAGGCGGACGGCGTCGGCGATGGGCAGCTGCTTCTCCCGGACCAGGCGGTCCCGGAGCGACTCGCCCTCGACGAACGGCATCACGTAGTAGGCGGTGCCGTTGACCTCGCCGGAATCGATCAGGCCCAGGATGTGGGGATGCTGCAGCGTGGCGATGGTCTTGATTTCACGGACGAACCGCTCGGCCCCGATCACCGCGGAGAGCTCGGGCTTGAGCACCTTGATGGCGACCTTCCGGTCGTGCCGGACGTCGTGGGCCAGGTAGACCGTGGCCATGCCACCCTGCCCCAGCTCGCGCTCGACGCGATAGCGATCGGCCAGGGCGGCGGTCAGGCGGGCGGCGGGCTCCGTCATCCGAAACGGCTCACCGGGCGGCCCCGCCCGACATCCGCGACCGCAAGTCGGCCCGCCAGTTCAGTGCCACGGTCAGTTCCCCCGCCACGGTCGGATCGAGCATGATGAAGTGGTTCCCGTCGGGCATTACGTCGTAGTTGGCATGCGGGCTGACCGGGGAAGGCTCACGCTGACTCCGCACCGACACGGGACGCCCGCCGCCCGCGGAGGCGGGCGGAACGAGCGGCCCTAAGGTCTGGCTGATTCAGTGGGATGAAGCGCCAAAGGTAGCCCTGCGGCGAGTTTGCTGCCATCCGCACGTCCGGCGCCAGGCCGAGGCTGCCGGGCCCCCCCGCGGCCGGGCCCGGCAGGTGTCTCCGCCTCCTCGAGCCGCCGCCCGGTGATGAAACTCAGGGTGCCGACGGCGGGCCGGGTGGAAAGAGCAGCGTGGCCTCCAGCCCCGCGTGATCCGAGGGCCAGATGGCGCCGTCGGGCCCATCCAGCCGATCCGACGGGTTGAGGCCGAACCGGGTGATGCGGCCGGTCACGTTCCGTGCCGCGCTGCCGAGGCCTCGGACGAAGACGAGATCGATCCGCTGCTCGAACCGACCAGCGTTCGGCGTCGGGTCGGACAGGTCGTCGAGATGACAGCAGGTCGGGCCGGCCACGCCCGGCCGGAGCGCCCGCCATACGTCGGTGAACCCGGCATCGAGCATGATCTGGTACATCGGCGACTGCTCGGAGTCGTTCAGATCGCCCATCACGATGGCCGGCAGCCCGGTCAGGTTCACCCGGTCCACGATCTCCTGCATCTGCTGGGCGTGGAGCAGGTGGTAGTCCACCAGCGGACTGAGGTCGGTGCCCTCGGTATGGGTCGTCACCACGACGTAGTCGCGCCCGGCCACCGTCACCTCCGCCCCGACGTAGCCGCGGATCAGGTTGATGCCGTTGACCAGGCCGTTGTTGTGGTCGAACGTCTGCTTGAAGGTCGAGCCGACCGTCACCCGGTCGGTATTCACCAGCATGATGTCGTAGTCGATCAGGCTCACCAGCCCCGACAGCAGACTGACCTGGATGTTGGTGATGGTGTCGACCACGGCATACTGGTCGAGCCCGCGGGCGGCCAGGGCCGCCTGCAGGGTGGCGAGGAAGTCCTCGTGGGCCACCAGCGGAACGCCGATCGGCGAGAGGTCCACGTCGATCCTGGAGCCCTCCTGGAAGCCGATCACGTCCGGACGAGTGCGGGCGATCTCGTCCACGATCGCGGCCGCCCGGGTCGGGAAGCTGGTCCGGTGCAACGTCGCGACCGCCTGCCCCAGGGCGGCGAGCGCAGCTTCCTGGCTCACGCCGAATGCGGCAATCACCTCGTCCACGTTGGCGCCGACGTAGAGGTTCTGGCTGTAGACCGAGATCGTGCCGGCGGGGGCTCGGTCAGCGGCGGTGGCGGGCAGCTGGTCCGCGATGCCTGAGGGTGGGCCGGACGGCTCGGCGCAGGCAGCGGCGAGCACAAGGGCGGCGAGGCACCCGGCGCTGGCGAATGCTGTCATGGCGATGTCCTCGTTGGGGGGGCATCCAGCTTAGGGCAGCGCCCTGCAAGTGAATGGGAAGGTGATGTGAAGATGCGCTCAGGGGATTGAGCTCAGGCGGAGCTGCCACCCCAGCCCGCCGGGCGATCGGCCCCCACGCCCGAAGCGCGCAGCACCCAGATGACCGAGCCCACCGCGACCAGACCCAGTCGGCACCCGCCGTGCCCGCGTTGGACACGAGCAGCGCGGGCAGGGCGAGCGCCCCGAGCCGCCCGGCCTCCGCGGCCACCGCCCAGCGGCGGCCGTCCAGCAGTCCACCCAGCGTGCCCAGGGTGACCAGGGCAGCCGCCGCCGCGAGGAGCCGGCCGCCGGCGGGACGATCCGCTGGCAGGACCAGGCCGAGGGTGGCGGCGATGGTGAGCAACAGGTGCGCGCCGACGTACAACGCAACCCCGGGCTCCGGCGGCCGCCGGGCGGACCCGGCGGTTGGGCGGGCCCAGGCCCCCGGGAGGTCCGAATACGGCGCGGCATCGCTCCGCCAAGTGGGCGCCCAGTGACACCGCGAGCCACCGTCATCGGAGGCTGGCTGCTGTTGGTGGGGATCATCGGACCGTCCGTGACGTGCTCGGAGTCGAGCGATTGAATCCAACCTTCGACCCGCCGCGTTGCATCCCTGGTTCAGCAACCGGGGGCCGGCCACCCTCACACCGCGACGGCCGGGAACCTTTCGCCGAACGGTGACATTCTACCCCCAGATTCCACCACATCAGCACGCGGTCCACGCGCCGGAGGGGGCATGGCGGGAGCCGAAGACAGCCGCCTGGCGGAAGACGCCGGCCGTACGAAGTACTGGAAGCGGTGGGGACCCTACCTGTCCGAGCGGCAGTGGGGGACGGTGCGGGAGGACTACTCGGAGGGCGGCAACGTGTGGGAGTACTTCCCCCACGACCACGCCCGGAGCCGGACTTACCGCTGGGGCGAGGACGGGCTGCTCGGGATCTGCGACCGGCAAGGGCGGCTCTGCTTCGCCCTGGCGCTGTGGAACGGCCGCGACCCCATCCTCAAGGAGCGGCTGTTCGGCCTG
>DATAOR010000119.1:0-21335 GCA_036265635.1 Gemmatimonadales bacterium
CGAGCGGAGGCTGCCGTCGGGCAGCAGGTCTTGGAAGGTCACGAAGAGGCCGCCGAACGGTTCCTCGGCCTGAGCGTCGGGATGCTGGCCCTGGCGGCCGCCGGTCTGCTGGGTGGCCGGCTCGGGCGGACGGCACGCGGCCTCGGCATCGTGGCCAGCGTGGGTCTCGTCGTGGCGGTCATCCAGGTCGGGCATACCGGCGGCCGGATCGTGTATGGTGACCCTGCTACCCGTGCCGCCGGCGTTTCGCAGCTCCCGGCGGTCGCCGGCACGGAGCGCGCCGCCGACGACGATGACTGAGAGGGCGGTTCGTCACTCGTACCGGCTCAGCCGGTCGAGACCGTTTTCCTCGAGTGTGCGGCGGGTCTGACGCCGGTCGATCGCCAGGGCCAGTTTGCCCATCAGCTCGTCGTGGGTGAACGGTTTCCCCAGAAAGTGCACCATGGGGTCCGTCAGGCCGTGCTGCACCAGGACCTCCGCCGGGTAGGCGGACATGTACAGCACGCGCAAATCCGGCCACCGCGTGAGGATCTCGCGGCCCAGCTGAACCCCGTCCACCGATGGCATCACCACGTCCAGCATGATCAGGTGGACGTAGCGATGGGCCATCTCCAGGACCCCCAAGGCCTCGTCGGCGGCGGCGGCCTCGAACACCCGATAGCCCTCCTCCGTGAGCACCCGGTACAGCAGGCGACGGGCAAGCCGCTCGTCGTCTACGACCAGAACGGTGGCGCCGAGCGTGGGAAAGGGAACGGTCATGTCTCCACCCGCGATAAGAGTTGCCGGGAGGCCTGGCTCAGGCTCGATGTGGCAAGGTATGTCGGGTCGGCGGGGTGGCGTGTGACCGGGGTCACCCGAAGAAAGAGCGAGAAGATCGATGAGTGCCCGGGGTGGGGATCGAACCCACACGGCCCGAGGGCCAGGGGATTTTAAGTCCCAAGCGTCTACCAGTTTCGCCACCCGGGCGGACGGCTCCTCAATCTACCCCCCCACAGCATGGGCTGCTGTCGCGCCTGTTGTCATCACTCCCCGGCCCCGTCAGATTCACCCACCGCGTACCACGGAACCGATTCTTCCCCGGAGGGACTGTGGGGCCTTGGCCCACTCGCCTGGCGCTGCTCGCCGGCCTGCTCGCGCCGCCGGCACTGGCCGCGCAGCTGTCGCCCGTCGGGGTGCCGGCCGGCGCGCTGCGCGTCGAGCTCGACGGCGAGATGGCTGTGTGGGACCACCGCTGGCGAGACGGTCAGCGGGAGCCGCTGGCCGCGGACATCGCCAGCTCCGCTTTGGGGAGCGACCTGTTCCCCTTCCTGGCCGACGCGGATGCCCGCATCGCCCGGATCACGGGCCTGCCCGATTACCGGCTCAGTCTGGGAGCGCTGAGCGCGGACGCGCAGCTCGAGGACACCCGGGGCAATCTCGGCCTCGCCCTGGGCCTGACCGGGTCACTCACCGTGTTCGGACGGGTGCCGCTGGTCCAGGTGCGGACCGACATTCACTACGACGTCGCCCCGGGTGCGGGGGGCGACGCCGGCGTGAACCCCGGCGCCGGGCTCCAGGGCGGCTTCTTCGACGCGCTCGATGCCTCGCTCTCGGCGCTGAGCACGAGGATCGCGAGCGGGGCATTTGACGGCGATCCGGCGCTCAAGGCCCGCGCCGTCAGCACGCTCGATGCCGGCACCGCCCTGCGGGGCGACCTGTTCGGCCTCCTGGCCGACGAGACCACGGCCTCACCCTTCGTGCCCATCGCCACCAGTGCCGCGGGCCAGGCCATCACCAATCGGGTGACGGCGCTGCAGGCTTCGCTGGCGACCGACTTCGGGGTCAGCGGGTTCACCAGCACCCCCGCCCTGCCGGACGCGCTGGCCGCCACCGAGGCGTTCGTCGCGGTCGTCAGCGATCCGGGCGGACCCTTCGCCCTCCGACCCGGAGCCACCAAGGTCACCTTCCGTGGCGATGCCGAGGCCGGGGTGGCCTGGACACTGGTGGATCACTGGGATCGAAACCGCCACCAGGGTGGATTTCGGGCCGCGGTCGAAGGCCTGGTCCGATTCCCCACCGGGCGGCTGGCCCGCCCGGACCGGGTGCTCGCCCTGGGCACGGGCGACGGGCAGACCGACCTCGAAGCCCGGGTCACTACCGACCTGGGCGGAGGGCGCTGGGGCATCCGCGCGGAGGGGATGTACACCAGACAACTGGCGGCCGACTACCTCCTCCGCGTGGCGCCTCAGACCCAACCACTGGCGAGTCTCGACCTGCTGAGCGGCGTCCACCGCGACCCGGGCGACATCGTCAGCCTGGCGGTCCGTCCCTTCTTTCGGCTGGCGCCGACCCTGGGCATCCAGGCGTCCCTCACGCATTGGTCCCGCGGGGCGGATCAGGTGGACTACCTCAGCGCAGCGGACGAGATCCCTGGAGTGGACGCCACCGTCCTCGCCGAGGACACCAAGGCCACCGCGACGACGGTCGGGTTCGGGCTGACCTACAGCAACCCGGGCGGCTACCGCGCGGGGGGAAGCGGCCTTCCGGTGGATGCGGGCTGGAGCTATGAGCGGGTGGTGCGCTCGTCGGGAGGGATCGTGCCGGACCGGCACATCATGCGCGCCAGGTTCCGGGTCTACCTCGGCGTGTTCTGAGGCCGGCGCTCAGCGCCGCGCGCGGATCTCCTTCGACTCCTTCCGCAGCAGGGCCTGGGCGTGTCGCCGGGCGGCATCACCCTCGGCGTCGCCCAGCATCCGGGCCAGCTCGTGGACCCGATCCTCGCCGTGGATGGCGGTCACGTCGCTCGTGGCGATGCCGCCCCGGGCCTCCTTGCTGACCACCAGGTGCTGGTCGGCCCGGGCGGCAATCTGCGGCAGGTGGGTGATCACGAGCACTTGATGCCGCTCGGCCACCTCGGCCAGCGCCGACCCTACCTGCGCGCCCACCTCTCCGCCGATCCCCTGATCCACTTCGTCGAACACCAGCGTGGCGATGGCGTCGTGCCGGGCCAGCACCACCTTGAGCGCGAGCATGATACGCGACAGCTCGCCGCCCGAGGCCACCCGGGCGAGCGGCTTGGCCTCCAGCCCGACATTGAGCTGGACGTCGAGGTGGACGCTCTCCTGCCCGTGTCCGGTGGGCTCGGGCAGCGGCTCCAGCCCGACGGCCAGCCTGCCGCCGGGCAGGCCGAGCTGCGGCAGCAGGCGGTTGACCCCGCGGGCCAACCGGTCGGCCGCGTCCCGGCGCCTGGCGCTGAGGGCGGCCGCCGCCGAGGCCAGGGCCGACGCCGCGGCGCCTCGCCGAGCCGACAGGGCCCGGAGGTCCACGTCGGCGGTATCGAGGAGGTCGAGCTCGCGGGTGCTTTCCTCCGCGGTGGCCAGGACCGCCTCGATGCCGGCGCCGTACTTCCCGGTCAGCTTGAAGATCTGGTCGCGCCGGCGCTCGACCTCGGCCAGCCGCTCGGGATCTTCCTCGACCCCGGCGGCGTAGGTCGCCGCCTGACGGGCAAGCTCGCTCAGGTTGGTGTACGCGGTGTCGAGCATTTCGCGCCAGCCTGCGGTGGCCGGGTCGATCTTTTCCAGCCCCGCCAGCGCCCGATCGGCCAGGGCCAGCACCCCGAGGGCGTTCCCCTCGCCGCCCTCGAGCGCGTCGACGATGCGCTGGGCCTGCTCGCCCAGCGCGCCCGCCTGGCCGAGGCGCCGGGCCTCGAGCTGGAGCGCCTCGTCCTCGCCCGGCCGCAGCTTGGCCTGCTCGATCTCCCTCACCACGTGGCGGAGGTAATCGGCCCGCCGGCGGACCTCGTCGAGGCGGGCGGCCAGCGCCGCCTCGTCGGCCCGGACCGCGCCGAGCGCCGCATGGGCTTCGGCCACCGCCGCCCGCTCGGCCTCGGCATGGGCGAAGGCATCGAGGATGTCGCGCTGGGCCTCGGTCCGGAGCAGGGACTGGGTCTCGTGCTGGCCGTGGAGGTCCACCAGGAGAGCGCCCAACTGGGTCAGGACCGAGGCCGTGGTGGGACTGCCGTTGACCCAGGCCCGGGACCGGCCTTCCGCCAGGATTTCCCGCCGCACCACGACCCGCCCGTCGTCCACGTCGAGGCCGAGGGCCTCGACCGACCGCCGGGTCCGGGCGTCGAGCCCCTCGAAGGCGCCTTCGACGATCGTCTTGGCGGCGCCGGGCCGGACGCTGCCACTGGCGGCCCGCTCGCCCAGGAGCAATGCGACGGCGTCCACCAGCATCGACTTGCCGGCCCCGGTCTCCCCGGTCAGCACGTTGAGCCCGCTGCCCAGGTGGAGGGTGACGTCGGCGATCGTGGCGAGGTCGCGGACCCGGAGCTCCGCCAGCATGGCTACCGCACCGCCTCCCGCTCGGACAGGTCGCCCCAGTGCAGCTTCTGCCGCATTCGGCTGAAGAACCCGTCGCCACCGAGGCGGATCAGGCAGACCCGGTGATCGGCCCGGCGGACGTCCACCCGTTCGCCCGGCGCCAGGGTGGAGCCGGTCTGGCCGTCGAACGACACCAGCAGGTCGTCGGACCATCCCGCCATCGGCTCGATCACGATGCGATAGGTGGCCGGCACCACCAGCGGCCGGACCGCCAGGGTGTGCGCCGCGATCGGGGTGACGATGATGGCCTCGACCCCGGGGACGACGATGGGGCCCCCGGCGCTCAGGCTGTACGCCGTCGACCCGGTGGGCGTGGCGACGATGAGGCCGTCGGCGCTGTAGGGGCCGACGTTCTCGCCCTGAATGAAGACGTTGATCCGGACCACCCGGGCGACGCCGCCCTTGTGCACCGCGACGTCGTTCACCGCCAGCTGGCTCACCCGGTGGTTGCCGTCGCCGTCCTTGATTGCGGCCTGCAGCGCCTGCCGCCGCTCGATGACGTAGCGTCCGGCCACCAGCGCCTCGAGCGCCGGGTCGATCGTCTCGCGGGTGGCGGTGGTGAGGAAGCCGACCCGGCCGAGGTTGACGCCTAGGATCGGGATCTCCCGGCCGGCGCACAGGCGGGCGCCTCTCAGCAGGGTACCGTCGCCGCCGAAGGTGAGCAGAGCGTCGAGCTCCAGACCCTCGAACGGCGGCAGGTCGCCGGGCCAGAACTGGCGCAGCCGCTCCTCACTGAACAGCTCGATCCCGCGATGGGGCGCCTGGAGCATGACGTGCTCCAGCACCGCCTTCAGATCGCGGTAGCGGGGATTGCCGACGACGCCGACCTTCATCGCGCTTCGAGGCTCTCCTCGTGCTGCAGCGCGGTGATCCGGCGGGCGATGCCGGCGGCGGTGAGACCGAACAGCTCCAGCTGGTCGGCCCGCGGTGCCTGCTCCACCAGCCGGTCGGGCACGCCCAGCGCCACCAGGCGGACCTCGGGATGGGTGGTCTGCAGCGTCTCGGCCAGGTAGGCGCCGAAGCCGTTAACGATGGTGCCTTCCTCGACCGTCACCAGGGTCCGGTATTCCTGCACCAGCAGCTCGAGCATCGACTGGTCCAGCGGCTTGAGGAAGCGGGCGTTGACGACGGCACAGTCGATCCCGTCGGCCGCCAGCAGCTCGGCCGCCTGGACGGCGGGCCGTACCATGGTGCCGACCGCCAGGATGGCCAGGTCCTTGCCGGCCCGGAGCCGCTCCCAGCTGCCGTAGGGCACGGCCGGAATTTCGGCCGGCGGCCGGGGATCGGCCGGGGCCTTGTCGCGCGGGTATCGGGTGCAGAACGGCCCGCCGGTGTGGGCCAGGGCGGTCCGCAGCAGCCCGACCAGCTCGTCGCCGTCCTTGGGCGCGGTCACCGTCATGCCGGGAACCGACAGCATGTAGGCGATGTCGTACAATCCCATGTGAGTGTGACCGTCCTCCCCCACCAGGCCAGCGCGGTCCAGGCAGAACACCACCGGGAGCCGCTGAATGGCGACATCGTGGATGACGTTGTCGAAGGCCCGCTGGAGGAAGGTGCTGTAGATCGCCACCACGGGGCGGATGCCCTGGGTGGCCAGACCCGCCGCGAACGTCACCGCGTGCCCCTCGGCGATCCCCACGTCGAAGAACCGCTCGGGGTACTTCTTCTGGAAGATGTTGGTCCCGGTCCCGCTCGGCATGGCGGCGGTGATGGCGACCAGCTCGGGGTGCTCGGACGCCAGGGCGGTGAGCCCGTCGCCGAATACCTGAGTCCACGCGGGGGGACCGCTCGCCTTCTTCCGGGCTTCGCCGGTCACCGGGTCGTACGCCGCCAGCCCGTGCCACTTCTCCTGGTTGCTCTCGGCGAAGCCGAAGCCCTTGCCCTTCTGAGTCATCACGTGAATGACCCGGGGTCCGGTCATCCCGCGGACGAACCGCAGGGTGTCGCACAGCTTGGGCAGGTCATGCCCGTCGATCGGGCCGAAGTAGCGGAAGCCGAGTTCCTCGAACAGCATGCCCGGGGAGAACAGGTTCTTCACGCTCTCCTCGACGTTCTTGGCGAAGTCCACCACCCCGTCGCCGAACACGCCGCCGAGGGCGATGGTCATCCCCTTGATCTTCTCGCGCAGACGGTTGGTCCGCGGGTCCGCCACGATCCGGCCCAGGGTGGTGCTGATGGCGCCGACGTTGGGCGAGATCGACATCCCGTTGTCGTTGACGATGAGGATGATGTCCCGCTCGCTGTGGCCGGCGTTGTTCATGCCCTCGTACGACAGGCCGCAGGTGAGGGCGCCGTCGCCCACGACGGCCACGACCTTGTGATCCTCCCCCCGGAGGTCACGGGCCGTCGCCATGCCCAGCGCGGCGGACACGGCGGTTCCGGCGTGGCCGGCGCCGAACTGGTCGTGCTCGCTCTCGGTCCGCTTGAGGAATCCCGAGATGCCGTCCTTTTGGCGCAGCGTGGAGAACGGGTCGTTGCGGCCGGTCAGCAGCTTCCAGGCATAGGCCTGGTGACCCACATCCCAGACCACCTTGTCCCGGGGGGAGTCGAACTCGTACAGCAGCGCGAGACTGAGCTCGACCACGCCGAGGCTGGCCCCGATGTGGCCGCCGGTCAGCGAGACGCACTCGATCAGCCGGTCGCGGATCTCCTGGGCCAGCTGAGGGAGCTGCTCACGCTTCAGCCGCTTGAGGTCGGCCGGCGACTGAATGGTCGAGAGTAGGGTCATGGTCGTGGTCGATGGTGAAGGGCGACCGGCCGGCGGGAACTCCGGCCGCCTGGGCGCTCCGCTCGAAACGAAAGGGGCATGTCCCCAGCCCATGCCCCCTGCACTCCCCGACGGAGCGGTGCCGCCCCCGCGTGCCAACGGCGCACGCGGCCGAGCGTCACGAACTCCTGCTCGCAATATACCCAGCCAATGCGCCCAGTGCCCCGGAGCCGACCCCCATCCGCTCCAGCGTGCCGACCGCGCGCCGGGCCAGTGTTTCGGCTTCCCGCCGGGCCCCGTCCACGCCCAGCAGCCGGACGTAGGTGGACTTGGCCAGGGCCGCATCCCGTCCGGCGGTCTTGCCCAGCTCCTCGCTGGTAGCCGTGCAGTCGAGCACATCGTCGGCAATCTGGAAGGCGAGCCCGACGTCTTCACCGAAGGAGGTCAGTGCGGTCACCTGGGCGGCCGGGGCCTGGGCGGCCAGGCCGCCCAGGGTGCAGGAGGCCCGGATCAGCGCCCCGGTCTTGCCCCGATGCACCGCCATCAGCTCCGGCAGCGTCAGGCTGCGGCCTTCGGCCTCCAGATCCAGCCACTGACCCCCGACCATCCCCTCGATGCCGCCGGCCTGGAACAGCTCCTCCGCCATCCGGCCCAGCTCGGCCGCCGAGAGCGCCAAGCCTTCGGCGGCCGCCGCGAGCACCCGGGCGGCCACCGGCACCAGCAGGAAGCCGACTCGGGTGGCGGTGGGCACGTCGAACTCGCGGTGGGTGGTCGGGCGGCCGCGACGGAGGTCGTCGTCGTCCATGCAGGGGAGGTCGTCATGCACCAGCGAATAGGCATGCACCGTCTCGACCGCGGCGGCCACCCCGGCGATGGCGGGCGAGGTGCCGCCGACAGTGCGAAAGGCGGTGTGAACCAGGGCGGCGCGGACCCGTTTGCCCGGGGTGAGGAGGGCGTACGCCAGGGCCTCTCCCGGACGCCCCCCGACTTCCTGCTGGAGGCGCTCGGCCCAGTCGGCGAGCACGGTGTCGGTCCGTTCCCGGGCTTCGGCCAGCAGCGCCGAGGCCCTTTCGTGGGCAGGCCTCATCGGTCAGCGGTCCAGGTCCCGAGTCCGGAGCTCGCCGTCGGCGCCCTCCAGCACCGTCTGCACCTTCAGGTCGGCGGCGGCCAGCCGTTCGCGAGCCGCCCGGAGCCGGGCTACCCCTTCCTCGAACAATGCCAGGGCCGCATCGAGCTCGACGTCGTCGGCCTCGAGCCGGCGGACGATCTCTTCCAGCCGGGCCAGGTCCTCGGCGATGGTACTCATCGCGGCTCTGCCCGGGCGGGTACCTGGCCGTCGGCGACCCTCAGGGTGAAGGCCGCTCCGGGCTGGAAATCCGCCCGCCGCTTGAGCACACGACCGTCCGGCGCGGTCGGCAGGGCGTAACCGCGCTCGAGCACCCGGAGGGGGCTGAGCGCGTCGAGCTGGGCGCCCAGCCGCCCGACCCGGTGATGGTGGCGCTCGAGCACGGTCGCCATGGCGGCCGTGATCCGGTCGCCGGCCCGGTCGACCCGCTCCAGGCCCAGGCGGGCTCGGCTGCCGAGCCCGCCGGCCAGCCGGGCACCGAGATCGTCCAGGGCACGCCGGACATCCCGGTGATCGGGGAAGGCCAGCTCGGCCGCCGCGGACGGCGTCGGGGCGCGCACATCGGCCACCAGGTCGGTCAGCGAGATGTCGGTCTCGTGCCCCACCGCGGAGATGGTGGGGACTCGGACGGCCGCGAGTGCCCGGCAGACCGGCTCGGTATTGAAGGCCGAGAGGTCCTCCCGGGCGCCACCGCCGCGTCCGACGATGCAGACGTCCACCCCATCGAGCCGGTTGACGATCCCCAGGGCCCGGGCCAGGGCCTCCACGGCACCCTCGCCCTGGACCCGGGCGTCCACGACCAGGACCCGGGCGGCCGGCCAGCGGCGGTGGGCCACCGTGATGATGTCGTGGAGCGCGGCGCCGGCCGTGCTGGTCACCACCGCCACGGTGCCGGCCAGGGAAGGCAGCGCGCGCTTCCGGCCAGGATCGAGCAGCCCATCCTGATGGAGCACGGCCTTGACCCGCTCCAGCTCGCGCTGCCCGGCACCCACCGCGGCCGTCGGCAGGATCCGGAGGACGTTGAGCTGGAACTCCCCCTTGGCTTCGTACACCCCGGGACGGACCAGGAGGTACACCTCGGTCCCGTCGGCCGGCGGCTTGCCGGCGCGTGGCATGTCACGCCGCCACAGGCAGCAGCGCACCTGGGACATGCTGTCGCGGAGGGTGAAGTAGCAGTGGCCGCTGGGGTAGGTCTTGCAACCGGTGACCTCGCCCCGGACCCAGAGCGCGGGCAGCTCGCCCTCGACCAGGCGCTTGACCACGGTCGTGAGCCGGGTAACCGACCAGACGTCGTCGGCGGGAGAGATCAGGTCCATCTGGAAGGAGAGTGCCATCGTCGTCCATCGAGGTAGGAGACTACGGGGTCACCACGGAGACATGGAGGTCACGGAGCCCATCTGACGGCCCCGAACGACGGATACGCGCTCCGTGCATCCGTGATGAAATCGTCTGACAGGGGCAGCGATCAGGCGTGCCCGGCCTGCTCGAATGCCTGCAGGGTGTTCTGGAGCAGCATGGCGATGGTCATCCGCCCCACGCCGCCCGGTACCGGGGTGATCGCGCCGGCGACCTCGGCCACCGGGCCGTAGGCCACATCGCCCACGATGCGGTAGCCCTTGGGCTGGGTGGCATCCTCCACCCGGTTGATCCCCACGTCGATGACGGTGGCGCCCGGCCGCACCATGTCGGCAGTGACGAACTCCGGCTTCCCCATCGCCACCACCAGGAGATCGGCCGAGCGGCAGACCGCCGGAAGGTCGCGGGTCTTGGAGTGGCAGATGGTCACCGTCGCGTCGCCCCCCTTGCCGGGCTGAATCAACAGGCTGGCCATCGGCTTGCCTACGATGTTCGAGCGGCCCACGATCACCGCGTTGGCGCCCCTGGTCTCGATCCCCGACCGGATCAGCATCTGCTGCACGCCGTACGGCGTGGCCGGCTTGAGGGCGGTCGGATCGCCGATGCTGAGCTTGCCGACGTTCACAGGGTGGAACCCGTCGACGTCCTTGGCCGGATCGATCGCGTTGAGCACCCGCTCGCTGTTGATGTGCGCCGGCAGCGGGAGCTGGACCAGGAACCCGTGGATCCGCGCGTCGGTGTTGAGCCGCTCGACCACGTCGAGCAGCTGGGCCTCGCTGGCCTGCTCGGGCAGCCGCACCGTCTCGGAGTGCATCCCGGCTTCCTGGCAGGCCTTGCCCTTCGCCTTGACGTAGACCTGGCTGGCGGGATTCTCACCCACGATCACCACCGCCAGGCCCGGCTTCCGGGCGGTGCCGACATAGCGCTGGACCGCCTGGGCGACCTCCGCCCGGATGGCGTCGGCGAGGGGTACTCCGTCGAGAATCCGAGCGCTCATCGCGCGTAGTCCACGGCTCTGGTCTCCCTGATGACGACGACCTTGATCTGTCCCGGATACTGCAGCTCGTTCTCGATCCGCCGGGCAATGGTGTCCGACAGCTGGGCCGCCGCGGCATCGTCGATCCGCTCGGGCGTGACCACCACCCGGACCTCACGGCCGGCCTGAATCACGTTGCTCTTTTCCACCCCGGGGAAGCCGTTGGCGATCTCCTCGAGCTTGGTCAGCCGCTTGACGTAGGTCTCGAACGCCTCGCGGCGCGCGCCGGGGCGGGCGCCGCTGATGGCGTCGGCCGCCTGGACCAGGAACGACTCCGCGCTCTCGTGGGGCACGTCGTCGTGGTGGGCCTGGATGCAGTTGATCACGGCGGCGCTCTCGCCGTACCGCCGGGCCACCTCCACCCCCAGCTCGACGTGGGTACCCTCGTTGTCGTGGGTCAGCACCTTGCCCACGTCGTGGAGCAGGCCGCCGCGCTTGGCCAGGGCCGCGTCGAGATGGAGCTCTGCGGCCATCATCCCGGCGAGCCAGGCTACTTCCTTCGAATGGTCGTAGATGTTCTGACCGTAGGACGTCCGGTAGCGCATCCGCCCGATCAGCTTGATCAGTTCCGGGTGCAGCCCGTGGATGCCGGTGTCATAGGCCGCCTGCTCTCCCAGCTCGACCAGCTGGCCCTCCAGCTCCTTCTGGGCCTTGAGGACCACTTCCTCGATCCGTCCGGGATGGATCCGGCCGTCCTGGACCAGGGTCTCGAGCGACCGGCGGGCGACCTCGCGCCGAATCGGGTCGAAGCAGCTCACGCTGACCGTGTCGGGAGTGTCGTCGATGATGACGTCCACCCCGGTGGCCGTCTCGAAGGCGCGGATGTTCCGCCCCTCGCGGCCGATGATCCGCCCCTTCATTTCCTCGCTGGGCAGCGGCACCGCCGCCACCGTGGTCTCGGCCGAGTGCTCGGCGGCCAGCCGCTGGATCGCCATGGAGATGATCCGGCGGGCGTCGCGGTCGGCGCCCCGCTTGGCCTGCTCCCGGATGTCGCGGGCGACGGCCTGGGCCTGGGCCCGGGCCTCGTCCTCGGCGCGCTGGAGGATCTCGCGCCGGGCGTCCTCGGCGGTGAGGCCGGCGATCCGCTCCAATTTGACCCGCTGCTCCTGGGCCAGCCGATCGGCCTCGCCTTCGCGGGCTCGCAGCGCCTGCTCGCGCTGGCCCAGGCCTTCGTCGCGCTTGGCCAGGGTCCGGTCGCGGCCCTCGAGCTCCTCCAGCTTCCGCTCCTGCTGCCGGCTTCGCTCATCGACCCGGCGCTCCAGCCGCTCCCATTCCTCGCGGCGGCGCTGGCCCTCGCGGTCGAGCTCCTCCCGCAGCTGGAGCGTCTCCAGCCGGCCGGCCACGATCGCTTCCTGCCGGGCGGCCTCGGCCTCCCGCTGGGCTTCGAGCTTGAGCCGGTCCGCTTCGCTCCGGGCGGCGGCCAGGATGCCACCGGCGGCGCTCCGCTGGCGGCGGGCGTTCACGGCAATGAGGCCGAGCGCCACGAAGAGGCCGGCCACCACGCCCACCAGCGCGGGCAGCACGAGTTGTTGGGGCATCGGAGTCTCCGCTAGGAGGCGGCGGTGCGCCCGCCCCGTTTGGCCGGCGGCAGCATGCGGTTGAACTGATCGGCCATCCGCTCGAGCCGGTCGGCGATCTGCCGATCGCCGCGGCGAGCCTGAAACAGCTCGTCGGTGATGGCCAGTGCCGCCAGGATGGCGGCCTTGTGGCTCTCGACCATGGGCAGCGAGTCGCGGACCCGCTTGAGGGCCGCGTCCAGGTAGGCCGCCACCTCGCGGGTGTACTCGGGCGGCAGCTCGGAGCGGACCGTGTAGTCCTCCCCCCCGATGGTGACCTTGACCGCCTGCTTGGTCTGGCTCATGCCGCATTCCCCCCGCCGTGCTGCTCCAGGAACGACAGCCGGGCCGCCAGGACGCGGAGGCGTTCCTTGGCCGAGTCGATCCGCTGGCGCAGCGCCTGGTTGTCGGTCTCCAGGTCGATGACCCGCTGGCGCGACTCCTTCAGCTCGGCTCCCGCCACTACCCCACCGCTGGCCTGGGCCTCCTTGAGCTCGGCCTCAGCCTTGAGGCAGCGGCGGCGCCAGGCGGCGAGTTCCTCGGCCATGAAGCCCAGTACCCGCTCGAGCTCCGCCAGCGCGGCCAGGTCGGGACGATCGTAGGTGTATGCCACGGTCAGCCTCCGGTGCGGGACGACCCGTCGCGCCGCTCGATCCCCAGCTCGCGCGCGAGGACGGCCAGGATCCGGTTCTCGGCCTCGTCCACCTCATGATCGCGCAGCGTCCGGTCGGGCGCGCGAAAGGTCAGCCGATACGCCACGCTCCGGGTTCCCCCGGGGAGCTCCGCCCCGCGATAGTCACTTTCCACGTCCACCCGCTCCAGCAGGGCACCACCGGCCTGGCGCAGCACGGCGTCCACTCGGGCGGCGGCCACGCCCTCGGGCAGCAGCAGCGCCAGGACCCGCTCGGAGGCGGGGGTCGTTGGCAGCGGAGCGAAAGGAGCCGGGCGGCGGGGCGCCGGGTCCAGCAGCAGCTCGAATCCGAACAGCGGCGCGGCCCAGGGCGGCGCATCGGCCGGCAGCGGACCAGCTTGACCGACCACGCGGCCCGCGCGGTCCCGGACCAGCCACGCCTGCCCTTCAACCTGCACGTCGGCCTCGGGAATCGCCAGAGCGACGGCGGCCTCGAGCATGCCCTTGCAGTCCCACAGGTCGAAGACCGGCGCGGCGGGCGCGGTCCAGTGGCCCGGCTCCCGCCGGCCGGTCAGTACCGCGGCCACGTGGCGCGACTCTAGGGGCCGGCCACCCGGCTGGCCGGCCGTGAAGACGGTGCCGATCTCGAACAGCCGCACGTCCGGCACCCGGTTGGCCCAGTTGGCCTCCACCAGGCGCACCAGGCCCGGCAGCAGGCGGCGGCGGAGCCAGGCATCGTCGGCGGCCAGCGGGTTGAGCAGCCGGACACTGTCGGGCTGGTGGGCGTCGCCCATGGGCAGGCTCACCACCTCGTAGAACCCGTGCGCGGCCAGGCCGGTGCGCACGGCGCCGGCGATGGCCTCCTCCGGCGCGTCGGCCAGGCGGCCGAGCCGGAACGGCCGCAGCTCCGCCGGGAAGTGGTCGTACCCGTGGAGTCGGGCGACCTCTTCAATCAGGTCGATCTCCCGCTGCAGATCGGGCCGCCAGCCGGGGACGTCGACCGCGATCCGCCCGTCGTCCGGCTTGCTGACGACGGTGGCGCCGATGGCCACCAGGTGCCGTTCCAGCTCGGCCCACGGCAGCTCGACCCCGAGCACCTGGGCCACCCGGGCCGGCCGGAGAAAGATCCGCGGCGGGTGCGACGGCGCCGGGGAGAGATGGAGCGGTGGCTCCGCCAGTGTGCCGCCGGCGGTCGCCAGCACCAGCTCGACGCACCGGCGCATCGCCGCCTCGCCACCCCACCGGTCCACCCCACGCTCGAACCGGTAGCTCGCGTCGGTGCTGAGAGCAAGATCGCGCCGGGTCCGCCTGACCCGGGCCGGGTCCCACCAGGCGGCTTCGAGCAGGATGTCGTGGCTGTCGCGGCTCACCTCGCTCCCCGCCCCGCCCATGATGCCGGCCAGGCCGATTGGCCCCTCCGCGTCGGCAATGGCGACCATGTCGGCGGTCAGGGGACGCTCGACCTCGTCCAGGGTGACCAGCCGCTCACCCGCGCGGGCCCGCCGGACCACCACGGCCGCGCCCCGGATGCGGGCCAGGTCGTAGGCGTGCATCGGCTGATTGAGCTCGAGCATGACGTAGTTGGTCGCGTCCACCACGTTGCTGATCGAGCGCTGGCCGACCGCCTCCAGCCGCCGTCTGAGCCAGTCCGGCGAGGGGCCGACGGTGACGCCCCGGATGACGGCCGCATGGTACCGGGGACAGGCAACGGGATCCTCGATCGCGATCCGGACCCCGCCCACCGTGTCGGCCGCGCCGGCATGTCGGGCCGACGGGACATCGGCCGTCGCCCCGGGGATGACCGGCAGGCGGAAGGGAATGCCGTACGACGCCGCCAGCTCGCGGGCCACGCCCTTGTGGCCCAGCAGGTCGGGCCGATTGGGGGTGACGTCGACCACCAGCCGGGTATCGCTCAGGGCGACGGCCTCGAGCAGCGGCGTGCCCGGCGGCGCCTCGGTGTCGAGCTCCAGGATCCCGTTGTGCTCCTCACCCAGGCCGAGCTCGCGGGCGGAGCAGAGCATGCCCTGGCTCACGACGCCCCGAATCGGTCTGGCCTCGATGGTGAAGCCTTTGGGCCCCGGCATCCGGGTCCCCAGCCGGGCGAAGGGATAGCGCTTCCCGGCGGTGACGTTGGGCGCGCCGCAGACGACCGTCAGCGGCTGCCCGCTGCCGTCGTCCACCGAGGTCAGGCGGACCTTGGTGGCTTTGGGATCGGGATGCGGACCGACCTCGAGCACGCGAGCCACCACGAACGGGGTCAGGTCGGCGTGGACCGGCTCGACCGCATCGACCGGGGCACCGAGCATGGCCAGTCGGGCGGTGACGTCGGCCGGGTCCAGATCGCGGCGGAGAAATTCCGACAGCCAGCGGAGGGACACGTTCACCGGCCGGCTCCATGGCGGCAAGCCGCCTCGGTCATCCGTTGCTCAGGCACTCTCGCCACCCGTCCCTCCCGGCCGGCCGACCGCCGCGAGGAACCGCATGTCTCCGCCCAGCAGCAGCCGGATGTCGGGCACGCCGTAGCGCAGCAGCGCGATCCGGTGAGGGCCCATGCCGAAGGCCCAGCCGGTGTAGCGCTCGGGGTCGAGCCGGACGTTCTCCAGCACCCCCTCGTGCACCATGCCGCAGCCGAGGATCTCCATCCACCCGGTCCCCTTGCAGGCTGGGCAGCCGGTGCCATGGCACAACTGACACTCCACGTCCATCTCGGCCGAGGGCTCGGTGAAGGGGAAGAACGAGGGCCGGAACCGGGTCCTGGTCGAGGGAGAGAAGAACCGGCGGGCGAAATGATTGAGCGTGGCCTTGAGGTCCACGAACGAGATTCCCTCGTCGACCGCCAGCCCTTCGATCTGGGCGAAGGCCGGCAGGTGCGAGGCGTCCATGGCATCGTTCCGGTAGACCATCCCCGGGATGACCACTCGGACCGGCGGCGTCGAGCTGAGCATGGTCCGGATCTGCACCGGTGAGGTGTGCGTCCGGAGCAGCAGCCGACCCGAGGGCTCGTCCGCCACGGCGGGAGCGTCGAGGTAGAGCGTGTCGTGCATGTCCATCGCCGGGTGGTCGGCCGGAAAGTTGAGCGCCAGGAAGTTGTACCACTCGGTCTCGACCTCCGGCCCGGTGGCAACCGCGAAGCCCAGCTCGCGGAAGATCGCCACGATCTCGTCCACCACTCGGGTGACCGGGTGCACCGCCCCGACCCAGCGCCGGCGCCCGGGCATGGTCAGGTCGAGGCCGGCCGCCTCGCGCCGCCGCCGCTCGGCCTCGAGCGCGTCGCGCCGGGCCGTGAACGCCGCCTCGAACCGGAGCTTGAGCGCGTTCACCGCCGCGCCGTACCGCTTGCGCTCCTCGACCGGCAGGCCGGCCAGCGCCTTCATCGCCGTAGTCAAGGCGCCGCTCTTCCGGCCGAGTACCGCCGTGTGCTCGGCCTCGAGCGCGTCGGGGCCGAGGGCTGGCACGGCGTCCAGGCGGGGCAGCAAAGCGTCGAGCTCGGGATAGCCGGTAGACACGGATGCAGGGCTCACGGGTCGAGTCGGAGTTTCACGGGTCCCGCCGGCATGCCTCGGGTCGGCATGCGGTGAAGGGGCCGCCCGCCCAGTGCGAACGGCCCCCTCGGATGGATGAGGCCGGCCCGAAGCGCTACTGGTTGTTCTTGGCCACCTCGGCCAGCCGGCCGAAGGCGTCCGCGTCCCGTACGGCGAGGTCGGCCAGGACCTTCCGGTTGATCTCGACCCCGCCCTTCTTGAGCCCCGCCACCAGCCGGCTGTAGCTCAGGCCGTGGACCCGCGCGGCGGCGTTGATCCGGGTGATCCACAGCGCCCGGAACTCACCCTTCTTCTTGCGCCGGTCGCGGTAGGCGTACCGCATGGCCCGCTCGGCCGTCTCCTTGGCCGCCTTGTACAGCTTGCTCCGGCCGCCGCGGGCACCCTTGGCGGCCTCCATGATCTTCTTCTTCCGGGCGTGGTGGGCCACACCGTTCTTGACGCGAGGCATGGTGGCTCCTTAGGCCTGGAGAAGGCGGTTGACGCGGGGAAAGTCGGCCGAGCTCACCAGGTCGCCCTTCTTGAGCCGGTTCTTCCGTTTGCGGACCTTCTTGGTCAGGATATGCGTGTGATTGGCGTGCCAGCGCTTGAGCTTGCCGGTGCCGGTCTTCTTGAAGCGCTTCATTGCGGCGCGCTTCGTCTTCTGCTTCGGCATGTCACTCTCTCCGTGGTGGCGACGGAGAGGCAGGCTCCCCGTCTACTCCGTCGTCTCCGTCCCGCCGTCTCCGTGCTGCGGCCCGACGTCTCCGTGCTGCGGCCGACCCGGCCTGCTACTTGGGGGCCAGTACCATCGTCATGTTGCGGCCTTCGAGCTTGGCGTCCATCTCGATCTTGCCCACGTCCGCCAGGCTGGCCGCGACCCGGTCGAGCACCGCCTTGCCCAGCTCCAGGTGGGCGATCTGCCGGCCGCGGAACATCATCGTGACCTTGACCTTGTTCCCGTCGCCCAGGAACTCGCGGGCATGGCGGGTCTTGAAGTCGAAATCGTGATCGTCGATGCCCGGCCGGTACTTCACTTCCTTGAGCTGGATGATGTGCTGCTTCTTCTTGGCCGCCCGCGCGGCCTTGGCTTCCTCGAACTTGAACTTGCCGTAGTCCATGATCTTGACCACGGGCGGGCGGGCGGTGGGCGCCACCTCCACCAGGTCCAGTCCCCGCTCCTGCGCCGCGGCCAGCGCCTCCTCGATGGGCAGCACGCCCAACTGCTCGCCGTCACCGGTGATGACGCGCACGGGGCTGATGCGGATCATCCGATTGACGCGGACTCGCTTTTCACGATCGTTCGTGGACAGTGGATATGCCTCCAAGGCGGAAACGAATACGGGCACCCGCCTGACCTGCCGGGTGCCCGAGAAGTGCCGAACCGCCGAGGCCTCAGGGCCCACCGACGGCGACGAAACCGGGACCCGGGAGCGCTGCGGCACCAGGGCCGGCAGGCGGAGGGTGGGGGAGTCTCCTCCCCGCTTCGACGAGGGGCTGAAGCTACCCGCCCAAGCCCGTGGTTGTCAACGGCCTAGCCGCGCCGTCCGAGGTCGCCGTCGCCTCACGCCCGCCCGGCGGAAGCCGGCGGTGCGGCCACCACGTCCCGGAGCTCGACGGCGGACCCGTCCACCACCGGCACGCCGGACACCACGGCGGGATCGTGCTCGAACACCAGCCGCCACCCCTCCGCGGCCGCCTGCCGGAGGATGGCCCGCTTGCTCTCCAGGGTCCGCAGGGGCTCGAGGTCGTACCCCATGATCCAGGGCAGCGGCAGGTGTGCCGCGGTGGGAATCAGATCGGCCACGAAGGCGGCCGTCTCGCCCCGATCGGACACCAGCACGGCCTGGTGGAACGGCACGTGGCCCGGGGTGGGGCGCACCCGGATGCCGGGAACGATCTCGGCCTCGCCTTCGACCAGCCGCCACCGGTCGGCGGCGGCAATCGGTTCGAAGTTGGGCGGCAGGTAGCTGGCCCGGGTCCGCTCGTTGGTGTGGCGGGCGAACTCGAGCTCGCCCCGCTGGACCACGTAGGTCGCGCGGGGAAAAGTCATCCGGACGTGGCGTCGGGGATCCTGCTCCAGCTCGGGATCGAGCGTGGTGTTGCCGCCAGCATGATCGAAGTGCAGATGGGTGTTGATGACCAGACGGACGTCCTGCGGCAGGAATCCGGCCGTGGCGAGCGCGTCCTCCAGCTGGGTGGCCCCTTCCAACCCCTCGTTCTCGACGCCGTAGATGGCGAGAAACTTGTCCGGCTCCTTGTTGCCCAGGGCGGTGTCGATCAGAACCAGCCCGTCGGGATGCTCCACCAGGAGACAGCGCATGGCCAGCGGAATCCGGTGGCGCGCATCGGGCACCGCCCGCTTTTCCCACAGCGGTCGGGGCACCACGCCGAACATCGCCCCGCCGTCGAGCCGCTGCCGGCCTCCCTCCAGTGCGTGGCACCGGAGGCCTCCGACCTGAAACGTGGTGACCAGAGCCATGTCGGGAATGTACCGCCACGGCCTTCACCCGTTCCAGCGCTTCGGGTGCCGGCGGCCGCCCCGGACGGCCGAGGCCCGGCGTGGTGTCGAAGGGGATCAGGCGGAGTGCATCATCCCCTGATCGGTGGGCGGGCTGGGCATGGCCAACCGCTTCTTCCGCCGCCGGGCGAGCCGCCGGGCCTCGATCCCGCTGAGATCCTGCAGCGTGCGGGCACCTTCCTCGTGGGCCAGCCGGAGCAGCCGGGCGAGGAGGTCGGCGGTGACCAGGGCATCGCCCAGGGCCCGGTGGCGAGCCGGGTTCTCGAACCCGAAATGGTGGGTCAGGCTGTCGAGGCCGCACGAGCGGACGTCCCGCACCAGCCGGCGGGCCAGGCGAACGGTGCAGAGCCGCGGCCCATCGAGGGCGAGATCGCGAGCCCGACGGATCTCGGCGTGGACGAAGTTCCAGTCGAACCGGGCGTTGTGGGCCACGAACACCCGACCGGCCAGCGCCGCGACCACCTGGTCGGCCAGCTCGGCGAAGGTCGGCGCGTGCCGCACCATCTCGTTGGTGATATTGGTGATGGCGCAGATGGCCGGGGGAATCGGGCGGCCGGGGTTGACCAGGGAATCGAGCACCACCTCCCGCCGGCCGTGATGGACCACCACCACCGCGATCTCGGTGATCCGGTCCCGCTCGCCCGCCCGCATGCCGGTGGTCTCGACGTCCACCACCGCGAAGGCGACCTCGTCCAGCAGGGGAGAGTCCTGGGCCTCGGGGACCAGCCCCCAGCGCCCATCGCCCAGCAGGCGGACCCGGGGGTCGGCGGCCAGCAGCGCCAGGGCGATCCGCTCGCACACCGCCTCCTGGGCCCCGGGGAGCCCCAGCACTCGATGACACAGCATCGAGGCGGCCCGGGGTCCCTCCCGCAAGGTCTCCAGGACCCGGTCGAGCAGGGTGCCCTGCGGGTGGGCGGCCAGCCCGGTCACAGCGGCGCCCGCCGGAGCGGCAGCGACATGCAGCGCGGCCCGCCGCCGCCACGCGCCAGCTCGGCCCCCTCGATGGTGATCACCGTCCGGTGTTTGGCCTCGGTCCAGTCGTCGAACGCCAGGAAGTTCACCGCCGGCACCACCCGGAAGCCCGCCGCCTGGAGCTCGCACAGGGTGGCGTCGTTCCGCCGGTAGCTGATGATCGTCCCCGGCCGCACCGCCAGAAAGTTGCAGGCGGAGCTCCACTGCTCGCGCTCCTGGCTGGTGCGGTGCTGCCCGCCGGCGAAGACCGGCGTGAGCGGCAGCTCGACCGCCCGGAGCGCGTCGAACAGCGAAGGGACCTCCCGCACCGTCGCCTCGCCCTTCCGCCGATGCAGTACCGGGAGCCGCTCGGGCCCGACGAAGTACGGCGGGTAGATCACGCACAGCTCGCGGTCCACCTGGGTGAAGATCATGTCGAGGTGGATGGCGGTGGGCGCCTTGGGCATCACCACCACGATCACGTCGGTGACCTGCCCCGCCGCGAACACCGTGTCGCACAGCTGGTCGAGCGCCGCCGGCGAGGTCCGCTCGCTGAACCCCAGCACCAGGAGATCGGGACGGAGATAGTGCACATCCCCGCCCTCGAGGGTGTAGTTGCTCCGGCGCTCCTCCGACCCGTCGTACAGCAGGCCGTCGTTGGCCAGCTCCGGATGGAAGCTGAACAGCGCCTTGACCAGCAGCTCCTCGGTCCAGCGGACGTCGTAGCGCATGGCGCCCACCACCACCCGGCGGCCGATCACCATGCCGATGTCGCGGGGAAAGAACAGATTGGGCAGGGGTGGAAAGGCGAAGCCCTCCTCGTTGAGCGCCCGCGCCAGCGGGCCGCTCTCCTCCCGGGTCCCCTCGATCAGCATCTCGACGATCTGGCCGGCCGGCAGGATGCCCAGGCGCTGGGCCAGCTCGTCCGACTCGACCACGTCCATCGTCTTGGTGATCAGGAACTCGCGGGCCGGCGGCTGGGCCAGCACCTCGGCCAGGCAATCGCGCACCTGGAGCACGGTTGCGAACCGGCGGAGCACCGAGACGAACTGGCGGTGCTCCCGCTGGGCGATCTCGAGGTCGATGATGTCGTCGTAGAGGTAGTCTTCGCGGTTGCCCGGCGTCACCGCCTCCAGCTCGCGACCAGGGGTGTGCACCAGCACGGTCTGGAGCTGGCCGATTTCCGAGGAGACGTCGACGGACATACGGGAAACTATCGGGGTAGGCGCGCGGGCCGGTAGGGGGCGCCGGCGGCGCGGGCTAGGGCCGGCGCCAGCCGGGCCCGCGGAGCACCTTGCCCGGCAGCCGGCCGGTCGCCCGGCCGTCCTCGATCACCGGCACGCCGTTCACCAGAACCCACTGCATTCCCTCGGACAGCTGGTTCGGCTGGGCGAAGGTCGCCCGGTCCCGAACCGTAGCGGGATCGAAGATCACCACGTCCGCCCACATCCCGGCCTTGAGCACGCCGCGGTCGGCCAGCCGCATCCGCTGCGCCGGGAGCGAGCTGAACTTGCGGACGGCGTCCTCCAGCGTGAGCAGCCGTTCCTCCCGGACGTATTTCCGGAGGATCCG
>DATAOR010000120.1:0-7489 GCA_036265635.1 Gemmatimonadales bacterium
CGTCGGGCTGGAGCGGCCTGCCCTGGGCGGATGTCGCCAGATCGGTGCGGGGGCCGTTACTCACGCTCGCGACCGTGGTGCTCCTCGACGTCCTCCGCCGGCATGGGTTGGCCCTCCGGTCGCCTTTCCCGATCGTTCTGCTCCCCGTCATCTACACCGCCCTGGTCGGCGGCCTCCGCCCTGCCCTCGTGAGCGTGGTGGTAGCTACACTCTACGCCCTGCACTTCTTCGCTCAGCCCGGCCTGCCGCTCCGCTTCAGCCCGCCCGACGTGGTCAGTCTGCTCGCGGTCGGGCTTGCCACGCTCGCCGTGGCGGTCCTGGTGGCTCGCCTGAGCCAGCGGCTGGCTCGGGCCGAGGGCGCCGCCATCACCGCCGCCGACGCCGAGGCGCTGGCCCGGCGCTACAGTCTGCTGGAGCAGGCCTCGCTCCTGCTGTGCTCGGACCGGGACTTCGAGGCCGCCTTTCGCGACTTCGCCCGGCTGCTGGTGCCGTCCCTCGCCGATTGGGGCACGGTGCATCTCGCCGCCTCGGACGGCACGCTGCACTACGTGGCCGGCGCCCACCGGGAGCCCGCCCGCGATCTGGTCGTTCGTGCCCTGGCCGAGTACGGCCGGCGCCGGCCCCCATTCGACGGCCTGGCCCTGGACCAGCGGCTGGCGGTGGACGAGGCCCTGCTCCGGGCCATCGCCTCCGACGACGAGGACCTCAAGCTCTATCGCGCCCTCGCGCCGACCGAGGTGCTCCGTCTCCCCCTGGGCCGCGGCCCCGCCCCGCTTGGCCTCATCACCCTGGGACACTCTGCCCAGACCGGGCGCCGGTTCAGTGAGGCGGACTTGAGCCTCGCCGGCGAGCTGGCCGCCAGTGCCGGACTCGCGGTCGCCAACCTGCGGCTGCGGCGCGAGGCCGACCAGGCCGAGCGCCGGGCGCGCCTGACCTTCGAGGCTCATCCTCAGCCGATGTGGATGTTCGACGTCGACACCCTGGCCTTCCTGGCGGTCAACGACGCGGCGGTGCACCACTACGGCTGGTCCCGGGACGAATTCCTCGCGATGACGATCCTGGACCTGCTCGCGCCGGACGATGCCGCGCCGACGGCCCCGGCGCCCGACCGCGGCGGCAGCCGAGGTGAGGTCGCCCTGGCCCACCATCGCCGGCGGGACGGCTCGGTGCTCGACATGGAGATCACGTCCCACGAGCTCGAGCTCGACGGTCGCCGGGTCCGGCTGGTCATGGCCACCGACGTCACCGACCGCGCCCGGGCGCGGGCGGCCCTGCACGAAACGGAGGATCAGCTGCGCCGGGTCCAGCGGGTCGAAGCGCTCGGCCGGATCGCCGGCGGGGTGGCCCACGACTTCAACAACGTGCTCACCACCATCCGCGGCTTTGGCGAGATGCTGCTGCTCGACCTGGTGCCCGACGACCGCCGGCGGCAGGACGTCGAGCGGATCTGCCGGGCGGCGGACCGGGGCGCCTTGCTCACCCGGCAGCTCCTGGCCTTCGGGCAGCACCCGCCCCAGGAGCCGCAGCCGGTCGACCTGAACGAGGTGGTCCGGGGGATGGAGTCGCTGACGCGGCGCCTGCTCAGCGCCGACGTGCAGCTCGAGCTCCGGCTAGGGTCCGACCTCGGTCTCGTCCGGGCGGACCCCGGCCAGCTGGAGCATGTGGTGGTCAACCTGATCCTCGGCGCCCAGGAGGCCATGCCCGCCGGGGGCCGGCTCACTATCGAAACCCGGGAGCGGCGGATCAGCAGCCTGAGTCACGGCCGCCCGGTCCGCCCGGGGCGGTATGTGGTGCTGGAGGTGAGCGACACGGGGAGCGGGCCGGAGGGCGGGCCGGCTCCGGCCGACACCGCTCCCCGGGCGGAGCTCGATCGTGCCATCGTCTTCGGGATCGTCCGGCAATACGGCGGGGTGGTGCGGGTCGCCAGCGAGCCGGGCCAGGGCACCACCGTCAAGGTGTACCTGCCGCGGTTCGAGCCGGCGGATGATCGCCCAGAGAGCGGGTCCACCGCATTGTGGCGGGGCGGGGAAACGGTGCTCGTGGCCGAGGACGAGGACGGCGTGCGGGAGCTGTTGCGAAAGGCGCTGACCGGGTTCGGCTACACCGTGCTGACCGCACGGCACGGCCGCGATGCATTGATGATGGCCGGCCAGCGGGGCGACAGGATCGACCTGCTGGTGACGGATGTGGTGATGCCCGAGATGAGCGGGCGCGAGCTGGCCGAGACATTGCTCGACCGGCGCCCGGGCCTCAAGGTTCTCTACATCTCGGGGTATACCGACGACGAGGTACTGCAGCGCGGCCTGCGCGGGGCGGACCTGGGCCTGTTGCGGAAGCCGTTCACGGCTGAGGATCTGGTCCGCCGGGTGCGTGAAGTGCTGGATCAGCCGGCCGGCTGACCCGCCGGCTCAGCGTACGCGGGCCCGGTAGCTCCGGAGGATCTCTGCCGGGGCCTCGCCATGGAGCCACATCGCCGTGCCCCCCAGCGTCCATGCCGTGGCCGACGCGGTAGGCACCGGCTGGCCCGGCCGGAGCCGCTGCTGGTCGAGAAGAATCAGCCGGCCCTGCGAATCCTGATAGACGACCCGGACCACCGGCCGGCCGGCTTCGGCGCCGGGCACGGCGGTGCCCTGCACCAATCCCATGAACAGCGGGCTCAGCCCTTCGATCACGTGGGCCGGCCCGCCCAGCTGGCGCGACGCCTCGTCCAGGCCGATGCGGAGATAAATCTGGGCCCGCTGCTCGAGGGTCGGTGGGGTCGGGGCAGGGGCGGCGGCCGGCTGCGGCCGGACCGGGGTGGAGGATGCCGCCCGCCGGCGCTGGGCATCGAGGGCCGCCGTGGCCGCGGCGGCCTGCTTGAGCCGCCGCTCGCGGTCGAGCTGGGCCAGGGCCTCAGAGGCGCGGGCGCGCACCGTGGCCAAGTCTTCGGTCCCGGCCGCCTCGCCGTCCGCTGAAGGGACCGTATCCGCCACTGCCGCTTCGTCCGTCTGGCCAGCCTGGCCGGCCGTTGTACCATCGGTGTCCCCGCTGGCCACGTCGATGTTGGCCGCGAGGCCGCCGGTCGCGGCGGCCTGACCCGTATCGGTCGCGGTCCGCCTGTTGGCCGCGGCCGGGGTCTTGGCCGGGAGGTCCTTCGCGACAGGCGATTTCGCGGTCGCGACGACCTTGGCCTTCGACTCGGTGACTCTGGGATCGGGCAGCGCATTCGCGCGCCTGGCAGGCCCGCTGTCCGCCCGGCCGGTGGCCGCGAGCTCTTCCCGGGCCGGCGCCGTCTCCTCGGGCGACACCACCGGGGCCGCCTTGGCCAGCAGGGTGTCGGCCGGGAGGGGACCGACGGGCATCATCTTGCGGGCTTCGACGAAGCCGGCCCCGGCGATGACCAGGACGATGGCGGCCCAGCCGAAGCGCCGCATCCGCCGCATCCGCCGCTCGGCGGCCGATTCGTTGTCCGGAATGAGGAGCACCGGCGGGGGAGGCTCGTTCCACGGCTCCCATGGGCCGGGGTCGGGCTGGGACGGCGGGCGGGCCGGGAGCGGCTCCCGCCGGGGCTCGGCCTCGAGCAGGACGGGGGTGGCCGCCGGGGCGGCCGGAATCGGAACTGGCGCGGGCCGCTGGGCCGCAGGCGCGCCGGCCTCCAGATCCACTGCCGCAATCAGCCGATCGGCCTCGGCCAGGAACTCCTTGACCTCCCGCAGGCGAAGTCCGCACGCAGAGCACGAGTTCAGGTGCGCCTGGATCTCGGCCACCTCGTGGGCCTCCAGCTCGCCGTCGAGCAACGCGTGCAGCGTGCCTTCGTCAAGATGCGACATGCTTCCCTCGATCCTTGGCCTGGCCCCGCTCCTGCGCCCGGTACGCCTCAACCAGCCGGCGGCGGGCCCGCGCCAGGGTGGTGCCGATGGCGCCCTTGGCCAAGCCCAGCGTGGCGGCGATCTCTTCGTAATCGAACCCTTCCGCCCGGAGGAGCAGCGCCTCGCGATCGCGCTCGTTCAGCGTGGCCAGGGCGGCGCGGATGCGTTCCGCCTCTTCCTTCCGCTCCAGCTCGGCATCCGGCGCGTTGGCCGGCTGGTCGTGCTCGGCCCGCAGCAGTTCCAGCTTCCGCCCCCTGGTCGCCGACCGCCGGCCATCCTCCCGGACCAGGTTGAGCGCCACGGCAAACAGCCAGGGCCGCGGATTGTTGGGCGGCGCGGCGACCGCGCGGGCGAACGTTTCCTGGGCCAGATCTTCGGCCCGGTCCCGGTCTCCCACGCGCCGGTACAACATGCGCACCAGCGATTCGTAGTACTGCTCGAACAGCTGCGTCAGATCGGCCGTCATGAGCCCCTGTGCTGGTGAGCAGGCCGCCCGGTGTGCCACAATGGATCACCGCGAGACACTTGGACCGTGATCCGCATCCTACCGGGCTGCCAGGCCCACGTCCACCCCGCCGGCGCCTGGCAGCGGATGTGACTGAATCATAATCACTTAGATCGCAGGACTCCAAACCGACCTGCCCGGGTGCGAACCGCAGGAGATGCCGGGAGGGCAGAGACTTGCACGTCCCGTGCCGGTCACCCGCTGAGCGGCAGGGGAAGGTGGCGCAGGACGCTGCTTAGGTCCTGGGGCAGGAACGGTTTCTGGAGGAAGCCGGCGGCGCCGTCAGGCGGTGCCAGCAGCTTGCCGGCGATGTCCTGCTCGGTATAGCCACTCATGAGCACCACGAGCAGGTCCGGCCAGCGGCGGCGGATGTGGTGCAGGCATTCCGAGCCGCCCATCCTGGGCATCGACAGGTCCAGCAACACGACGGTCACGGAGTCGCTGTCGCGCTCCAGCAGCTCCAGCGCCTCCACTCCGTCCCGGGCCGAGCGGACTTCGAAACCCAGCCGCTCGAGCATCCGCCCGACCACGTCACCGACCCCCTCCTCGTCCTCGACCACCAGGGCCGTGCCCCGCCCGCGCCAATACGTCCCGGACGGGTGGTGGATGGGTGCGTCCGCGCCGTCCGCCACTGCCGGGAGGAGCACCCGGAACGTGGTCCCTTCTCCCGGCTTGGTCTGGATCTGGACCAGTCCCTTGTGGCTTTCCACGATTCCCATAACTGCCGCCAGCCCCAGTCCACGCCCGGCGAACTTGGTGGAGAAGAACGGATCGAAGATCCGCTGGAGGGTGCTGGTGTCCATGCCGCAGCCGGTGTCGGCAACTTCCAGAAACACGAAGTTCGTCTCCTCCGACCCGCTCCGCTCACGGCTCTGGCCGGTCCGCAGGGTGATGGTGCCCGGCGCGTCGGCCAGCGCATCCGAGGCGTTGGTGATCAGGTTCATCACGATCTGGCGCAGCTGGGTGGGATCGACCATCACGGCGGGCAGATCGGGCTCGAGCTGCCAGACCAGCGAGGCATGTTTGGCGATAGCGGTGCGCAGCAGCGTCGCCATGTCCCGCATCTCACTGGAGAGATCGAGGTGGCGGAGCTCGAAGGACCCTCGCCCGGAGTAGGCCAGGAGCTGCTGGGTCAGCTCGGCCGCCCGCTGGGTGGCACGGATGACCTCGTCCAGATGCTCAAGGGCGGGGTCCTCGGCGCCCAGCTGAAGCCGGGCCAGGTCGGCGTTGCCCAGGACCACGTGCAGCAGATTGTTGAAGTCGTGGGCGATCCCGCCGGCGAGCACGCCGATGCTCTCCAGCTTCTGGACGTGCCGGGCGCGAGCCTCGCTGGCCTCGGCCTCCCGGCGGGCGGACCGCTCCCGATGCTGCAGCTCCTCGGTCAGCCGTCGCTGGGCCGAGATGTCCCGCACCAGCCAGCGGAAGCCGATCGCGGTGTCCTTGGCTCCGCCCCGGGCGACCGACAGGGCGATGGCCACGTCGAGTGGCGGGCCGTTCCGCGGCTGCAGCCGCAGCTCCAGCACCTTGGGCGTCGGCTCGGAGCGCCAGCGGCCAAGCTCGGCCCGGATGCGGGGGCGGTCTTCCAGCGCCACCAGGGATACGACCGCCTTGCCGATGAGGAGCCGCGGCTTGACGTCGAGCAGCCGGGCGGCGGACAGGTTGGCTTCGCGGACGATCCCGCTGAGATCGGTGAGGAAGTAGGCGTCGGGGGCGTAATGGAACAGCTGCTGGTAGCGCCGGCGCTCCTCTTCCAGGGCATCATGGGTGCCGGCCAGCTCCTCGCGCTGCTGTCGCAGCTCCTCCTCGGCGATCTGCAACTCCCCCAGGGCCTGCAGCAGCTCATCAGCTGTCTCATCGGACGGTCGCCCGCCCCCCCGCAGCCGCTCGAGGCGGCCACGCAACTCTTCCAGCCGGGTGCCGAAGGCCGAGAGTTTGTCTACCACGGCTGGACGTCCTCCTGCAGCACACCTCGCCGGGTGACGTCCTGAAACTCGATGCTGAGCCCAAGCGCCGTCCCGTCCGAGTCGAGCAGTGGCGTGATCGACAGGTCCAGCGCCATGCGATGCCCACCCGGACCGGTCCACCGTCCGTCGAGCGCCACCGACGGCTCCCGTTCCGCGTAGGCCCGCTCGATGCGCCGATGCAGCTCGAACGGGTGGTAGGACAGCTCCAGCTCCCGGAGCGGGCGGCCGATGTCCCTGGTCGAGAGCCCGAAGATGGTGCGCAGGGGCTGGTTTAGATGGACCACGATGCCATCGCGGTCCACCAGGAGGCGCGCCGCAGGGCCCGGCTCGCCGGCCGCGTCCCGCAGCCGGCGATGCCGCTCGTAGCCGGGGGACGATGTACCGGTCAGGTGCGACGACGTACCGGTCAGGTGCGACGATGTACCGGTCAGGTGCCGGCTCTCCGGCTGACCGTCCGTCTTGCGGAACAGCCGGCACCCGATATGCACCGGCTGAAAGGCGACGCTTAGCGCCTGCAGAGTCTCCGCTTTTCCCAACCACAGCACGCCACCGGCCACGAGGGCGAAATGGAACCGGGCCAGCATCCGGTGCTGGGCCTCGCTGTGGAAGTACATCAGGCAGTTGCGACAGAGCAGCAGGTTGATCCGCGAGACGGGTGCGTCCTGAATCAGATCGTGCCGGCCGAAGATGACGGACCGCCGAATGTCCTTCCGGACCACGAACCGGTCGTTGACCTGGTCGAAGTAGCGCTCGAGCAGGGGGCGGGGCACGTTCTCCACCGTGCGAGGGCCGTAGGCCGCGTGCCGCCCCTGGCTCAGCGCTTCTTCGTCCACGTCGGTGGCGTAGATCTTCACCCGGTCGCGGAACTGCTCCAGCCCGAGGGCCTCGGCCAGCACCATGGCGACCGAGTAGGGCTCTTCGCCGGAGGCGCAGCCGGCGCTCCACACCCGGATGGGGTCGGTCGCGCCGGGCTTTCCGCGCATGCCGGGGATGACCTGGTCCCGGAGCGCGTCCCAGCCGGCCCCGTCCCGGAAGAAGCCCGTGACGTTGATCAGGATCGTATTGAACAGGCGACTGAACTCTTCAGGATCGGCTTCCAGCAGGCGGAGGTAGGCCGCAAAACTGTTCAGGCCCAGCGGTTGCATTCGGACCAGCAGCCGGCGCAGGAGGCT